>CAITQH010000001.1 GCA_903894475.1 uncultured beta proteobacterium
ATAAGCTGCCTGTTGCAGGCGACAATTTCTTATCGATAGCAGGAAGGCGAGCAACACAATGGAATGCACAGTAAGTTGGACCGGGGCCTTGGGCACACGCTCGGGCATGGGTTTTGTGGCCGAAACCGGCAGCGGCCATACGCTGGCAATGGACGGCGCGCCAGACGCTGAGAAACCGGACAATGGTGGCCAGAACCTGGCGCCGCGTCCATTGGAGACCGTGCTCGCTGGCACCGGCGGCTGCACCGCTTACGACGTGGTGCTGATTCTGCGGCGTGGCCGCCACGATGTGCGCGGCTGCAGCGTCAAGCTGACGGCAGAGCGTGCCACCGAAGACCCCAAGGTCTTTACCCGCATCCACATGCATTTCAGCGTGAGTGGCAAGGCGCTGCCAGCGGCGGCGGTAGAGCGCGCCATTGCCATGAGTCACGAGAAATACTGCTCGGCCAGCATCATGCTGGGCAAGACGGCAGAGATCAGCACCAGTTTCGAGTTGCTGGAAACATGATCGTCATCCCCGCCTGCTTCGCTGTCATCCCCGACTACTTCGCTGTCATCCCGGACTCGATCCGGGATCCAGTGCCACGCGAATACTGGATTGCGGATCGGGTCCGCAATGACAAGCAGGTCCGCAATGACAAGCGGGGCCGCAACGACAAACAGGGACACGCGATGACAGTGACCCGCGATGACGAAGAATAAGTGAGTGTCGCTAGATGCGATGCGCCACCGTGGTCATCACTTTGGCGGCGAGTTTCATCAGGGTCTTGACCGGCGGTGGCAACTCGGCCGCACCGGCTCGCCGGGCGTCCAGCGCGTGCCGTGCTTCGTCGTCCTTCATCTGAGCCACGATGGCGCGCGAGGCGTGATCATGGGCTGGCAAACTGGTAAGGTGGCTCTGCAGATGCGCTTCGACCTGGTTTTCAGTCTCCACGACAAAACCCAGACTCAGTCGGTCGCCCAGGCGCCCGGCAATGAGTCCAAGCCCGAAAGCAGCGCCGTACCAAAGCGGATTGAGCAAGGATTTGCGTTGCCCCAATTCCTGCAGGCGCTGCTCGGTCCAGGCCAGGTGGTCGGTCTCTTCCATGCTGGCCCGTCTGAAATGGGCGCGCAAAGTATCGTTTTGGGTCGCGAAAGCCTGCGCTGTGTAGAGTGCCTGGGCGCACACCTCGCCCACATGGTTGACTCGCATCAGGGCGCCTGAGTGGGATTTCTCGGCGTCTGTCAGTACGGTGTCCTGCGTTGAGAGGGTCGGGCAGGCCTGACTGGCACGGGGCGTGGCAAACAGGGTGTGCAGGGCGGCGTCGGCGGTGCTTAGCAAGAGGTCCATCCGTGGTTTCCTATTGGGTAAATGGTTTGATCAGTAGGGGCGTGCGCGCAGTGACTCAAACCAAAGTTTGTCTTCGACCAGGGATGTCCTGGCCTTTTGCTGCTCCTCCTCATCCAGGAAGAGCGTCTCACGCATTCGATATTCGATCGTTGGCAAAGACAAAATACCCGCTTCGATACCGGCGCGTATCCACTGCCTGTCTTTTGGCTCGGATCGTGCGTACTTGGATACGGCGCAGTCGTTGGAATCGAGGTATTTCACTTTCACCCCGGAGGCAAGCACCTGGCTAATCATCCTGGTCTGCCATCGTTCTGGCAAGGTGGGCAGGTCCGGGCTGACTGCATCGAAGTAGTAGCCGTGTTCCTGATGAAAGGCGCTGTCCTCGCCGAATTCTTTTGAGAACTCCTGCGCCCGGTTCGGGTCTCGTTCGGGGTAGGCATCCACTTCCATCGATTGGGTCATCCGTGCTGGCAGTTTGTCGCCGCTGATACCGAGCGCCGACAAGCTCCCGATGACAACGAATTCGTCGATTCCACTGCTGCTCCGGATCGCGCTCAAGACACGATCTACGTCTTCGATTCTCATGTCACGGTGAGCGCAAAAGGGGTGTTTTGTCGCAATGCCGGACCCCACTCATCGTCCATCGCCAGCAACTTCTTTGCGACCTGCTTGGGTTCTGCATTCAGAATTTCCAGCCAACGTTCGATGTAAACCGGGCTGCACAGGTCACCCTCTTTCCAGAGTTGGACCATGCGCAGGGCGTTTTCCTTGAGTGTCATGGCCTCGGCACCCCCCAAAGCGAATTTCACGGCCAGTTTCAAATGTTTTTCCCTTGAAGCGGCCAGTTTGATCTGATGGTCAGCTCGCGCCTTGCGTCGCCGGGTCATGTCCGGGTTTTCTGACAGCAATCCAAATTCAACCCCGAGTACCTGTCCTGCCAGTTCGAAGCTCGATACCTGCGCATCCTTGCCTTTCTCCATCTGGATCAGCGTTGTCCGGCTGATGCCGGCAGCCGCCGCCAGCGCCTGCTGCGACATACCCTTTGAAAGTCGCACGGACCTAAGGGCTTGACCGATGTTTTGAGGAGATGCGTTCATGACCATTATTCTATACATGTGTTGAATACTGGTCACTTCACCTTGTCTAGAAATGGGTTGATTACACGGACACCCAAAGGTCGCTTCAGGGATCCTGCGTCCTCGGAATACAGAATTCTGACGCCATGGTCGGCACAAATCGCAATGATTAGCGCGTCCCAAACCTGGTATTTGTGCTGGGCGGCCAAGTTCCAGGCTTGTGCATAGGCTTGTCTTGATGCGCCCAGCACGTCCGCCGCTTGTGACAACAAGTCAACTGCTTCAAGGGCTTGCTTATGGGTCATTGCATTTTTCCGGAGTACGACACTCATGAATTCGCTCAGCACCTGTCCGACCAGTGCGGCATGCGGACTCAATGCCAGGCGTTTGATCATTTCTTGCGCAATTTCCCGCTTCGCCAGCGGGGCGTCGGGGTCGGTTGCGTACAGCAGAATGTTGGTGTCTATGGACCAGCGCTCTGACTCAATCATCGTAGGCATCGCTGCGCTCAAACTTTTTGCCAATCGAGCGCGTCATACGGATAGACAGCAATTTTTCAATCAATGCTTCGCGCTGCGGCAAACCAGGCTCAAGCGAAGTCAAAGGCGTCAATTTCAGGACCGGTTTGCCATGGCGCGTCACCGTCAGTTCCTGCCCTGCGGCGACGCGGGCAGCGACCGCAGAAAAATGATGAATTACCTCGCGTGAGGTCACGGCATTCATTTGGCATCTCCAAAATTTTGTTAAACAAATTGTATTACAAACGGGCAAGACCACTAAATCAAGCGCTCTGCGTCAGACGGTGGGCCTGCCTGTATCAACTTGTTGCAAGCCCACAACGAAAGCGCCAGCTTTGCCAAAGTTTACGGGGGTTTTCTTTGCCAAGGTCGTCGGGCTCTGGTTCAATCCTCTTAACTTCCTGAAATAGGAGGTTGGCCCGGGGTTCAAAACTTGCAAACCGGAGCCCTATGTTTAACCTTGGAGTAAATTTATATGAAAAGATCCCTCATTGCTCTGGCTGCCCTGGCTGTAGTCGGTGCTGCTTCCGCACAAAACGGCTTTGGCGCTGGTGCCGCCTCGTCGGTCACGCTTTTTGGCGTGGTTGACGCGACTGTTGCTATCGGCAACGGCGACACATCCAACAAGACTCAGTTGACCAATTCCGGCTACAACAGCAGCCGTCTGGGTTTCAAGGGTGTTGAAGACCTCGGTGGCGGCATGAAGGCCAAATTCTGGCTGGAAGCTGGCGTCAACAATGACAACGGCACTGGTTCTGCTACCAACGTGAGCAACCAGGCAGCCGGTGGCGCACTTGCTGGCATGAATGGCAGCCAAGGCCTGACTTTCAATCGTACCTCGTATGTGAGCTTGATCGGCAGCTCTGGTGAAATCCGACTGGGCCGTGACTACACGCCGCAATTCTGGAGCTTCACCGTGTACGATCCGTTTGGTACCAACGGTGTTGGCACGACGCAAGCCCTGAACAGCAGCGCTGGCGGCCAGACCATCGTCCGCGCTTCCAACAGCGTTGCTTACATTTCGCCGAACGTGAGCGGTTTTGTTTTCTGGGGACAGATGTACTTTGGTGAGAACGCTTCCAACGCCGCTTCGCAAGCTGGCGACGGCGGCGCCGTCCGCGTTCAATATGACAACGGCCCTCTGAGCCTGGCAGTTGCGTATGCCAAGACTACGACTGGCGCTGGCACTGATGTGCAATCCACCAACTTTGCCGGTTCGTATGACATGAAGGTTGCTCAACTGATCGGTTTCTGGAACAAGGATGCCAACACAGGTGCTAAGGACGTCGTTGGTTACACCGTCGGTGCTCTGGTCCCCGTGGCTCCCGCTGGTACCGTTCGCGTTTCTTTCTCCAGCTCTGACAATGGCGCTGGCGCCAAGACCGACAAGTTCTCGCTGGGTTATGTCTATGACATGAGCAAGCGCACCGCTCTGTACGGTACCTTCGCCAGCCTGTCCAACTCCGGCGGCGCTGCTCAAGCTCTGAACGGTGCGGCAACGCCCGCCAATGGTTCGTCCACTGGCTTTGATCTGGGTGTCCGTCACGCTTTCTGATCCAGCGCTGACGCAAGTCAGTTAAGGACCTAAAGTCAAAACCCCGCTGCGGCAACGTGGCGGGGTTTTTTTACGGGCGCGGAACTGCGCTTTTGTTCGCTCTTCAAGGGTACTTCTGCCGTGCATGCGCTACGCTCAACACGGTCACAGTGGTCACATCCTCTTCCATGATCACGATATAGTTTTCGTGCGCCACCAACTCAAAGTGCCACTAACGCGCTCTTTTATCTTCTCTTCACGCGTTCGAACAGACAACAAACGCTCAACCGAGCCATCCTGAACTGTGACCTTGCAAACGTCTTTGCCTGCACCTCAGCTTAAGGGCAACCTGGCGGGGTTTTTTGCATCATAATCAGCACAGTGCTAGTCGTATTGGAAAGCCACAAGAGGGAATTCAAACCATGGAAAATGTCGAGAATATTGTTATCGAACATTTGAAACGGTTCCAGGCGGGTCAGGATCGTATCGAACGCAAACTTGAAGAAGCTACCAGACGACTCGCCAACCTTGAGGCTGGACAGGCTTCGATCATTCAGCATATTGGTCATCTTGCTTCAGCCGACGCCCAGCAGCAGCTTGCGGCAGATGGTTTTAATCTCCGGCTGGAACGAATTGAGCGGCGACTCGAGTTGGCTTAATTCTTTAACGCCCCTTTCCATGGTGCGTCTCTGCGCAAGGGGTCCAGGGTGACCCTGTTTGCCTAACTTGTACAGATGGCTGCATTTATTCTTCGTCGCTTGATTCAGGCCATGGTGGTGATGGTCGTGGTGGCTTTTATCGCCTTCATGCTGTTCCAGTACGTGGGCGATCCGGTCGTGTTTTTGCTTGGACAGGATGCCAAGCCTGACCAGATTCGCCAGTTGCGCACTGATCTGGGTCTGGATCAGCCGTTTTTTGTTCAGTTCTGGCATTTTCTGCTCAACGCGGTGCAGGGCGAGTTTGGCTTGAGTCTGCGCCAGGGCGCCAAGGTCTCTCGCCTGATTTCCGAGCGCTTGCCAGCGACGCTGGAACTGGCACTGGTGGCGGCAACGCTGGCCTTGTTGATCGGCGTGCCGCTGGGGGTTTACTCGGCGCTCAAACGCGGCACTTTCCTGAGTCAGTTGTTCATGACGATCTCGCTCCTGGGGGTTTCGTTGCCGACCTTTCTGATTGGTATCCTGCTGATTCTTGCGTTCTCGGTCGGCCTGGGCTGGTTCCCCAGCTTTGGCCGCGGCGAAGTGGTGCAACTGGGCTGGTGGCAAAGCGGCTTGTTCACGCTTGACGGGCTGCACCATCTGGTGCTGCCGGCCATCACGCTGGCGGTGTTCCAACTGACCCTGATCATGCGACTGGTGCGCGCTGAAATGCTCGAAGTCCTGCGCACCGATTACATCCGCTTTGCGCGGGCACGCGGCTTGAGCAATCGGGCGATTCATTTTGGCCATGCCCTGCAAAACACCCTGGTGCCGGTGATCACCATCACCGGCTTGCAAATCGGGCAACTGATTGCCTTTGCCATCATCACCGAGACGGTTTTTCAGTGGCCTGGCATGGGCCTCCTGTTCATTCAGGCGGTGACTTTTGCCGATATTCCGGTGATGGCAGCCTACCTGTGCCTGATTGCCCTGATTTTCGTGCTGATCAATCTGGTGGTTGATCTGCTCTATTTTGTGGTCGACCCGCGCCTGCGCGTGGGCCAGGCGGGAGGACATTGATGCAGGAAACGGGTCGGTATTCGACGCTCAAGGTTCAGGGTCGCGCCTTTGCGCAAATTGCCGCTTTTCACCCCGACCTTACCGCTTTGCGGCGTGACCTGCACGCCCATCCGGAGCTCGGTTTTGAAGAGCTTTACACGGCAGCACGTGTGCAGGAGGCCTTGCAGCAATGTGGCGTTGACGAGGTTCACGCTGGGATCGGGAAAACCGGCGTCGTGGCGCTGATCAAGGGCAAGCGCAACAGCAGCGCAAAGATGATGGCGCTGCGCGCTGATATGGATGCGCTGGCCATGACCGAGCACAACGATTTTTCCTGGAAGTCAGCCCATGCCGGCTTGATGCATGGCTGCGGTCATGATGGCCACACCGCCATGTTGGTCGGGGCGGCGCGCTACCTGGCCCAGACGCGCAACTTTGACGGCACGGCGGTGCTGATTTTTCAACCCGGAGAAGAAGGGTTTGCTGGCGCCAAAGCGATGATTGGAGATGGTCTGTTTGATCGTTTTCCGGCGCAGTCGGTTTTCGGCATGCACAACTGGCCCGCCATGCGTCCTGGCACGGTGGGCGTCAACCCCGGCCCCATGATGGCAGCGGCCGACCGTATCACGATAGAGATCACCGGCAAGGGCGGCCACGGCGCGCACGCCTACCAGACGGTGGACCCGGTGCTGGTGGCGGCTCACATCATCACGGCAGTGCAAAGCATTGTGTCGCGCAACGTCAGGCCGATTGACAATGCCGTGATCAGCCTGTGTGCCATGCGCGCCGGCGAGCTCGGTGCCATGAGCGTGATACCGGGCAGCGCGACCCTGGTGGGTACCGTACGCACCTTCAACCCGCAGGTGCAGGCGATGGTGGAGCGACGCCTCTCAGAGATGTGCAGCGCGGTGGCCCAGGGGTTTGGTGCCAGTGCCACCGTTCTGTACGAACGCTCCTACCCGGCGACCATCAACACGGTAGCCGAGGCACGCTTTGCTGCCGACGTGGCGCAGAGCCTGGTCGGTGCCGAGCGCGTGGTGCGCGATCTGGAGCCCAGCATGGGCGCGGAAGATTTTTCCTTTATGCTGCAGGTCAAGCCCGGTGCCTATATGCGCATCGGCCAGGGAGTCGAGGGCGGCGTTGGCAGTTGTTTCCTGCACAATAGCCGGTATGACTTTAATGACGAAATTCTGCCATTGGGGGCAGCTTTGCATGCCAGTCTGATCGAGCAGGGGATGCCGATTTGAAGCCCTTGTCGTCACTGCTTTGCCTGGCTGTCATTGCGAGCCCGCAGGGCGCGGCAATCCATGAAGGCATGGATTGCCGCGCTACGCTTTCCATGAACAGTTACACCCCTGCTTGTCATTGCGGGCCCCGACCCGCAATCCATGGCTCGCGTGGCACTGGATCCCGGATCAAGTCCGGGATGACAATTTCAGGTTCAGAGTCCGTGTGCGGTATCGGGCCGGATTCG
>CAITQH010000002.1 GCA_903894475.1 uncultured beta proteobacterium
GCAAGGGTTGCTGCGAGCAAATCAAGGCGGTCTCTAATACGCGCTTGGCATCCGCCGTATTCATGGTCTTGCAATGCTTCCGGGATGAGCACCCTCACGGTGCGAAATCAGTGTGATTCTTTGCGGCGCGGCAGGCAGATTGTTGAATCCGCAGCGCCTTGCCCCTGGCTGCCGGCCGGGGTGCTGGCTTTCATGCCATCAGCGCGAATTATAACTGAGGCCCCACTGGCTCAATGCCGAGCTCAGATCGTGCGGCAACTCGGAGCAAAACACCATCTGCTCCTGTGTCACCGGGTGCGTCAGGGAAAGTCGAAAGGCATGCAAGGCCTGCCGTTGCATGCCGGCCGCAGCGGCGCCACCATAAAGTTCATCAGCCACGAGTGAATGACCGATGGCTGCCATGTGCACCCGAATCTGATGCGTGCGACCCGTGTGCAGTGTGCATCGCACCAGGCAGCCCAGATCACCGTTTTGCAGGAGTTCAATATCTGTGCGTGCCAGTTTGCCAGCGTTCTTGCCGAGGTCCACCACCGCCATGCGCAGACGGTTGCGCGGATCCCGTCCAATGGGTTGATCGACCTGCCGACGGGCGCTACCAACCCAGGGGTGATGAGCCAGAGCCAGGTACTGTCGGCCGACCTCGCGCGCGGCGATGGCCCGAATCAAGGCATCCATCACGGGTCGGCTGCGCGCCACGACCATCAGACCACTGGTGTCCTTGTCCAGTCGATGCACAATTCCGGCCCGCGGCAAATTCACTGCCTTGGGATCGAAGGCAAGCAAACCGTTGAGCAAGGTGCCACTCCAGTTGCCGGGTGCCGGATGAACGACCAGGCCAGCTGACTTGTTGATGATCAGCAAATGCTCGTCCTGGTAAACCACGTCCAGCATCATGGGCTCGGGTTTGAAGGCCTGGCTTTGCGGTGTCGGCCGCAACTCGATACACCCATGGTCGGCCGCCTTGACACGCGTCGACGCCTTGCAGGCGAGCGCTCGCTGCAGCGTGACGGCGCCACGCTGGATCAATTGCTGCAGATAACTGCGCGAGAATTCCGGCACCAACTCGACCAGTGCCTGATCAAGACGCAAGCCGTGCTGGGCAGGCCCGAAAACCAGCGGCCGCAATTCGAGTTCTGGCTCGGTGTCGGCGCGATCCTCCAGATCCTCGCTATCATGACCGCTCGATATAATCAACCCGGAATTTTTCAAGAAAGTTGTCCTACATGCTTCGAGCCAAATTATCGGTTGTCTGCACCTGGTCGCTGGCGAGTGCCCTATTGCTGCTGACAGCTTGCTCGTCCGCCCCGCAGGACAAGGAAGCCAACTGGAGCCCCAGCAAGCTTTACGCCGAGGCCAAAGATGAGTTGGCTGCGGGTGGCTACGAAAAGGCGATATCGCATCTGGAAAAGCTCGAAGGCCGCGCTGCCGGAACCCCGCTAGCGCAGCAAGCGCAGGTCGATAAGGCGTACGCCCAGTACAAATCGGGCGAAACAGCGCAAGCCGTGGCGACACTGGACCGCTTCATGAAACTGCACCCTGCCAGTCCGGCCATGGACTACGCGCTCTATCTCAAGGGTCTGGTCAACTTCAATGATGATCTGGGCTTTCTCTCTTACATTGCACGCCAGGATCTGGCTGAGCGTGACCAGAAGGCGTCGAAGGAATCTTTTGAGGCATTCAAGGAACTGATCACACGCTTTCCGACCTCGCGCTACGCCGCCGACGCCAGCCTGCGCATGACCTATATTGTCAATTCTCTGGCCAGTTACGAGTTGCATGTGGCACGCTATTACCTGAGTCGCGGTGCCTACGTGGCGGCGATAAACCGGGCCCAGTTGGCGCTGTCAGATTACCAGGATGCGCCTGCGACTGAAGAGGCTCTGTTCATCATCATCAAGGCCTATGACGCGCTCGGCATGGCGCAGCTGCGCGACGATGCCAGGCGTGTACTGGACAAGAACTACCCCAACTCCGAGTACCTGACCCGGGGCTTCAAGACCAATCAGAATCCGTGGTGGAAGTTCTGGTGAGAGCAGCCAGGGCCTGCGCGAACTCTTCTTCCGAGCCCAGTTTTTTCATGGCGGGCAGTGCTGCCAGCAGCCGCCTGCCGTAGCCCATCTGTGCCAGTCGGGTGTCGCAGACGACCAGCACCCCCTGGTCTGTTTCGCGCCGGATCAAGCGCCCCGCACCTTGCTTGAGGGCCACTGCCGCCTCCGGGATGAAGTAGTCATTGAAGACGCTTCGCCTTTCGGCCTCAAGCCGTTTGGAGCGCGCCTCTACCAATGGATCGTTCGGCGGTGGAAAGGGCAGCTTGTCAATGACCAGCAGTTGCAAGGCATCACCCGGCACATCAAAGCCTTCCCAGAACGAGGCTGAAGCAACCAGCACGCAACCGGCCAGTCCACCCCCGTCGCCAAGACGAAAACGGTCCATCAATTGGCGCTTGGACTGCTGCCCCTGAACCAGAACCTCCAGCGAGTTTGCGTTCGTGAACTGGCGCTGCAGCGCCTCGCTGACGGTGCGCAGGGCGCGCAGCGTGGTTGTCAGAACCAGTGTGCGTCCGCCAATCGCCGCAGCGGCTTTGGCTACAAATTGGGCCACCTGTAGGCTGTGCTCCGGCGCACCCGGTCTGGACAGATGCAGTGGCACATACAAGGCGGCCTGCCTGGCATAGTCAAAGGGACTTTGCACTTTCAGTATTTCGGCCTCTGTCAGACCACAGGACTCGGTAAACCATTTCAGGCGCGCATCTTCTCCCAGCGTTGCCGAGGTAAAGATCCAGCACCGCTGTGATCCCGGCTCACTGTGTGAACCCAACAGGCGCGTACGAACCGTCTCGGCAATATCCAGTGGCGACTCCACCAGGATCAGTTGCGAGCCGACATCGAGCCAGCGAACCGACTCACTGGCACAAGCCGCGCCAAAGTAATCGATCCGCTCAACAAAGCCGCTCGCGCGTTCGCACAAACGTGCCAGATCGGGCGCTGCTTCGCCGACCGTGCTGAGTGCCTCCAGAGCCTGGCTGCATGAAGCTTTCACTGCAGCCAGACCGTCCTGCCACTGTGCTTCATCCAGTGACTCCGGTGCAAGACCAACCCAGCGCAGCTTGCCCCCTGAAAGTGGTTTACCGACCACCAGACGCAAGTCGCGCGCGGCCCTCTCAACAGTGCCCGAAAGTGTCTGCCAGTCAGCCAGTCCGCGTGCATGCTGCAAGCCACTGGCCAACAAGTCCCGCGCCAAGTCAAGCAATTGCCCCGTGCTCAACTGCTTGCCAAGGAACTGAACGCCGGTCTCGTTGAGTTGATGCGCTTCGTCAAAGACCACCGTGCGCACCGTTGGCAGCAGCTCAGCCATGCCTGACTCGCGAACCGCCAGATCGGCAAAAAACAGGTGATGGTTGATGACCACCACATCGGCAGCCAAAGCCTCCCGTCGAGCCTGATTCACATGGCAGTTGCGAAACTGCGGGCACTGCGCACCCAGGCAGTTGTCCCGCGTTGACGTCACCAGGGCAATCAGGGGTGAACGTTCATCCAGCCCTGGCAGTTCAGCCAGGTCGCCAGTGCCGGTCAGCAGCGCCCAACTTTCGATTTTTGCCAGGGTTCGCAAGGCGCCGTATGCGGCAATGTTGTGCTGTTGCCTTGCCGCCTGCAGGCGCTGCAGGCAAAGATAGCTGCCGCGCCCCTTGAGCAGGGCGCGGCGCAGCGGCAGGCCCAGTGCCTTGATCAAAAGAGGAAGGTCGCGACCGAACAGCTGATCCTGCAGGGCCTTGGTTGCCGTGGAGAGCAAGACCCTGGTGCCGCTGAGCAACACCGGCACCAGGTAGGCAAAAGTCTTTCCGATACCCGTGCCGGCCTCGACCACCAGCACGCCGCCGTCATCAATGGTGCGTGCAATCGACCCTGCCATCTCGGTCTGTCCATCTCTGGACTTGAACTCCTGGACCGTGTGCGACAGCAAACCGCCCGGCGCGAAAACTTCGCGCACACGGCCTTCCAGATTCATTCGTCAGGCAGGCTCGTCAGGATTCAGCTGCCGCTCAATCCGCGCCATTTCATCGCGCAGACTCAAACGCTTTTTCTTGAGTCGACGCATCAGAAGTTCGTCCAGCGGTACTTGGTCGCTGGTGCGGTCTATCATGGCATCAAGATCTCCATGCTCAATACGCAAGTCGATCAGCCGACGTTCGGGAGAATGCAGGTTAGAGTCCACGGCTTTGGTATATAAAAATGATCGAAGTAATTGATCGGAATTTGTTCTTGTGTAGGTCGATAATACGACTAAATCGAATTCACAATTTGTAGGTATCTTCCCTCTCCAAAGCCGTACATGTCCAAAGGCTATCGACTCAGCGCTTCTACTGGCATCCACAAGGGTGACCGTGAATATCAGCAGGATCAGGTGATTCTCCTGAGTCACAAGCGCGTCCCTGGCTGCTTGCTGGCGGTGGTGGCTGACGGCATGGGTGGACGCAGCGGCGGTCGCAAGGCGTCCGATCAGGTCATGTTGACCGCCAAGCAGTTGTTTGAGCGCTACGCGCCCACCATTGATGATGCACCTGCCACCCTGCTGCAGTTGGTACGGGAGGCCCACACCGTCATCAAGCTGACCGCCATCTCCTCGGAAGAAGAGCCGCACAGCACGCTGGCAGCCTTTCTGCTCAATTCGGGCGGCGACTGCTACTGGGCGTCTTCGGGCGACTCGCGCATCTACCATTTCCACGGCAGCAAGTTGGTCAAGCGCTCGACCGATCACTCCTATGTTCAGACACTGGTCGACAAGGGGGAATTGACCGAAGAACAGGCCAATGACCATCCGAAATCGAATATTCTGGTCGGCTGTCTTGGAACCGAAAAGGAGCCTCCGGTAGGCGTCCATTTCATCCCCCAATTGCGCGCGGGCGATAGCCTGATGGCTTGCAGCGACGGCGTCTGGCATTACTTCAGCAACGCTGAGATTGGGTCGGTGCTGGCCAGTCTGTCGCCACGCGAAGCGACTGAATTTCTGATTGAAAAGGCCCGCTCCCGCGGCCGCGGCGGCGGTGACAATCTGTCGCTGGTCATCGTCAAGTTCGAGCCGCTGGATTCTTGAGCGTCAAGGCGGTGTCGACCAGGCGTCGCTGCAGTGTCAGGAATTCAGCCGACTGCATTTCACGCAAACGAGAAACGGTGCGGACAAACTCATGCGCCAACGGACCTGCCGTGTACAACTCTTGTGCAGGCACTGCCGCTGACATGATCAGCTTGACGTGCCGGTCGTACAGCACATCTACCAGCAAGGTAAAGCGGCGTGCCTCGGAGCCCATCTGCCGGGACATCCGGGGAACATCACTGAGCAGCACGGCATCGAACCGCGCAGCAATTTCGAGGTAGTCGTTTTGTGAACGGGCGCCGGTGCACAGCGTCCTGAAATCAAACCAGACCAGTGCACCTGCCTTGCGCAGCGCCGGCAGAGTGCGTCCCTCAATCAGCAGCACCGGATCTTCATCGGCACGGTCTGCCAGAGAGTCAAATGTGTTGGCCAAGGCCGAGTGCGTCTGCGCACTGTGTGGCCAGTGGTAATGCTGCACCTGCGCCAAACTTCGGTGGCGATAGTCGGTGCCGTTGTCAACGTTGATGACTTCCAGATTCTCTTTCAGCAAGGCAATCGCCGGAAGAATTCTTTCGCGGTGTAAACCGTCCGGATAGAGTTCGTCAGGCTGGAAGTTCGATGTCGTGACCAAGCCCACCCCGTTGTTGAACAGAGCACGCAAAAGGCGATGCAAGATCAGGGCGTCGGTGATATCAGAAACATGAAATTCATCGAAGCAGATCAAGCGATATTTCCTGGCGATTCTCCGGGCCAGCACCTCCAGCGGGTCAGCTGTGCCTTGCAATGCAACCAGTTCACGATGAACCTCGCGCATGAACTCGTGAAAATGCAGGCGGGTTTTGCGCTTCAGCGGAACCGCCGCGAAGAAACAGTCCATCAGAAAGCTTTTTCCCCGACCCACCCCGCCGTGCATGTAAACGCCAGACGGAATGTCGGGACGGTTGATCAGTTTTTTCAGAGCGCTGGAACGTTTGCTCTTGTACGAAGCCCAGGCAAGAGCGCAGCGCTGCAGCGCTTCGACAGCGTGCAACTGGGCCGGGTCGGCATGGTAGCCGCGCGCCGCCAGTTGCGCCTGATAAGCCTGCTTGACACTCACGGCCGATCAGAAATTGAGGGTGCGCTTTTCCACCGCCAGCGCCGCTTCTTTGGTCGCTTCGCTGAGCGACGGATGGGCATGACAGATGCGTGCGATGTCTTCGCTGCTGGCCCTGAATTCCATGGCCATCACACATTCGGCAATCAGCTCGCTGGCCATCGGTCCGACGATATGCACACCCAAAATTTCGTCCGTTGCCGCATCCGCCAGCATCTTCACCATGCCGGTCGTGTCGCCCAGCGCGCGCGCCCGACCGTTGGCCAGGAACGGAAAGGTTCCCGCCTTGTAGGCACGGCCGGCAGCTTTGAGTTGTGCCTCGGTCTGTCCGACCCAGGCAATTTCCGGACTGGTATAGATCACCCAGGGGATGGTGTTGAAGTTGACGTGACTGTGCTGACCGGCGATACGCTCTGCCACCGCGACGCCTTCCTCTTCAGCCTTGTGTGCCAGCATGGGACCGCGCACCACATCGCCAATTGCCCACACATTGCTCAGGCTGGTCTTGCAGTCGCCATCGACGATGATCGCGCCACGTTCGTCCAGCTTCAGGCCAACGGCCTCGGTGTTAAGGCCAACGGTGTTGGGAACGCGACCGATTGACACGATCAGTTTTTCCGCTTCCAGCAGTTGGGCTTCGCCCTTGGCATTGGTCCAGGCCACACCCACGCCCTTCTTGCCGACCTTGATCGCGCCGACGGTCACGCCCAGTTCGATCTTGAGCCCCTGCTTGGCGAAGGCCTTGTGCGCCTCCTTGGCGATCTGCTGGTCAACAGCACCCAGAAACTCAGGCAGCGCTTCCAGGATCGTGACTTCGGCGCCCAGGCGGCGCCAGACCGAGCCCATCTCCAGCCCGATCACGCCGGAGCCGATCAGGGCCAGTTTCTTCGGTACGGCACCGATGCTCAGGGCACCGTCGTTCGAGAGCACCAGCTGCTCGTCAAACGGCGTACCGGGCAGAGCGCGCGCCGTCGAACCGGTCGCGACGACGATCTGCTTGCCCACCAGGGTTTCCTCGGCCGTGCCGCTGACCTGGATCTGGTAGCCACCGTCTGCCGCCTTGACAAAAGAGCCACGCCCATGAAAAAAGCTGACCTTGTTCTTCTTGAACAGGTACAGGATGCCGTCGTTATTCTGCTTGACCACCGCATCCTTGCGGGCCACCATCTGGCCCACATCCAGACTCAGACCCGAAACCGAAATGCCGTGTTCCGAAAAATGGTGTGCGGCATGGTCAAAGTGCTCTGACGATTGCAGCAAGGCCTTGCTCGGAATGCACCCGACGTTGGTGCACGTGCCGCCCAGCGCCGGCCCACCCTGCTTGTTTTTCCACTCATCAACACAGGCAACCTTCATTCCGAGTTGCGCCGCACGAATCGCAGCGATATAGCCACCAGGGCCGCCGCCGATGACGATGACATCAAATTGTTTGTTCATAGTATTGAGAGAGTTCCGAGATTCGTCAAACCGCTTTGACAAGATTGCCTGATGCCGATGGCGCCGCAGTGGATGACTCCGCGAATGTCCCCCGGCCTGCGGCCTCCTCCTTGATTTGGCAAAACCCCAAGTCCACGCTGCGCCACCCACCGCATCGCCATCGGCAAGCGGCGTCGGTGGTCTGCACATTTCAAATACCAACATTGCACGCAAGATCTGGCTGCTGGGGCACTCAGCGCAGGAGTTATTGGGGTCAGACACTCATGGCACTACTTTAAGCCGCTGAGCCCTGATTTGTTCACGCGCAACTGGGCGAGGAACGGTCAGGAGTGGCAGTGGC
>CAITQH010000003.1 GCA_903894475.1 uncultured beta proteobacterium
GACGCATGAACTGGACCTGCGTCCCTGGATCGAAAAATTCTGATAACCATACTTCAATGGAGACTGAAAAATGAGCAAAACGGTAGAGTATTACTTTGACTTCGGCAGCCCCGCTGCCTACCTCGCTTCGACCCAGTTGAATGCACTTGCAAGCGATACCGGGGCCACGGTGATCTGGCGTCCGATGTTGCTCGGCGGCGTCTTTGTCGCCACCGGCAACCACTCACCGGCCAGTGTCCCGGCCAAGGGCAAGTACATCTTTGGCGACTTCGCCCGCTTCGCCAAGCGCTACGGTGTGCCGCTGAAAATCAATCCCTTCTTTCCCATCAACACCATCACCCTGATGCGCATCGCGGTCGGCTTGCAAATGCGCGACGATCCTCGTTTCATGGAATATTGCAGCGCCATGTACCGCGCAATCTGGGTCGAGGCCCAGAATATGAACGACGCAGCGACGGTGGCTGGCGTGTTGCAGGCGGCTAGCTTCGACGCGCCCGCGCTGCTGGCACTGGCCAGCGAACAAAGTGTCAAAGACAAACTCAAGACAGACACGCAAGCTGCAGTGGCGCGCGGTATCTTTGGTGCCCCCACCTTCTTTGTCGGAGAGCAGATGTTCTGGGGTCAGGATCGCCTCGATTTTGTGCGCGAAGCACTGACCGCCTGACAGGGACTGCAGCATGAGTGAATTACTGATAGACAAGTCCCATGGTGTGCTGACCATCACGCTGAACCGGCTCGACAAGAAGAACTCGCTGACGCGAACCATGTACGCCGGCATGGCCCAGGCGCTAGCGCAGGCCGACGCCGATGCGGCCCTGAGTGCGGCTGTGATTCAGGGGCATGAGACGGTGTTCAGCGCAGGCAACGACATCGGAGAGTTCCTGAACCGGCTGGACAGCGGTGAAGAGTCACCAGCTTTCCAGTTCCTGCGCGCCATCAGCGTTTTTTCGAAGCCGTTGCTGGCCGCCGTTTGTGGGCCGGCCGTTGGCATTGGCACCACCATGCTGTTCCATTGTGATCTGGTGTATGCAGGTGACAACGCGGCCTTCTCCATGCCCTTCGTCAATCTCGGCTTGTGTCCCGAGGCGGCATCAAGCTATCTGGCGCCGCAACTCATGGGCTACGGGCGTGCCGCGGAGGCACTGCTGCTGGGCGAGCCTTTCCTGGCTGAAACCGCTCTGGAGATGGGTCTCGTCAGCCGCATCGTGCCGCCGAGCGAAGCCTCTGCGCTGGCGCAGCGTCAGGCGCGCAAACTGGCGGCCAAACCTCTGGGTTCGTTGATCGAGACCAAGCGTCTGCTGAAGAAAAGCCAGTGTGGCATCGTTGCCGAGCGGCTGCTTGAAGAGGGTGCCAGCTTTGCTCGGCTGCTCACGGAGCCGGCGGCGCGCGAGGCCTTTACCGCTTTCCTGGAAAAGCGCAAACCCGATTTTTCGAAAATCTAGACCACAGGAGAGCAGCACATGAATACAGCACAGCAAGGCGTCGGCTTGAAAGGCAAAACCCTTTTCATCACCGGTGCCTCGCGCGGCATCGGCCTGGCCATTGCCAGGCGCGCCGCAACGGACGGCGCCAACATCGTCATCGTTGCCAAGACCACCGATCCGAACCCAAAACTGGCGGGCACGATTTACAGCGCTGCCAAGGAAGTGGAGGCGGCTGGTGGCCAGGCTTTGCCGCTGGCGGTGGACATCCGCGACGACGAGGCGGTCTTTGCTGCTGTCGCCAAAGCGGTGGCGAGCTTCGGCGGTATCGACATCCTGGTCAACAACGCCAGCGCCATCAGCTTGACCAACACCGAAGCCACGCCAATGAAGCGCTTTGACCTGATGAACGGCATCAACGCGCGTGGCACCTACCTGTGCACCATGGCTTGTCTGGCCGAGTTGAAGAAGTCGGGCGCTGCCGGGCGCAACCCGCAGGTGCTGACCATGTCGCCGCCACTGTCGATGAAGACGCACTGGTTCCAGGGCCACACCGCTTACAGCATGGCCAAGTACGGCATGAGCATGTGCACACTGGGCCATGCCGGCGAGTTCAAGAAATACGGCATTGGCGTCAACAGCCTTTGGCCGCGCACCGCCATCGCCACCGCGGCCATGCAGATGATTCCCGGTGTCGATATTGCCTTGTGCCGCAAACCGGAAA
>CAITQH010000004.1 GCA_903894475.1 uncultured beta proteobacterium
AACTATCATAAAAACCCGCCACATAGCCATTCAGTGTGTCGGCAATCAGTATTTTTTTGACTAGCCCAATAGCAAATATTGCCAGACCAATGACTATCTTTTCGCGTTGAATTACAAAGTTTTCCGGCAGCGAGAACTGAGGCATCATTTGTTTATGATGGATCAGCGGGCCAGCCAGTAGATGTGGAAAGAATGAGACAAAAAGAGCGTACTGAATAAAGTCGGGTTCCTTTACTTCGCCATGAAAACTGTCAATCAGGAATGCAATTTGAGTAAAGGTGAAAAAAGAGATGCCGATGGGAAGAATGACGCTAACAGAATCCAACGGATCGAACTCCATCAGAATGCGTATTTCATTAATGTTGTCAATAAAGAAATTGACATATTTGTAATAACCGAGGGCACAAAGGTTGACAACGACAGCCAAAACCAACACCGACTGTCGATGCTTCAGGTTTGGCCTTGAAAGCAGGACGCCGAACCCGTAATTGATTATGATGGAAATTGCCAAAATAGGCAGAGCAAGGATACTCCAGTATGCGTAAAAGAATAAGGAAGCAATCGCCAACCAGCCAATAGCGCCGCGCTGACTAATTTTTGCCAATAAAAAAAAGCCAGCAAACACTACCGGCATGAAAATGAATATAAATGCTGACGAGTTAAATAGCATATTTCAACGAAATTGGTAGTTCTGGGGGCTGGTATTGCTCTAAATCAAGTGCCCACGTTTCAGAATTGTGATCACAAAAAGTGTTGGTGAATCCAAGCTTGCTGTAATGGCCCTTGACAATGGCATTTTTCACAGTGGGACAATAAGTTCCAACCAATTTGGTTGCACCTGATTTTTTGGCGTTACTGACTATGTCCATTAAGGCTGCTTCTTCAACGCGCCTTCCCAACACCCGACAACTCATCAGCCAAGTATCAATTTCCCAAATCGCTGCATTCTTCTTGCAAATGATGACGCTAATCATGCCGTTATCTCCAAGCGTATCTTTCAGGCGAATTTGACGCGTAAAATAGTTGCTATCTTCTTCAAAATTCTTGACATCCACTTCGTTATAACGTTTGGTGGTTAGATTAAATTGATTGGATTTGCTGATGAGTTGAGCGATGCGAGGCCGACCATTTGCATCAAAGGGAGCGCATATCATCTCCATTTCCAGGGACTTAAGGTAGCTGACCATGTCGGAGGACTGATTGAGAACCTGGATTCGATTGACATTGTCTTGATAAAAGGAAGCCCGCATTTGGTCTTCCGCAGAAAATGTGATTGCTTCAAAATACCCGGCAGCAATAAGTGTCCTGGCAAACAGAGCGGGATCTTCCGGAAGTTCCGGAACGGCAACACCGGGTAATTCTTTGCGGACCTGCATTCGCTCAGCGGGGTTATCATCCAAAAACACCATACTCTCAAGTCCGAGTGACAACGTTTCGGCAATGGCTCTAATGTTTGAAGCCTTGTCAGACCAATTAGCCTGAAATACAGCGATATTATGTTCTCTGAGCAACATGTCGGGATGCTCCAGGAAGGGGATGCGTGCGGCTGCATCCTCATTCTTGGATGACACGGCCAAAACAATTCCACGGTCGTGAAGTTCTAATGCAGTGCGCTGCACCTGCAGATGCGCTTCAGCGGTGGGATCACCATTTCCGATGAGTATGCCATCCAGACCGTCATCTCCTATGACTCCACCCCAAAGAGTGTTGTCCAGATCCATGATCAAGCAACGACGGCTCTTGCCCAGTTTGGCGGCTAATATACGACCGACATAGTCGGCATAGATGGGCGCATAGCGTGGCGCAAATGGCAGCTTTCCAATATTCCATAAAGTTGGATCATGCCAGTTGCTCAATCCAACATTTGAAGCAAGACCAGCAACGTCGAGAATGAAGGTGTCGTCTGAAAGCAGACAATCAAGTTCACTATTGAGGTGTGCGACGAGCCAGGAAAGAGTGCCTGGCAAACGTCCTTCGTAGCTGCCGAAAGGTATCTCCACGGGAGGGGCAATGTTTTGTAAAATAATCTGCGCACCCGTATTCGTGCGCAAAGAATGGATAACAGATCTTACGTAAGAGAAACAGTCCTGAATATTTTGGTCGGCTGCAACCCGATTGCCAGGAGTGGGCGTCAGCGGAAGCCCGCGGTAATCTATCGCGAGCAGTATGGCAGAAAGGGCTTTCCCCGTAAAAATTGTTTTGGTAGAAAAAGCGGTCTGGGCAACCTGATTGTACTCAGTTTGCTCAATGGTCAAAGAAATTCCAAACCGCAGTGCAGTGCCAATTAGAGCTGACGTCAGCAATTTGGTAGTTGAATTGCTGACAAGGCCAATATTTACTGAAACTAGCGGCGCAAGGCTGAATCCATTGGATTGCAAATAGAACAGCCTGTTGGCGAGCTTGCCAAGCTGATTCTGATCCAAAGAGAACTTTGCTAACTCCCGGAGTTCGCCGCCTGTTGTTGCAGCAGAGACACTTCGTGAAAAATCAGTCGCTGCTTCAGGCAACCACGATAGACATTCATATATATTATTTGTCATTTAAGCATTGGCCCGCTTATTCAAGACCAATTCAGCCAAAGTTCCGACATCTTTTAGTTTTGAAATCTCGGCCGCGGTAAAACGCACGCCAAATACTTTTTCTATAGACACCATGATCCGAATATGCGCCAGGCTGTCCCAGCCTTCAACATCTCGCGCCGTCGTGACTTCACTAATAACCAATTCATCGTCATCGAAGACGTCGCGGAAAATCGGAGTCAAACCCTCGGCTATAAATTGATCGGTACTCGGTGCAGTTTGGTCGTTGGTTTGATTTGGTAACTTCATGGTAGAAATGGATATAAATCACTACGAACCGCCATAACGCTTCTTATGGCATCGATATCACAAATGCACGCCCCTTGTCTCACTTTACTTGAGAAGGTCCTCGGGTTGACGGCAGATTTGCAAATCCTTTAGAGTAAAACCATCGCTCTTTCCGGGGTAAATCCGCACTTTGGAAAAACCACGGTCATTCGACGGCAGTGGTGCCTTGAGCATATGGGTAGCGTCGTCGCCCGGGACATTCATTGTGAAGCGGCGAGTGGTGGCACCGGGCCCCATGCCTTCCAGAATCAGGGTTTTGGATCCAGCGGTGACGGCGCGTGCCACCAGGTAGTCCAACTTATCTACCGGCTTATCAAAAGTGATTTCGATAAATTCGTTCTCGCTGGTTGGTCCGGTGACCACATCTGCGCCCTTCATGTTGGCGGCATTTGCAGCCAGACCGACTCGTGCCAGCCTTGCGGTCACAGTGGACGGTTTGCAAGTGGCCTGCGCCCAGGCTGAGGCTCGCAATAGCCACTCAGTGTTGTCGCTCACAAGGCGGGGGTCTTGATATGGCGTATTTGGGGGAGCATGCACGGTTGACTCAGCCCATTCCCAGATCAGCAACTTGGGTGCGTTTGCCTGGAATGCATCGCTGCTTAAATATCTTTCCATGCCAACCCAGGGCCCGATAAGACCATGCACAGCAACATTCAAAATATCGCGTTGCAATACATAGCGTAGCCCATCCACAAAGCCGGTCCACTCTTGCGAAGAACTACTACCTGCAACCGTAATCCCAATCGGCGGACGGCTGCCCTCGTTCAATGCCTGCGCTCTGGTCACACTAACCAGGGTGAATTGTTCGGGTTCAAAGGGTCCGGAATTGCGCGGCAATGCAGCAAGCAAATTTCGCGCCTTGGACGGAAGCTTGCGCTTGCCAAAGCTTATTTTGTACCCCACCTCAGGCGTTGCATCGAGCGCACTCTTGAGGACCTTGTTGGCGTCGATGCCTGCCTTGATGGTTTCTGCCCCAAGCGTGGAGCCCGTGAAGCTCCAGTGCGAGTCAAGCCGAAAGAACAGTGGTGTGTCCGAGTTGCGCTTGGGGCTGCTCATGAATGGCGTGTTGAGATCAATGAACGTTACACCAGCCGCCTGTAACGCTTTGCTGATCTGCTCGTAATTGCCCGCCATGTAATCTGTCAACTTGACGCTATCCGGAAGATATTCCGAATAGAGGCGCATCTTCAAAGGCACCATCGTCATCACCAGGCTGACGCCGTTGGCCTTGAGAACCTTATTGAAACGCCCGAGGAGTTCGATTGACTGGGCCGTCTGCGCTGCATCCGTTGGTATCAACTGTTCGTATTTAGTGAAGAGCCAATCTTTCTTCCCAACGATACCCTCGAGATCTTGCCCATGCACATTTGCCATGCCAAGGGGACCGGACAACAGGGCGCAGCATAGCCATTTACTCATGTTCCGGTTATGAATCAATTGTCTCTCTCCCGAATCTTTGACTTCAAACTTCCTTCGCAGTCCATACGGCAGCACTGAGCGTGCCAAGCCTATCCCCGCAAGGGATCAATGCATGGTTGAATCTACTCTTGCGGGCGCAGACATGCGGCAGTATACCCGGGCAAGAGCAATGGTTTTGCCTTGAAGGGGGTGCAGGTTTGCCGGCAGCCGCTTGGGCAATCCCCCCGATTCTCACGCGATAGCGGCCGATGGCGATGGGGTCGTAGGCGGTGAGGGTGGCCCCGGCGGTCAACAGGTCTTTGAATGACTTCGTGGCTGGTAGGTGTCTCAGGCCATATTGGCACTGGGGGACGGGGGCTATTTGCGCAATGACGCTTTCCCCCCCCAGTGCTCAATGGATGGTGGCAACCATAGTGCTTAGCTGCGGTCTGACTTGAATAACAACTGCCACGCCGCTCCCAGTACAAATAGCGTATTGGTTACCAAGTAGCGTTTCCATAGTCTCCGCGGTTCACTCCACAGGCGGTGTAACCACTCCAGACCGTACTCGTGCATCCATGCCGGCGCACGGGATATGGTGCCTGCGTGAAAGTCAAACGCGGCACCCACACCGAGCATTACAGCGTTGACTTGGCCGCGGTGTGCATGCATCCAGTGCTCTTGCTTGGGGCAGCCCAAGCCCACAAAGACCAAGCCTGCGCCACTGCCGTTGATCCGATCCACCGCTTCGGTGTCTTCCTGCTCGGTCATAGGTCTGAAAGGAGGTGCCTCAAACCCTGCTACGACAAGCGCAGGGAATGCGGAGCTAATTCGATTAGCCAACTTGACGAGTGTTTCACGCGAACTTCCAAAAAAATACACAGGCAGCGCTTCAATTTCACAGCGTGCCAGCAGCGCCCAGGTTAGGTCGGGGCCGGTTACGCGCATTTGGCCTATTGCGCCAAGTTGGCGCAGCATCCAGGCAACGGGTGCGCCATCGGGAGCAGCTATATCGGCGGATGCCACCACTTGACTGAAACTTGGGACTTTCGATGCAGTTACTACGACATGCGCATTGGCAAGAACCACATAGCGACTCTGATGGCCGTGGCCCCAAACCAGCACACGGTCTACTGCATTGCCAAAACTAACGGCATCAATCGGAACACCCAGCAAATTCTTGGTAATTTTTTCAGTCAGAAGTGGCACATTGACATCTCTTTGAGCATTCATCGTGTTGGCTTGCGCTGCAGGTGATGCGCTCTGCCGTGACATTTACATTTACATCATACAGTGGGCGGCGGGTGATATACCCAATAAAATCCCACGTTCAAACAAAACAAATTCATGAGCCACAAACGCGGTGCATTCTTGACTGTTATAAGCTATGCCATGGCGTTCTTCGCTATGGTCATGAACGCCTATGGAGACACCATCACATCAGATAGCAAGTCGGTTGTATGCAAGGCACCACTGGTCATTTCCACGGGCGGTATCTATAAGGGTAATTGGGAAAGTGCCATCCCCAACGTGCCCGCCATCACTGTCAATACAACGGCTGCTGTGGTGATTGAGGATTGCCATCTGCGCGGCAAGTCCCACTTGATCAGAGCGCTTTTGTCGGGTACCAACATTACCGTTAAAAATTGCATTGTGCAGGGGCTCAATCCCAATGTATTGGATGGTGAAACTGGTCGTTTTGTCAGCGTGTACATGCCCGCAAAGCTGGTGATTGAAAATAACACCCTGCTTGGCACCGCAGGCATCTACGTCGATGGTGCCGGCAAGTCAAACGAAGGCATAACGATTCGTTATAACAAGGCGCTCAACATAGAAGGCCGGCTCAGCAATGGCGTTGGTGGCTATTCATCCAAAAAATTCTTGCGTATTCATTTCACCCAACTCAACAATGTCAGGGCGACCGGTGGCATCGAAATCGCCTGGAACGAGGTGATCAATGAGCCCCGCAGAAGCCGGATTGAAGACAACATTAACGTTTACCGAAGCAGCGGCACAGCCGACAGCCCGATCCTCATCCACGACAACTACATTCAGGGTGCTTACCCCAATGAACCGTTGACCGACAATTTCAGCGGTGGCGGTATCATTACTGACGGCGACGTCACCACACTTGCAGAAGCCACGGGCTATGTGCGCATTTACAACAACCAAGTGGTTAGCACGAACAACTATGGCATAGGGATTGCTAGCGGTCACCACGTGCTCGTGTGGAACAACCATGTCATCTCGACAGGGAAATTGCCGGATGGCAACAGAATTGCGTCGGCCAATGTTGGCTTATATGTTTCGGTCAATCCAAAATCACCTGCTGAAATCTTTGCTGGCAATTCAGTTGCTAAAAATACCGTAGGCTGGCTCAACGCCAAGGGAGTATCAAGCCCTTGGTGGTTCCCATCCTGTCAAACTGGGATGTGTGCCCCAAACACTACGATCATCCCCACAGAAGCGTGGGAAAAAGCCGAATTCATTGCTTGGCAGACCAAGCTAAGTAGTACAAAAACCAGAGTTGGCTCGAATTTGACTAGCGGACAAGAAGCCAAACGTTGATACTGGTTTTAAAATCCCGAAAAATGATGATCTAGACTAATTCCTGAATCCGTGATTCCAAATGACTGTATGTGATTTTCAACCTCAATTTCCGAGATATTCGAGGAATATGCCGTGATATTGCCTGCGCTGGCGCTCCATCAAGCTGGCCGACGCTGCTTGCCAGCTGTTTCGCATGATTCTGGGCGGCTTGGAGCTATTTTTTCCGGAATTAGATCTGATTTCGCCCGAGTTTATCCCCGACCACTGTACAAGAAGGCTCTGACTGCGCCGCTACCTACGCTACCCAGTGCTGAGTTGACCGTAATGGCGCTCAAACACCGCATAGCCACTGTCGCTTTCCCCCAGACCAAGAAACCAGCGCCCGGCATGCTTGATCATCCTGGCCGCCTTGAACATCAGCTCCTGCATCACCGTCTTGATGCGCCTGCGCTTGGCTGTATGGCGCATCGGCGCATCAGGCTCGTTCAGAGTGTTCTGCCCAATCAAACGCAGCAAGTTCATGGCCACTGCGGCGAGCTGACACACCAGGTAGTTGGTGTCGAACTTGCCACTGGGCAGGCGCTCCAGATCCATGTCGGACTTGAACTCAGAGTGAAACTGCTCATGGGTTGCGTGATCGCAGTACAGCGCAATGATCTCAGCCGGGCTAAAGCGCTCTGGCAGAGTCGTCGTCCAACCTTCAAGCACGTACTCGGGCAACAGCAAGACAACTCCGCGCTTGTCGATAGTGCGCTCGACCAGACGGTAGACCCGTCTGGCTGGGTTGGCATCACTGCCCACGCCGGCCAGTTGCAAGCTTTCTTGCCAGATGCACTCACGCTTGCCAAGGCGATCAATCACCCACTGTGTACTCCCATCGGCCACCTTGCCTGCAGCAATCGTCTCCACCGGTGCTCGGCGCGGGTTCCACTTGATGATGAAGGCAATCTCGCGTTTGAGCTCGAAGGCCTGCGCCGTGATTTCTTGCATCAGCTTCAAAGAACAAAAGCCAGAATCGGCGCGCACCAGCAAAGACCCCAACACAAGACTTGCGGCCATCGGCAAGGCGCGCTCAAAGTTGTACTCGCTCTCGGCGGCCGAATGTTGCACACCGGGACGCAGGGCCAATTCCAGGCAATAGCCCAGGCTGCCCAGGTACACGGCAAACGGACAGTAGCCATCAACACCGGCGTAGGTGCGTCCGACAAGCTCTTTCTTGGTGCCTGCGTTGTTCATGGCAAAGGTATCGAGATCAACCGGGGTGTAGCCACAGGCCAGTGCGCCGAAGTCAATGGGCTTGCCGTTGATGCGGCTGCTGAGCAACTCTTGGTTCATTTGGGCTGCCAGGTCAAACCAGGACGAAGCGTTGGCATCCAGACGTTGGCGCAGGGTGGGGCTCGATGGAACACCGCCCAGCCCCAGAGCGCGCTTGAAGAAATCATCGCCCCGAAAGTTCTCGATGGCGTCAAAATCGTTCTTGCCCAGACACAGCAAGGCCACCCGAGTTGTAAACATTCGGTGAACCCGTAGGCACCTACTGGCAGAGTTCAGCGGCAAAGTTCTTGCGCAGCGGATACAGCCAGATGTCCTTGGCCGGGATGAGTTTCTTGTGACTGATAGATTTCTTGCCTCGCCCGGCAGTGCGTCCTACATTGATCCAGTTGGCCGCCTTGTAGCAAGTCCCGCGGTGGCGTTCGTACTCCACAAAGGTTTCGAGCAACACGGGTCGAAAGCCGTATCGATTGAGCCAATCAATGGGTAGCTGGCGAGCAGCCAGAGAGAGAATCTTCGAAGCCAGCCCCTTGGACTCGATCCAGGGCAGGACCAGGAAACGCGCATTGTTCACCACGAGCTGTAGGTTTTTCTGCCGCTGCTCCTCACTCCAGCCGATAAACTTCTCACGGTCCTTGAGTTTCCAGGCACAGGCACCGAAGCTGATGCAGGCGACCAGTTGTTCACCAGCAAAGACGTTGTAGCGAATCTGGCTGCCTGACATGGGCGTGTAGCCCAGGTAGTGGTAGCGCGCGACATATTCATTCCACAGTCGGGAGGCGACCGTTCCGCTGACCACCTGCAGTGTGATGCGCTGGAGTTCGTGCACGGGCTGCTTGATGGGGGTTTGGGCATCGCTGGCCGGCGTGGGTGCAAAGTGGGCGCGCTTGCGCACCACACCAATTCGCGAGGGTGGCAGCGTGATCAGTCTATCGGCTTGCATACGCAGCAGTGCCACGCGGCACGTCATGTCTTTGAGATCGCCATTAGGCTTGGTCCAGCCCCACAATTGGCAGAGCTTGCGTGATAGCGCTGAGCGTTGAAGCTTGGGGTCCTGTGCAATCAGATCGCCAATGGTCTGGATGTCGAGTTCGCTGAACTCGCGGGCGCAATAAATGCTCATGAATGCAGCGCCTCTGCGCTGAAGTGGCAACTTCGCATGTGTGCCAGACGCTTGGCATCCATCTGCCATGGGAGAAAGACGTTGATGTCCAAGGGCGGCTGATTGCCATTGTCCGTACAGGCCTGCAAGTAGGCTCCCAGCCAAGTCCGAGCGTTCAGGCCCCAAAGCTTCATCGTGGCCAAGGTGCTGTACATCATGGCCGCCAGCTCGGCCGAGCCCAGCGAGCCAGAACCGTAGAAGTTCTTGCGTCCCACGACTGGTAGACGAATATCGCGCTCGGCCGTGTTGTTGTCCATCGGCACCCAGGGTGAGCCAACAAACACCGTCAATCCATTCCAGTGCAGCGCCATGCTCTCAAGAACTTTGGCCGCCGGTGGAAACAGTTCGGCATCATTGACGCCAGCCGCGCACGCAGCAGCCATTTGCTGCACCGCCTCTTGCAAAGCGGACTGGGCCACTGCGCGCTGGGTGCTGTCCAGCGGAAGTGCCAGGCGTACAGCGTTGAGGTGATAGAGCTGGCCAATCTTGTCAACCCATTCAAACGCCCACGGTGCGTGGTGCGGATACGAGTTGACCAGCTCCAGAAAGTCTCGTCTCTGGTGGGCCCAACAATAGGCCAGCACCACACCGGGGTTCAGGCGAGCAAAGCGTTTGTAGCCCGAGTAGCGGTCGCAGCTGATGATGCCTTGTTCGACTCCGGCCAACTCAGTGATGATCACTTCTGCGGCGCGTGTCTGATCGATGACGTAGTGAACCACGGAGCTGGAGTGAAACACCCACAGGTACCAGCGGTGTCCGACCTTGCCCTGCACATCGACAAACACCGCCCAGCGGGTTTCATCAGCATGCCAGTGGGGCTCGCTGCGCAGCCTGGACTGCAAGGCTTCATTGAGCGGTTTGAACATGGGGGCAAGTTCTTGCAAGCCGCCAGCCAAGGTCCCTGCCGACATGTTCAACCCGTGGTCAGCAAAGTCTTGCCGCAAGCGCTGGCTGGGTCGGCCGTAGAGAAACTTGTCGAGCAGCACACTGGTCCATATTGAGATGCCAAACTTGCCTCGATTGATCAACCGAGTCGGCGCCGGCGCGGTGATGATGCCGCTCACGCTCCCACATTGGCACGAGGGACGGTAGCGGTGACGGTGAATCACACGCCGGTAGGCCTTGACTTCAACTTCGAGTACTTGGGCGTCTTCGGTGCCGGCAAATGAATGGAAGGCCAAGCCACAGCTCGGGCATTGCGGCTTGGCCAGCGTGACTTCCTCGTGGCGAGCGGGTAGTTGTGTCTGCAGGGTGCGACCGTGACCGACAGAGCCGCGTCGTTGTCCACGCGGGGTGTGACAGGAGGCTGCCTTGGTTCTGGTTTCACAGTGCTTGCCTTGTTCGCTCTTGCTGGAGAACAGGCGCCTTTGCAGATCGCGAACCTGGGCCTGCGCCAACTCCAACTGCGCGGCCAAGTCGGCCTGTGACTTCAGGGACTGGGCTTTGAGTTCACGCACAATTCGCTGGTAGCGCAGTTCGCGCCACTGAGCGCGACCGACGGCCTTGCGATGCAAGGTTTGCCAATGTTGGGCTGCCAACTTCAACGCTATATGCTCTTGCTTGGTGATCGTCACGTACACATCGGCAAAGGGTGCCGCAGTGGTGTCGCCGGTGAGGGCGTTGGCGCTTGAGGGAGCGGATGTGGCACGCATGGGTGCAACGGTAACGGGAAAAACGCAATGTGTCCAGTACTTTTTGCGGGCTTTTTGCGGGCTTTTTGCGGGCGCTACGGGTTCACCGAATGTTTACCCCGAGTTCGACAGTTAATTTCGTAACGTGTTGATTCATATAGGGGTACGATGCAATCGTGCCACTACAAAAGGGTCAACTGGGCGGGAAGGGTCGGTTTCTTGATCGTCAGTGCTTGCAAAATCTCCGTGTGATCCTGAT
>CAITQH010000005.1 GCA_903894475.1 uncultured beta proteobacterium
AAAGACGGCCAGCGTGACAATCCATGCCGTTGGCATTCCGGTAGATGGATCGCAGCGGCCCGTGGCCTCGCGATGACGAAAGTGTGAATTTATAGAAGGCCTCTTAAGAGTGGTTCAATCCCAAAGCATGATGAATTCCATTTCTGACAACTCCCGCTCGCCAGTGGCGCAGCCTGTTGTTGCGCCCATGGAACTGGTGTGCCCAGCCGGCAGCCTGCCGGCTCTGAAAGCCGCTGTCGACAATGGCGCTGACTGTGTTTACCTGGGCTTTCGCGACGCTACCAATGCGCGCAATTTTGCCGGCCTGAACTTTGACGAAGCTGCCATCACCAGCGGCATCCGTTACGCCCATGAGCGCGGCCGAAAAGTGTTCGTGGCGCTCAATACCTATCCACAAGCCGCCAGCCCCGAAGTCTGGCGCAGCGCGGTTGACCGCACGGCGCAGAGCGGCGTTGATGCAGTGATTCTGGCCGATCCGGGCCTGATGGCCTACGCGGTCAAGACGCACCCCAACTTGCGCCTGCATCTGTCAGTGCAGGGCTCGGCAACGAACTATGAAGCGCTGAATTTTTACCATCAGCACTTTGGCATTTCGCGCGCTGTATTGCCGCGCGTGCTGTCGCTGACGCAGGTCGAGCAGGTACTGGAAAAAACGCCCATCGAAATCGAAGTGTTCGGTTTCGGCAGTCTGTGTGTGATGGTCGAAGGACGTTGCGCTCTCTCAAGCTACGTCACAGGTGAGGCCCCCAATACCAATGGCGTTTGCTCGCCACCAAAAGCGGTGCGCTGGGTCGAGACGGCACAGGGACGCGAGTCGAGACTCAATGGTGTCCTGATCGATCGTTATGAGAGCGGCGAGAACGCCGGCTATCCGACCCTGTGCAAAGGCCGTTTCGATGTGGGCAATGAGCACAACTACTACGCGATCGAAGAGCCGACCAGCCTGAACACGCTCTCGCTGCTGCCGCAACTGATGAAGATGGGCGTGCGTGCCATCAAGATCGAAGGGCGTCAGCGCAGCCCGGCCTATGTGGCGCAGGTGACCAAGGTCTGGCGCGAGGCGATCGACAACTGCCGCGACAATCCACACCGCTACTCCGCCAAGCCGGCCTGGATGAACGATCTGGACAAGGTCGCCGAAGGGCAGCAGCACACGCTTGGGGCGTATCACAGGCCATGGAAATGAACAGCATCCCCGTTCTCGTCACTGCGAGCCCCCTGGCTGTCATTACGAGTTCCTTGATTGTCATTGCGCGCCCCCTGGCCGTCATTGCGAGTTCCTTGATTGTCATTGCGCGCCCCCTGGCCGTCATTGCGAGCGCAGCGCGGCAATCCATAGCACGCTGGCTCGCATCCATGGATTGCCACGTCGCTACGCTCCTTTCCATGAACAGTTACACCCCTGCTTGTCATTGCGGGCCCCGACCCGCAATCCATGGCTCGCGTGGCACTGGATCCCGGATCAAGTCCGGGTTGACAATTTCAGGTTCAGAGTCCGTGTGCGGTATCGGGCCGGATTAGGGAGGCTCGCAATGACGGATCAGAAGCTCGCAAGGACGTTTGCAACAAGAGGCATTCTGTGAAGCTCTCTTTAGGACCTTTGCTGTACTACTGGCCGCGCGAGACAGTGCTTGGCTTTTACCAAGCCATCGCCAAGAC
>CAITQH010000006.1 GCA_903894475.1 uncultured beta proteobacterium
CCACACCTGGGTAGAGGACCGGATTGAAGAGGGCGGCCAGACTGCGCGCGACCCGAATGTCGGGGTTGTTCATCCGGTCGATCTCACGGGCGGCAATGAATTGGCCGAGCCGCTCATTGAGTTGATTCATGACAAAGCGATTAAAACCAATCGAATGGTCCAGCAGCCAATGAAAGGTATCCACATGCAGTCCAGCCACCATGCTCTTGCGCAGAGCCTGAATGTTGTAGCGGTAGCTTTCACGCTTCAACGCCGTGCCCTCGCCAAACCAGCCACCCGGCGGCACACCGGTGAAAGTCATGGTCTGCCCCTCCGCGTTGTCACTGCTCATCTTCAGCAAGCCGTCAATCACACCAAACCAATACGTGACGGGACGCCCCATTCGGCACACATAGTCACCGGGGCTGGCGTCCGTGATCTTGAGATCGTCCACAGCACGCTCACGCTCGACAGCCGTTAGCAGATGAATCCATGGGATTGCATCGAGTTCTACGGCCGTCAGGGGTCGCCGACGCTGATGCAAGGACTTGTCAAAGCTCATTGGTACCTGATCCTCCTGGGTGGGCAGCCTAAAAGTGCAGGGAAAACACCTACCCATAAAAGTACAGATTGTCGTCCAAACGACAACTTGACGTCAAACGAGTGTCTATTATTCACCCCATTCGAATAGCAGGGCACCGGGATGCAGACCACATTTCCTCAACTTCTTCTAGATCACGCAGCGCAGCGACCAACAGAGCCTGCCATGCGCGAAAAAGAATATGGCATTTGGCAGGCCCTGACTTGGGCCGATCTGGCAACGCTGGTCGCCCAACTGGCTTGCGGCCTGCATCTGGCCGGCCTGCGTCGCAATGAGCACATGATCGTGATCGGAGCCAACCGACCCCGCCTGTACGCCACCATGCTGGCCGTTCAATCCATCGGCGCCGTCCCGATTCCTCTGTACCAGGATGCAGCAGCACCAGAGTGTGTTTTCCCCATCAACAACGCCGATGTGCGTTTCGCCTTTGCCGAAGATCAGGAGCAGGTCGACAAACTGCTGGAAATCCGAGACGAATGCCCACAGCTGAGTCATATTTACTTTGACGATCCACGCGGCCTGCGCAACTACGATGAACCCGGTCTGGCTTCGCTGGATGACCTGCTGGCCGCTGGCAAGGCCTTTGCCGCTCAGAAGGCCGGCTTCCTGCAGGCAGAAATTGATCAGACCAAGCCCACGGATGTGGCTGCCATGTTTTTTACGTCCGGCACAACCGGCAATCCAAAGGGGGTGGTGCACACCCACGACTCGCTGTTGAACCGAGCGCGCGCCGGTGCCGAATTCGACAACTTGACCCATTCCGAAGATGTACTGGCCTATCTGCCGCCGGCCTGGATCGGGCAAAACATCTTCAGCTATGCCCAATGGCTTTCCTGCGGCTATGTCGTGAATTGCCCTGAGTCCGCAGCCACCGTGACGATCGATCTGAAAGAAGTGGGACCCACCTATTATTTCGCACCGCCCCGGGTCTTTGAAGGTCTGCTCACCAGCGTCATGATCCGCATGGAGGATGCTGGCGCCCTGAAGCGCCGCATGTTTCACTACTTCATGGGCGTCGCACAGCGCGTCGGGCCGACGCGCATGGACGGCAAGCCCATCGGCTTTACCAATTCAATTCTGTACGCGCTCGGCAATGCGCTGGTTTATGGCCCTTTGCGTAACAACCTGGGCATGAGCCGGGTACGGGTTGCCTACACCGCTGGCGAAGCCATCGGTCCGGACCTGTTCAGCTTCTACCGCTCTATCGGCATCAACCTCAAGCAGCTCTACGGCTCCACCGAAACAGCCGTTTTTGTCTGCCTGCAGCCCGACAATGAAGCGCGCGCCGACACCGTTGGCGTGCCCTGTGCCGGCGTTGAAATCAAGGTTGCGGAGAACGGAGAAATCCTGGTCAAGTCACCCGGTTTGCTTAAAGAGTACTTCAAGAACCCGGCTGCGACTGCCGAAGTGCTGACGGCCGATGGCTGGTACCACACCAGTGACGCGGGTTTTCTCGACGCCCATGGCCATCTGAAAATCATCGACCGCGTGAAAGATGTCGGGCGCATCAAGGGAGGTGCCAACGATGGCGCCATGTTTGCCCCCAAGTATGTCGAGAACAAACTCAAGTTCTTCCCGCACATCAAGGAAGTCGTGGCCTATGGAGATGGCCGCGAGAAAGTCTGCGTCATGATCAACATTGATTTTGACGCTGTCGGCAACTGGGCCGAACGCCGCAATCTGCCCTATGCCGGTTATACCGATCTGGCGCAAAAGCCGGAGGTCTACCAGTTGATCAAGGAATGCGTTGAAAAGGTCAACGCCGACCTCAGCGTGGATGTGCTGTTGGCAGGTTCGCAGGTCAGCCGCTTTCTCGTGCTGCACAAGGAACTGGATGCTGACGACGGTGAGCTCACCCGCACCAACAAGGTGCGTCGCGGCTTCATTGCCGAAAAATACGATGTACTGATCGATGCCCTGTACGGTGGCAAGACCACGCAGTTCATCGAAACCCAGGTGAAATTTGAAGATGGCCGCACGGGCAGCGTCAGTGCCACACTGAAAATTGAAGACACCAAGACCTTTGCACCGGTCAAAGCGGCTGCCTGAACACAAGACTGAGCATCATGGCAACAAAACAAATCGGCGACGTCATTCTTGATGTCAACAACATTTCTCTGAGCTTTGGCGGCGTCAAGGCATTGACCGACATCTCTTTCAATGTTCGTGAGCACGAGGTCCGGGCCATCATCGGACCCAACGGTGCCGGCAAGAGTTCCATGCTCAACTGCATCAACGGCGTTTACACACCGCAACAGGGCTCCATCACGTTTCGGGGCAAAGCCTTCAGCCATATGGACAGTCACCAAGTGGCGGTAATGGGGATCGGTCGCACCTTCCAGAACCTGGCTTTGTTCAAGGGCATGAGCGTGATAGACAACATCATGACCGGCCGCAACCTGAAGATCAAAAGCAATTTGCTGTGGCAGGCCCTGCGCATCGGCCCGGCGCAGCGCGAAGAAGAGATGCACCGCGAGGCGGTTGAGCACATCATCGATTTCCTGGAAATTCAGGCGCATCGCAAGACCCCGGTCGGGCAATTGCCCTACGGACTGCAAAAACGGGTTGACCTGGGACGCGCCCTGGCCATGGAGCCACAGGTACTGCTGCTTGATGAACCGATGGCCGGCATGAACGTGGAAGAAAAGCAGGACATGTGCCGCTTTGTCCTCGACGTGAACGAGGAATTCGGCACCACCGTGGTCCTGATCGAGCACGACATGGGTGTCGTAATGGACATTTCGGATCGGGTCGTGGTGCTGGACTACGGCAAGAAGATTGGTGACGGCACGCCTGACGAAGTACGCAATAACGAAGAAGTGATCAGCGCCTATCTGGGCAC
>CAITQH010000007.1 GCA_903894475.1 uncultured beta proteobacterium
CCGGCAGCCGAGTGTCCAGCACAGATTGGAAGACTTCGTCCACGTGAGCAGCCAACCCACGCACCATCCATACCGGCGTCAATGCTGCTCCAATACGCGCCTCTCCCCATCGCCACAGGGTCCGCTCGATCCTGGGTGCTTGGATGCCGTTGCGCTTGACCTGCGCGATATTCAGGAGATCGGCCAATTCGTTGAGGAGGCGGGAACTGTCGACATCGACCACTGAAGCGCGATCTGCGCTCAGCTGCTTCATGCGGAATGTCTGCGGACACCGGTAGGCGTAGCTGTTCGGATCGTCGGTATCAAGTAGATCCACGCAGGTGCTCTCATCGCCGCAAGGCACAACGATACTGCCCGCGTACCCTACGCGAGTCGTCCAGGCCTGCAAAGTCTTCTGGTCGAGCGCAGTCGCAGACGAAACCGCCCATCCAGGAATACCAAACAGCCTGTGACCGTCGCGATCCAAGATGGGGCTGACCGACTGGTCGAACAGCCCCAGCAGGTCAAGCAGCGATTTTGTAGATAGCCGGCGCTGCGTCACCACCTACCTCCCGCACCAGATTCCACTTGGTCAACAATCTGTCGCACAGAGCGCGATCCTTCTCGCGCTTTGTCTTAATGTTGCACTTGTTTTCGTCACGAAGAACTACGTTCAATGTGCGGGCGCGCTCAGACCCTACCTTCTTGATACGGATCGAGAGCTTCGCGTTAGTCAGGTGATGATGGCGAAAGTCGAAGCTGGGTGCAACTATGCTCTTGGCCGCCGTGTAAATGTCCTCGGCGTCCCTTGCGCTGATCTTGACGACCAAGGAGCGAAAGCTGGGTTTTGTGACACCGAGTTCCAGCACTTTGACGTAAGCCACATCCTCCCCGGCAATATCGAAGTGGCGAGGGCCAGCCAGGCTCTGATAGTCATACTGCTTGAGCGCGATCTTGTCGCCGGTGATGGGCGAATGCAGCAGCGAATCGGCCATGATGCGCGCCAGAGCCTCGCGGCCGTCGGTGTCTTTGGAGAGCACCTCCAAGTGACCGTTGGCGGGCTCGTACGTGATGTGCGATAACACGGCCCGAATCACCTCCTGAGGCACCAGTTCGCTGGCCTGCACACGGTCGATGAGTTCAGGCGGCCGGTTGTGGTGCACGCTGACCTGGTAGAGATCGACCTCATCACCAGTCACGGTGTCGGGGCGCAGTCGCTTGAAAACCTGAACGGCGACAGCCTCTACCGCGCAGCCAAGTTGCTCGGCGACAGCCTGATGAAATGCCTGCCGAGCCGGCGCGTCCTCCAGGACCGTGAGAGCCTTGGGAGCAACGTAGCCCGAATAGCATGACACACTCTGGCGGAAGACGTCCGCCTGCCGAGCGTTCAATGCCTCTTCGAACAGTGTAGGCGCATGGACGTACAGCCACAGTGCGCGCTGGTACTGATTCGGGATGCAAGCCAATGCCGCCTTGGCATCGCCGTCGGTAAGGTCTAGGCTGATGCCCTCGATGACGTCTTGCCCAGAGCCGTCCGAGAGCAGCACGATGCGTTCGGCCAGTTCCTCGATCTTTCGGCGCGCGCCCACCGCCAGGGACGACAGGACTGGCTCCATCACTACGCGCTGTTCCTGCTTGCCCTGCTTCTTGTCCAGTTCCGGCATGGCCAGACCGAATTCCGCCACCATGAATTCGCGGAAAACCGCCGGCGGCAAGTGACCAAGCAACTTTGATAAATTTTCTGAATCGTTCATTTCTTTCCCTTTGCTGATGTGTGACAGGTTGAGTTAAGTCCGGATGCCCCTTTTTCCTATTGGGATTTACAGACCGTATTTGTTCGATGTACCGAACGCTTGGGATTAAATCAGAGTCAATAGGGGTTTGTCAAGCAGATACCTAATCGTTCGGTGTGGTGGTATTATTTGCGGGTTCGTTGGAATCCATGAGGAGTAAGAAGTGCCTTCACCACTGGGTGACAAGATTCGCGTGCTGCGTAAGGAAAAGAAACTCAGTCTTGAGCAACTCGCCGAGCTGACTGATTCCAGCAAGAGCTACATGTGGGAGCTGGAAAACAGAGATGCCCCCAATCCTTCTGTAGAAAAGATGGCACGCATCGCCGCAGCATTGGGAGTTACCTCCGAATTTCTGCTTAACGCTTCTGAGTCCACCCCCGATGCTCAGGTGACCGACCAGGCCTTTTTCCGCAAGTACCAGAACATGCCCGAAGGTACCAAGAAGCAAATTCGCAAGATCC
>CAITQH010000008.1 GCA_903894475.1 uncultured beta proteobacterium
CCGCGGATCTTTTGACGAGAATGCTGATGAAGCGAGTGCAAAAAAACCGTACCTGCGAAGTGCACTGAATTCGGTAATGGATCTGAGAGACGTTTCGATAAAGCAGACTCGAGTCTTTGGCTGAGGTATTACTCCGCTGTATCGTTGATACAGCTTCAATCTGCAATAATATAAGGTGATCCAATTACAACGCAGGTGTGATGGATCACCTTTGTTCTCTGTGCCTTACCCAATCGTCGTTTTCGTTTGAGGTCGATTTTGAAACCATATCTCTTTGCAGTTGCCGCCACTGCACTTGCACTTTTTGCCTCCAAACCGAACTCCCATCCTCTAAAAATTCAAGCCAAAGCGGATATTGATAGATCTCCTATCGATCTTGCGGTCACTTCGAACAATAAATATGCCATGACGGCAAATGCCACTTCAAACTCGACGAACAGTTCGGTGTTGCCGATCAGCCGTCTGGCTTCCAGCAGCGAGGTCTGGATCGTGACGTCATGTGCCGCCTCGTGCTGGCACTCGCCCAGCGTGCGCACGCTTGAGCCAATCTCCAGGCCGACATCCCAGCAACTGCCGATAAAGCCTTCGATTCGGGCTTTCAGAGCGGCATCACTTTCGGGTGATTGCTTGTCTGGCACCAGCAGCAGCACATCCACGTCGGAGTAGGGAAACAGTTCGCCGCGGCCAAAACCGCCGACCGCCAGCAAGGCGAAATCACTGGCAAAACCGGCCTCCTGCCAGAGCGATCGCAGCGTCGCATCGGCCAGCGCCGAAAGTGCAGCCAGCGTCGCGCGAACGCCCCGGGTAGACGAGGTGCCACTGGATGCCAGGGACTCCAGCAAGGCGGCCTTCTGCTCCTGGAAGTGACAGCGCAGCGTGGCCAGTTTGCTCATGTCAGGCGAGCTGCGGCGTGGCCGGTCTGGCAACAAAAGACGGCGCGGCCGGGCAATCCGCGGACAGCGTCAGTACCTCGTAACCGGTCTCGGTGACCAGCACCGTGTGTTCCCACTGCGCCGAGAGCGACCGGTCCTTGGTGACGATGGTCCAGCCGTCGCCCAACTCCTTGATTTCGCGCCGACCGGCGTTGAGCATGGGCTCGATGGTGATGGTCATGCCGGCCTTGAGTTGATCCAGGGTGCCGGGGCGACCGTAGTGCAGGACTTGCGGCTCTTCGTGGAAGCTGCGGCCGATGCCGTGGCCACAAAACTCCCGCACCACGCTCAGGCCATGGCCCTCGGCGAAGGTTTGAATCGCGTGCCCGACGTCGCCCAGGTAAGCGCCGGCCTTCACCTTGACGATGCCATGCCACATGGCCTCGAAGGTCAGCGCGCAAAGGCGTCTGGCGGCCAGCGGGACGTCGCCGACCATGAACATGCGGCTGGAGTCGCCATGCCAGCCATCCTTGATGACAGTGACGTCGATATTGACGATGTCGCCTTTCTTCAGCGGTTTATCGTTCGGGATGCCGTGGCAAACCTGCTGGTTGATGGAGGTGCAGATGGCCTTCGGATAGGGGTTGTGGCCGGACGGCGCATAGTTCAGCGGTGCCGAAATCGCGCCCTGGACCTGCGTCGTGTAGTCGTTGGCCAGCTTGTCGATTTCATTGGTCGTGACGCCGGGTTTGACGAACGGTGTCAGGTAATCCAGCAGTTCGGCCGCCAGACGGCCCGCGACACGCATGCCGGCAATGCCTTGTGCGTCTTTGTAGGTGATGGTCATGGGGCGCGATTATCCCAGACTGCATGCGGAGGTCTTGCTCTCGATTGAAATTTACTGTATTATTGTATTAATACACAACGCAAACGATCGATTCATGTCTGAACTCCGTCAACTTCCTGCTGACCTATTGCACGTCAACACTGGCGGCCACGAACCGATTTACCGCCAGTTGATGATGCAACTGCAGCGCATGGTTGCGGCAGGCCAGGTCAGCCCTGGCGACGCCTTGCCCTCGGTGCGTGAGGTGGCATTGGCGCTCGGTGTGAACCCGATGACCGTTTCCAAGGCCTACAGCTTGCTGGAGGCACAGGGCGTTCTGGAGCGCCGTCGTGGCATGGGCATGCTGGTGGCGGCGCAGTCGTCGGCGGCAAGCAGCCAGTTGGAGCGCCTGGACATGTTGCGGCCCGGCCTGGAGCGCATCGCCCAGGAAGCGCAACAGCTTGAACTTTCGCCCGCACCGGTTATCGCGCTCTTGCGCAACCTCATGAAAGGGAGTCAGGGATGAACATGCCCATCAAAATTCGTGGACTGCGCAAGTCATTTGGCGCGCAGCAGGTACTGCAGCAACTCGATTGGGAGATCGAAGCCGGCAGCATCGTTGGCCTGCTGGGTCGCAACGGCGCAGGCAAGTCCACGCTGATCGAATGCCTGCTGGGTTTGCGCGACGCCCAAAGCGGCAGCGTGCAACTGTTTGGCGAGGACACGCTGCACCTGAGCGAAGCGACCAAGGCGCGCATCGGCTACGTGCCGCAAAGCAGTGAACTTTTTCAGTGGCTCACGCCGCGCCAGCTGATGGATTACTTTCGGGCTTTCTACACCCACTGGAACGAAGCCAAGGTGAACGAGCTGATGCAGCGCTGGGAACTGCCCTGGACCCAGACCATTGGCAAACTCTCACCGGGACAGAAGCAACGCCTGTCCATCATTCGGGCGCTGGCGCATGAACCTGACCTGCTGGTGCTCGACGAACCTGTTTCCAGCCTGGACCCCGCCGGGCGGCGCGAGTTTTTGAGCGAACTGGTCGATGGCGTGATTGACTGCAAGACCACCGTCGTGTTTTCCACTCACATCCTGTCCGACCTGGAGCGTGTGGCGATGGATGTGGCGTTTCTCAAGGACGGCAAGATAGCCTTGCAGCAGCCACTCGACAGCCTGCTCGAAGCTACCTGGCGCGTGACCGGAGCGCAGGCCCAGGTCGAAGCACTGAGCCCGCGACTTGTCTTGCGCAGCCAGGTCACACGCCAGGGCGAAACCTGTGTTCTGGCGCAGTTTGACGAAGCTGAGCTGCAGCAACTGCAGGCGAGCACCAGCGTGCGCGCGGAGCGTGTGGCGCTGGAGGAATTGTTCATTGAGGTGACGCGGTGACGGGCAGAGCAGGCACGCCGTGGTCGCGGCAACTCAGCGCCATGCTGTTGGGTTCCGTGCGGGGCAGCATGGTGAACTACTCACGCCGTGACATTGCCATCGGGCTGCTCTTCTTTCCGATGTTGTTCTTGATCATGCATGGGGTCGGTGCTGTGTTCAGACCGGACCGAGCCAGCTGGGAAAAAGTGGGCATGGCGATCGGGGTTGGGCTCGCCTTCGATGGCGCTGCCCTGGTACTTCTTCCGGTGGTGGCAAGCATGATGTGGATTCATCAACAGCTCACCATAGTTCACTACAACCTGGTGCCGGGGCTCAACAAGCGCTTGCGTTGGGTCTCTGCGTTTTACCTGCTGACGATTCCGTTGACGGCGATAGCTGTTGCTTACCTGATCGCGCCGAATCGCAATTGTCTGCTGGTAGGCTTCCTGGTGTGGAGTTGCACGTTGCTCCAGGTCCTGGCTGCACGCAATCTGCTGTTTCTGTGGGTGTTTCCTTGCCTCGGGGTCTGGATGGTGCCGGAACTTCCCATATCGATCGCCATGCAGGTCGCGAATGCGCGCAGACTGGTGCTGGACCAACCCCTGGCGGTGCTGACGGGCGTGCTCTTCCTGAGCGTCTGGAGTTTGCGCTGGACCTTTGCCCTGCGCGGTGACTGGCATTTGGAGAAGAACAGGCAAGCCGCCAGGTCCAATGCCGCCATGAATGACGCCGGAAGTGCAGCGCGGCAGCAGGCGTCGCAAACCTGGACGGGCAGGCTGTTTACCTTGTATTTCCGGTGGGTGTTGGGCCAGATCAATGTGACGCCTGGTCGCACATCCGTTCGTCTGTTGCCAATGGCTCTGGGGCCCAGCTCGAATGCTTCCTGGATGCTGGTGGCGTTGGCAATCTTCGCTCTGGTGGTCACTGCCGCGCTCCAAGTTGCCGCATGGCTGCAGCCTGATTTGGTTGGCTTGATTGGGATGTTTGCGCTGGGCTACCTGGCGCTGGGTGTGATGATGGGACAAAGCACCGCGCACCACTGCGCCGTTGCCACGAGGGGCGAGCAAGCACTGGCAGGCTTGGGCGAACGCGCTACGCCCTGGGCCGCGCAAGCGCCCATCTACTTTCGTTACCTGTTGCTGCAATACGGTTTGCTGTTTGCTGCGAGCTTGGCCTATGGTCTGTTGCTGTCCTACCAGGTGCAGTTTGAATGGATCCCCCCTCGGGTGGTCTGGGTCGGCGCGGCCAGTTTGCTGCCGCCGAGCGCCCTCATGGTGCGCAACTACGCCGCAGTCACAGTGCGTTCGCAGATGGAGATGGGCGGCTATTTGCTTGCGATTCTGGCGCTGAACTTTGCCTCGCTGATTCTGGGTCAGGTACTACTGTCCCGGCTTCACGATGTGGTGGTCTGGCCCTACTGCGTTTTCATGCTGCTGCTGACCGTGGTGTTGATCGCGTGGCGTTGGCATACCGTCCGTCGCCGCGGTCTGCTGTTCCCGGCGGGACGCACTGTTTGACGTGCCGGGGTCACGCCGGGGGTGCCGGGCTAAAATCGGCCATCTTCCAGCGCACTTTTTAGGCCTCCCTTGTGACACTGCACATCATCTCCTTCGAGGGCGGTAACGCCCTGAGTTCTTTCCGTGTGTTGCAGTTATTGCCCCGCCTGCAGGGCATTCACGACAGGGTTTCAGGCATTGCTGCCCGGTTTGTGCATCTGGTGGTCGGCGATGTGCTGCCGGACGAAGCGCTCGGGGTCAAACTTGCGGCGCTGCTGAACTACGGCGACCCCTATGCCGGCCCCAATGACGGCACTTGTATCGTGGTCAGCCCTCGCCTGGGTACCGTGTCGCCCTGGGCATCCAAGGCCACCGACATTGCGCACAACTGCGGCTTCGCGATCAAGCGCGTCGAACGCCTGGTTGAATATCACTTGACGCTCAAGAGCGGACTGCTATCCGAGCCGACGTTGACGCCCCAGCAGTTGCAGCAGATTGCCGATTTGCTGCATGACCGCATGACTGAAAGCGTTATGTTTGACCGTGCCGCTGCCAGCGCGCTGTTTGCCGAGTTGCCGGCGGCGCCGCTGGCGCAGGTGGATGTGCTGCACGGTGGCAAGGCAGCGCTGCAACAGGCCAACATCGAGTTTGGTCTGGCCCTGGCCGAAGACGAGATTGATTACCTGGTGCAAGCCTTCACGCAGTTGCAACGCAATCCGACCGATGTGGAACTGATGATGTTTGCACAGGCCAATAGCGAACATTGCCGGCACAAGATTTTCAACGCCGCGTTCACGATCGATGGCGTGGCGCAGGCCAGCAGCATGTTCGGCATGATCCGCCATACGCATCAGACGAATCCCCAGCACATGCTGGTGGCGTATTCCGACAATGCCTCGGTGATGGAGGGCGCGAAGGTGCAGCGCTTTGTTGCCAGTGCAGCCAATAGTTCTGGTAGTGCTCCCGTCTATGAAAAGCAGAGCGCCACCAACCACATCCTGATGAAAGTGGAGACGCACAACCACCCGACCGCGATCTCGCCTTTTCCCGGTGCTGCAACGGGTGCCGGTGGCGAGATCCGCGACGAAGGTGCAACGGGGCGCGGCTCCAAACCCAAAGCCGGCCTGACCGGCTTCACCGTCTCTACAATTAATTGGGGTCAGACTCCAATTAATGATGGATTGCCGCGCTTCGCTCGCAATGACGGGAGAGAGGCGGGCAATGGCGGGAGAGAGGCTCGCAATGACAGGAGAGGGGCGGGCAATGAGGGGGGAGGGGTTCGCAATGACGTGCAGTACGGCAAACCGGAGCACATCGCCAGCCCCCTGCAGATCATGATCGAAGGGCCGCTTGGGGGGGCCGCTTTCAACAATGAATTTGGTCGTCCGAACCTGCTCGGCTACTTTCGCGAATATGAACAAAGCCTGCGCTATACGGCGACCGATGGCAGCGGCCAGTCCAGCGAAATTGCAGAGCAGCGCGGCTATCACAAGCCGATCATGATTGCCGGTGGGCTGGGCGTGATCGACGCCACTCAGACGCACAAGATTGCCTTTGCGGCCGGCAGTCTGCTGATCCAGCTTGGCGGCCCTGGCATGCGCATCGGCATGGGCGGCAGCGCCGCCAGTTCCATGGCCAGCGGCGCCAACGCGGCAGCGCTCGACTTTGACTCGGTGCAGCGTGGCAACCCGGAGATTGAGCGGCGCGCGCAGGAGGTCATCAACCAGTGCTGGATGCTCGGGCAGGGCGGCGACGGCCAGCCAGGAAATCCGATTCTGGCGATCCACGACGTGGGCGCTGGTGGTCTGTCCAATGCCTTCCCGGAACTCACCAACGATGCTGCTCGCGGTGCCCGCTTTGATCTGCGCTTGGTGCCACTGGAAGAGTCCGGCATGGCGCCCAAAGAGATCTGGTGCAACGAGAGCCAGGAGCGCTACGTGTTAGCGATTGCGCCGGAATCGCTGGGGCTGTTTCAGGCACTGTGCGAGCGCGAACGCTGCCCGTTTGCCGTGGTGGGCGTGGCAACCATGGAACGGGATCTGGTGGTGACCGACAACCCGGTCAGCGTGGGGGCCGGTTTCGCCGCTGGGCCGCCCCAAGGAGAAACAGCCCCCTCGGGGGGCAGCGACGACACGACAGTGCGGAGCGTGGGGGCCGGTTTCGCCGCTGGGCCGCCCCAAGGAGAAACAGCCCCCTCGGGGGGCAGCGACGACACGACAGTGCGGAGCGTGGGGGCCTGTGTCCAGATGCCGATGGAGGTATTGCTGGGCAAACCGCCCAAGATGCAGCGCGACGTGAGCACTGTGCACAGAACGTTTGCGCCACTGGATCTCACAGGCGTCGATTTGCAGGCCGCCTGCATCAGCGTGCTGGCCAATCCAACGGTTGCGAGCAAGCGCTTTCTCATCAGCATCGGCGACCGCACGGTGGGCGGTTTGACGCATCGCGACCAGATGGTAGGTCCGTGGCAGGTTCCAGTGGCCGACTGCGCCGTCACACTGGCTGATTACCAGGGCTTTGCCGGCGAGGCCATGAGCATGGGCGAGCGCACGCCGCTGGCCACGCTCAACGCACCGGCTTCCGGGCGCATGGCGGTGGCCGAGGCCATTACGAATCTGCTGGCGGCACCGATCGAACTTTCACGCGTCAAGCTGTCGGCCAACTGGATGGCAGCCTGCGGCGAGGCGGGCGAAGATGCTGCGCTCTATGCCACGGTCAAAGCCGTCGGCCTGGAGTTGTGCCCGGCTTTGGGAATCTCCATTCCGGTCGGCAAGGATTCGCTGTCGATGCGCACTCAATGGAGTGATCAGCAGGGAGCCAAAAAGGTGACCTCGCCGGTGTCCCTGATCGTCACCGCTTTTGCCACACTGGCCGATGTGCGTGGCACGCTGACGCCGCAACTTGAGCCGAGCCAGGACACCACGCTGCTGCTGGTGGATCTGGGGCGCGCGCTCATGCGCATGGGTGGCAGCATCCTGGCGCAAACGATGGGGCAGATGGGTGACGAGGTGCCGGATCTGGAACAGGCGCAGGATCTGGTGCAACTGGTCAAGGCAGTCAACGCCTTGCGCGAGCGCGATCTGATTCTGGCCTACCACGATCGCAGCGATGGCGGGCTTTTTGCCACCGTCTGTGAGATGGCGTTCGCGGGCCACGTCGGGGTGGCACTGAACCTCGATCTGCTGCTGACTGAGGGCGACGGCATCAGTGACAGTCGCGCCGAACACGGCGACAGCAAGAACTGGGCGACTCAGGTCAGCGCACGGCGCGAAGAGCTCAGCCTCAAGGCCTTGTTCAATGAGGAAATCGGCGTCGTGCTGCAGGTGCGCACAGCGCAGCGCGATGAAGTGATGCAGGTGCTGCGTCTGCACGGTCTGTCAAAGCACAGCCATGTGATTGGCAAGACGCGGCCCGCGGCTTCAGCGATGACGACTGGCGTGGGCGAGATTCAGATTTGGCGCGACGCCAGAGCTGTGTTCAGCGCGAGTTTGCAGGATTTGCATCAAGTCTGGGACAGCACCAGCTGGAAGATTTGTCAGAGGCGCGACAACCCGGCCTGCGCCAATGCCGAGCACGCCGCGGCGGGCGACCCGTCGGACCCGGGGCTGCATTTTCATCTTTCGTCTGTTGAGCCAAAGATGTCATCCCGGGCTCGACCCGGGATCCATGGATTGCGGGTCGAGCCCGCAATGACAGAGGTGGGAGCGCCGCCCCTGATGCTGTCCCGCCCCAGGGTGGCGGTGTTGCGCGAGCAGGGCGTCAACTCGCACGTCGAGATGGCCTATGCCTTCAACGAGGCCGGCTTCGATGCCTTTGACGTGCACATGACCGACCTGCATAGCGGGCGTGCGAAGTTGGCCGATTTCGCCGGTGTGGTTGCCTGTGGCGGATTCAGTTACGGCGACACCCTGGGCGCCGGCATTGGCTGGGCACGTTCTATCACTTTCAATCCGCTGCTGGCAGATCAGTTTCGCGCGTTTTTTGGCCGGTCTGATACTTTTGGACTGGGTGTTTGCAACGGCTGTCAGATGTTTGCCGAACTGGCTGACATCATTCCCGGCGCGCAGGATTGGCCGCGTTTCACGACCAATCAGAGCGAGCGCTTTGAGGCCCGCCTGTCGATGGTGGAAATACTGGATTCGCCATCGCTGTTTCTTGCCGGCATGGCCGGCAGCCGCCTGCCAATTGCCGTGGCGCACGGCGAGGGTTACGCCAATTTCAAATACCGTGGTAACCCTGACAAGGCGCTGGCGGCGATGCGTTTTACCGACAACCTGGGTGCTGCCACCGAAGCTTATCCCTTCAACCCGAATGGCAGTCCAGGTGGCTTGACGGCCGTGACCACAGCCGACGGGCGCTTCACCGCCATGATGCCGCACCCGGAGCGCGTGTTCCGCAATATCCAGATGAGCTGGACCGATCTCAATCCTGATCTGCACAGCCCGTGGATGCAGCTCTGGCACAACGCCAGGCGCTGGGTCGGCTAGGCGCTCAGGACCTGGAGCGCAGGAACTTGCCGATCTCCTTCATGGCCTCGCGCCCTTCGGGCAACTCGGGGTGGTAGATCTGCCAGACGTGGACCATGTACGCCCAGGTTTGCAGTGTGACGGGGGATCCGGCGGCGATCGCCTTGTTGACGTAGCGCCGGCTGTCATCGAGCAGCATCTCGGCTTCGCTGGCATGCACCAGCAGCGGCGGCAAATTGGACAGATCGCCAAATACAGGTGACACCACCGGGTCACAGGGCCGAACGCGGTTCGCCATCCAGCCACCCCACAGCAGGCCAGTGCGGGGAATTTTGGTCAAGGACTTGAACAGCGGACCGAGCATCGGGTCGGTGGCG
>CAITQH010000009.1 GCA_903894475.1 uncultured beta proteobacterium
GCTGAAGCTGCCGTAGTTGCCTGGCGTGTTGCTCTGCGCGGCAAAGCTCGCTGCACTGTCGACATCGCTGATGGCAAGTGTGCCGCTGCCACTGATGGCCGCTGCGCTGTTGCCTTCGGTCACGTTGAGTGTGCTGGTGCCGCTGATGATGGCTGCATCATTGGTGCCGTTGATGGTGATGCTCACTACCTGGCTGGTGCCGTCTGCTGTCGTGACCGTGAAGCTGTCGCTTAGCGTGCCTCCAACATTGAGTGCCTGCACCGTTGCGTTGGCATTGTTGAGCGTGTAGCTCCACACGCCGCCGGCTGTCATGGTGAATGTACCGAAGCCGCCCGTGCTGGTTGTGGCCGTGGCCACTGCGTTAAACGTCGCTGCGCTGTCCACATCGGTGGCTGTGAGCGTACCCGTAGCGGTCGGTGTGCCAGCTATAGCATTGGCCACGCCACCGGCTTCAATGACCGATCCGCTGCTTGAGCCGCTGATCACGGCTGCATCGTTGGTGCCCAGGATATTGATCACCACGCTGGTGCTGGTGCCGTCGGCGCGCGCCACCGCAAAGGTTTCGCTGTAGGTGGTGCCGGCAACAAACTCGTTGTGCGCCGAGCTCGCTGTGTAGTTCCAGGCGCCGCCCGCGCCGATCGTGAACGTGCCGTAGCTGCCAGCCGTTGCGCCCTGCACTACAAAGGCTGCCGTGCTGGTCAGCGTGCCGCTGGTGCTGAGCGCAGCGGCCGTGTCGGCTTCCGTCAGACTGACGGTGGTCGGACTCTGGGGCGCAGCAACCGTCACGGTAATGCTGCTGGCTGCACCCGTCACCGATGGTGCTGCCCCAGCCAGCGCCTGCGCCGAGTCGGAGATAGTGAAGCTCATTGCTGCATGATCGACACTTAGCAGTGCAGTTGCTTGCGCAATTGAAAGAACCGGGACATCACTTACTGTGACGCCGCCCGCCGCCGCCTGGATTGTGGCCACTGGCGCCGCCAGCAGATTCTCTGCAGTGTCGAACAGATTGAACTGCGCCGTCGGATCCCGCTGCAAGAGCACGCCAGCTTCCGCCACCGTCACCACATTCATGATGATGTGCTGGGTATGGCTGATCGAGTTCGCTGCCGTTGGATCAAGCGTCGAATCCTGCGCAATTGCCGCTGTGCCGGCGGCAATATTGCTGAGCTGCGCAGCGCTCAGAGGGCTGCCGGCGTTGGCATTGATCGCGCTCAGGGTCGCCAAAGCCCCCAGATTCACTGTTTGTCCCGACACAATCAGATCGACTATTGACTGCAGCATTGCAGATTCAAAGCCGGGGTGGAATTTTTCAGTCAAGCCGATGACGACGGCCAACTGCGCCTCAACCTTTTGTACTGCAAGTGCCGTTACGTCAGTCGGGTTGGTCGTTGCCAGGGGATCGTAATTCTGCAGATCAACGCTGGGCAGAGTGAGCTTCGCTTCAATCGCCGCTTCGGCCGCTGCCACGCTGACGCCCTTGGAATTGACATACTGGACCACCAAAGTTGTCAACGGGTTGACCACCGTGCTGCCGGCCGGAGCCATCAGCACCATCGTGTTGGGCAGACCCGTATCTATATTTGTTCCGCCCACCGCAATGATGGACCCCTGCACAGTGCTCGGCAACGAATAGTGCCCGGTACTGTCGGTGACCACACCGGTATCTTCCGTCAGATCGGGCTTGCCGTTACCGTTGACATCGGTGTAAATTTTTGCTCCGGCGATGTAGCCATCGGCAACCGCTCCTTTGATCAAGGGCGTAACAGGCGTAGGCGTCGCGGCTGGCGCGGGCGCAGATCCGCCACCACCGCCACCGCCACCGCCGAGACCCAATAGCGGGAGGGCCCAAAGCGCTGGGAGACCGCTGGCAACCACAGCGGTGTCACCGCCCGCTGCCTCGCTCGGCGTTGCGCCATCACCGGGCGCTGCCAACCCCGATAGCCCGGAACCCACGACGTTCGACTCAATTTGTCGCCTGACCGCCCCGTCATCACTCTTCGCATCATCGACGCTTTCGCTTGTCCCGCTCTGAACATCTGCAACATCTGAACGCTTGTCCGACTCTGCCGCCGCCTGTGCGAGGGCAACTGAGTTCACGCCCACTGCAGCCTCGCCCGAGTTGTCCGATGGTGCTACCTGATCGTCGGTAGCCGCCTGGGTTGGTTTGACTTTGGCCAGAGGCTTTGCTGTCCTTGACCTTGCATCGGGCACAGGCGGCAGCGCCCTGGCGCCCGACCGGAGTCCCTGCTCGATATCCCCAATGGTCGGCGCGACGGTTTCAGCAATGGTGGCGGCGATCGGCGTCTTTGCAATCATGGTAACTGTTCCTTTTTTCAATTCAAACAATGGCTTCCCCGATGGAGCCTGCACTCGGTCTCATAGCGCGCGTGGACAGGTCTCCTGTTCCAATGGGCCAACCACCGCAGATCAGCGAATGGGTGAGCACCTTTTCAGAATGGAACTGGGTCCAGAATAAATTGGATGCGTCGAAAACGCAGCAAGGCGATAGCTGTATATGCCTCTACAAAGAGCCCTTGCTTGGACCTGGGAACTGCACTGTAGAAGCTCACTGAACCGGTGCGAAACACTGCGGGTATTCAAGTACCGGTTGCGATTCGTGGTGTGCCGTCCCACTGCAGATCGGAATGGCTTTATCGGCGTCTGGCGCTCAATACCTGATGGCACCTTAGTCAAGGATTGCAAGCTTATGGGGCAATCACCGTATTGCGAGCACTTGCTGTGAGCACTTAGGATGGTCACGCACCGTCTGGTACGGATCTCTGAGTGAAGTTGGAGCCTAGATGCATTTCATGCGCCTTACATTGTTAGTGCTGGGACTCTTCGGATCGGAGTCTTGGGCCGACACGGCAATCTACGGATTTGTAGATAGTCACGGCGCTCTTTTCTTGAGCAACATCCCGGACGATGATCGATATGGCAGACTCGATGCCACACTCACATCCGTCGCGGTGCCCCGTGCCGAAGCCCCGTCTGATTCAAGAGCGCGGCCTCCCTACGCTTCCCTGGTTGCAAACGCTGCTCGAGAGTACGGCATTGAGGCAGCCCTGCTTCACGCTGTCATCTCGGTTGAGTCGGGATACAACGCGCGGGCTCTGTCCAAGCGGGGCGCCGCCGGACTGATGCAACTCATGCCCGAGACGGCAAGACGTTTTGGTGTGGCGGATGTCTTCGATCCGGTTAACAACGTACGTGCCGGAGCCCAGTACCTGAATCAGTTGCTGAAGCTGTTCGACAACGATCTTCCGCTGGTACTTGCTGCCTACAACGCTGGCGAGGCCGCCATCATCAAGTACGGCAAGCGGATTCCCCCGTACCCTGAAACCATCGCCTACGTTCCCAAGGTGGTCCGCTCTTACCAACAGCTCCGTTTGCTGATGTGATGCAGATCTTGAAAGAGGTAAAACCATGTATTGCCAGCTAAGACTCCTTGTTCTTTTGTCCTGTCTGCTCGCGGGCCATTTCCACACGGCAGCGGCCGAACTGAAGGAAGGCCTGCCTGCCCCTGCCTTTCGCGCCGAGTTGCTTGATGGCGCCAAGTTCGATTCGGCGAATCTGCTCGGCAAGGTCATCGTGCTGAACTTCTGGGCAACCTGGTGCACCCCCTGTCGGGAAGAGATGCCGGCGATCGACGCCTTCTACCGCGCTCATCGTGGCGAGGGATTGGAGGTGATCGCACTGAGCATCGACGATCCGCGGGATATCGCCAAAGTTAGACGTGTGGTGAAAGATTTCAGCTTTGCCGTGGCTATGACGCCGGGCACTCAGATTGCCGGCTACGGTCGACTTTCACGCGTCCCGGTGACATTCGTCATTGACCGACAGGGTGTGCTTCGACTCGATGGATTGAAGTTTGCAAAATTGCTTAACCAGACCAACCTGGAAAGCCTTGTTGCACCTCTGCTGCGCCATTCGACACAGGACATTGCCACCAGCACCCGTCCATTGGAAAAGCGCGAATTGTTGGCAACCGGCAGGTAGCAGCGGCTGAGATGGTTCAAATATGCATAGTTGGTGCGCGCCGTTTACAGCGAAAACCTACCAGCCCTGGCTGCGTTTTCGCGGGACAATTTCAGCAACTTCCGTCCACCACCCATCGTTTGCGAAGGGATCGATTTCATGAACTCGCTTCGGGCACTTTTTTCCGCCAGACGCGCAGGCTCGCCCTTCAATCTGAGTCGGTGGTTCGCAATCGTCGGATTGATCACCATCATCGCTGTCAGCGCCGCCTGCGCGGCCCTTCTTTCGCATTTCCTGACTGATCGCATGCTGCGTCAGGAGGGCGCTTTGACTACAGAATTCGTGCAAAGTCTGGTTCTTACCGAAAGAACCTTGCGTGCATACTTTTCAGACCAACAAGCGCCGGATGATGCACCGGAGCTCCAGGCCGCTCTGCGACACATTGCGGGCATGCCGGATGTCTTGCGCGCCAACATCTACAACAGCAAGCGTGTGCTTATCTGGTCGAGCAGCGCGAACATTATTGGCCGCCAGTTCGGATCCAACCCCCAGCTCGATTCCGCCCTTCGCGGGGAAATTGTCGTCCACAGTGACGCCGAGGACGATGAAGACCAGCCGCGCAAGGAAGAGCACGTGGAACTCACAAAAGTTGACGACTACTTCATCGAGATTTATGTTCCGGTTCGCGATGCGCCACGCGGTAAAGTCATTGGCGTCATCGAGCTCTACAAGCAACCGCAAGCTCTCGCAGAGTCATTGCATGTTGGCCGCATGTATATCTTCGTGGGTGCAACTCTGTCCGGACTGTTCCTGTTCTTGTCGCTGTTCGGACTGGCACGGCGCGCCGATGCCGTGATTCGCGCTCAGCGTGAACGTCTGGTTGAGACCGAGATTCTGGCAACCGTCGGTGAAATGGGCTCCGCTGTCGCTCATGGCATCCGCAATCCCCTGGCGGCCATTCGCAGCTCAGCCGAGCTGTCGCTGGAGTGCAGTCACGAGGTCGCCATCGAGTCGGCGCGAGACATCATTGCCGAGGCCGACCGGCTTGAGGAATGGGTGCGAAGCCTCCTGAGCTATTCACGGCCGCTGGCTGCAGCAGCTGATTCGATGGCCTTGCCAGTGCTGGTTGCAGAAACAGTGGAGCATTTCGCCCGTGACATGGAGAAGCGCGGAATCACAGGCCGATGCAATATGGCAAAGGATCTGCCGCTGACCAAGGGCGACCCGCTGCTGATGCGTCAGGTGCTGCACAGTCTTCTGGCCAACGCTGTCGAGGCAGTACAGCAGGGCGGCAGCATCGAGATCGTTGGCAACGTCAAGTCGTCTTCGCAACGCGTCGAATTGACGATACGCGACAGTGGCCCAGGCATGACAGCAGATCAACTGGCTCGCGCCTTTACGCCCTTTTACACGACCAAGGCGAAGGGCCTGGGCGTTGGTTTGTCCCTGGCCAAACGCATCGTCGAGCGCTTTGGGGGACGCATTGCGATAGACAGTGGACCCGGCCGAGGGACGGCGGTCTGTCTGTCAATGCTTGTCGTATAGGGGTCAACCATGACACGCAGCGTGCTACTGATCGAAGACGAAACCACTTTGGCAAAAAACGTCTGCGCCTATCTGGTTCGATATGACTACGAAATACGCATCGCGACCACTGCCGAAGCGGGCTTGGGCGAACTTGACTCATTCAAACCTGACATCGTCATTCTCGACTTCAATCTGCCTGGCATGAACGGAATGGAGGCGATCAAGAGGATTCGCGCTTTCGACAGACAGATCAAGATCATCATGATCACAGGGCATGGCAGCATTGACCTTGCGGTTGATGCCCTGCAAGCCGGTGCCTACCACTTCCTGACCAAGCCGATCCCCCTGGGCAAGCTGCGCGTCCTGCTGGAAAAAGCGCTGCATGACGAACGGCGCGACCAGGTGCTCTCGTACTATCAGAGTCGTGTTGGGAGCCAGGCCGGATTGGAGAGCCTGATCGGTGAGTCAGATGTCATGCAGTCACTGAGACGCAAGATTCAGCAGATTGTTGATGCAGAGAGAGCCTTGCAGGATGGTGGTGTACCACCGGTGCTGATTACCGGCGAAACCGGAACCGGAAAGGAACTGGTTGCCCGTGCCCTGCATTTCAGCGGGCCGCGGCGCAACAAGCCATTTGTCGAAATCAACTGCGCATCGATTCATCCAAACCTGCTTGAGTCGGAGCTGTTTGGACATGAACGTGGCGCCTTTACCGATGCCAGCGAGAGAAAATTTGGTCTGTTCGAGACGGCCGACGGTGGCAGTCTGTTTCTGGACGAAATTGGTGACATGGATTACGCCTTGCAGGCCAGAGTTCTTAAAGTGATTGAGGAGAAGAATGTCCGCCGACTTGGCAGTGCGCGCGACCAGCGCGTCGATGTTCGAATCCTCGCCGCCACCCATCATTCGCTTGAAGATATGGTGCGCGACGGAAAATTTCGGTCTGATCTTTACTTCAGACTGCGCGTTATAGGAATCCACGTTGCACCGCTGAGGGCGCGCGCAGAGGACTCCTTCTTTTTGGCAAAGCATTTTCTTGCCGTACAAAGCGCCCGTTACGGACGGGACGACATGTACTTTGACCGGTCAGCTGAGGTGATGCTGCGCGGGCATCCCTGGCCAGGCAACGTGAGAGAGTTGCGCAACATCATTGAACAATCGGTTCTGCTGGCCTCGGGTCCGATGATCGATGCAGAGCACCTCAACCTGTGCAGTCCGCGCGTGTTTCTGGAACACGAGGAAAAGGTCTCCGGCGAACCCGACCACGCAAACACTTTTCCTATTGAGGGCTTGCATCTGGCGACCGTCGAGCGCGATCTTCTGGTCCGTGCCCTCGATCACTCCGGCTGGAACGTCACTCACGCCGCGCGAATGCTTGGCGTGACGCGCGACACGATGCGCTATCGCATCGACAAGTTCGGCCTGTCACCCCCTGCCTGACTCAGTCGACCGTCGGCACCAGCGTGAGCTTTTCAATCGTGAACCGATCCTTGACGAGCGCCAACCTGACCTCAGCAAGCTTCCCATTTGCAGCGTCGCCAGAAGTGTTGCCAAGCGCTACCTGGGCGCTCATGGAGTCGGCATCGGGCCATATTGTTCCCTTGATCGTCGCCCCTTTGGGCAGTTGTCTGGAAAGATCGGCCAGCCAGCTGCGGGCCTCCAGCGGCATCCAGCGCCCTTGCTGCCAGCGGTAGTAGCTCATGCTGCTGCTGCCGTCAGGGAGATTGGCTCTCAAGGTCAGAATCTTGCCAAATTTTGTTTGCACCAACAGCGGATCCTCGTATTGAGCCTGGCCAGAATCGATCCTCGTCAACATAAGCTTTGCCAGTGGCGTGTAAGCCCGGTTCGAGAACACCAGCAGTGCACGTTGCTCGCATTCACCACCACCTTTTCCCAGACAGTACTGGGCCTGATACATGTCCATGAAATCAAGGGTCGCAAACCAGCGCCCCTTGGTCACGTTGCATTCTGACCATCGAGATGCGGCTCCGAACTTGATGTTTCCTGCCTTCACGCAGTTCTCCTGCACGCCATCGAACTTGATGTCGGAGTCGCGCGCCTGCGCCGTGGTGGAAACAACAAAACCAGCCAACAAAATAGCGAATAAATTGCGCATCAAATTCTCCCATGCTGAGTGATAAGGTCACTCAAATTCCTAATCAACACTTATATTCCCATGCGTCCACAGGTAATCACGAGCCATCGCCAAATTCTGGCGCGCTGCAATCGTCAACCATTTGACGGCGCCTTCCAGATTCGCCGCAGTGCCGCGCCCTTCGGCAAGACCGACACCCAGGTAATACTGAGCCACGACACTGCCAAGTTGCGCCGCTTTCCCAAGCCATAGCAAGGCCTCGGAATCGTCATGGCGCGCACCCCGACCCTCCCAGAGCATGAGGCCCAGATGTGTCTGTGCCTCCCGATTCCCTTGTAGCGCCGCCTTTCGAAACCACCACACGGCCTCGACCTCGTCGGCTTCAAGCCCCACGCCATCCCGGAACAGAAGGCCCAGACTGTCTTGCGCCAGCGCATCACCCAGAAGTGCCGCTTTGCGAAACCATTTCGCCGCGACCGCTTCATTTCTCTCCACGCCACGGCCGTCCAGGTACATCGCCGCAAGATTGGTCTGTGCCGCGACATCGCCCTGTTCGGCCGCACGGGCAAACCATGCCAGCGCGAGTTCTTCGTCCATCGCTACGCCAAGTCCGTGGGCATAGAGGAGACCCAGACTGGTCTGAGCCTGGGCATGACCCCGCTGCGCTGCATCCTGCAGCCAGCGATATGCCGCAAGATAGTCCTTGTTCGTCAGTGCGCGTCGCCCGGCATCAAATATGGCATCCACCTCTGTCGCGGCAAGCGGGTTCGCTTGTTGGATCGACTCCGCCGAGGACCCGAGCGGCAACACCGCTGCGTCCGATGCACATGCAATTCCAAAGCTCCACGCTGCGATCAGGCAGACCCCGATTCGCGCAGTGCTCGGTCCAGGCTGATACGCTTGTTTCATTGTTTCTCTCACGGCGTCGACCGGGGCGAGCTTGGCGCGCAGCGCTTGCCAGGCCCCTCAGACCTGCGACAGCCAGTCAAAAGTGCTGGCAATATTTTCTGGTGAACTTCGCAGTGAGATGCCACCCCAGCGATCAAGTTGGTCATTGCCATAGCGCGCCATTCCGACATGATTTGATAGATCCTTGTCACGCTCAGGATCCCAGTCCACATATCCCAGCGCACGGCGCAAGTTCTCGACGTCTGAGGGCTTGCCTGTAAGGAAAGTCCAACCTGGTTTGATGTCGAAATTCGCGGCGTATTCTTTCAGAATATTTGGTCTGTCCTTCTTGGGCTGCAAGGTGATCGAGTAGAAGAATATATCTCGCCCCATGCGATCACCAAGCAAGTCCTGAACTTTGCGAATGTTGGCCGTGTTGGTGGGGCACAGGCCGTCGGTGCACTCCACCAGAAAGAAATTCAGCATCACCGTCTTGCCATGAATCAAGTCGTCATAAAACCTGACTTTTTCCCCATTGTGCGTGATCAGTTCAACGTTGGGGAGGAAACCGCTGCTGGCCACACGCGACATGGGTTTGGAAGCGCTCTGCGCCGCACCGACTTGGGCTGATAGCACCAAGGGCGCTAGCCCGAGTCCCATTCCGAAAAAATTTCTTCTGCTGGCATCCATAATGCTCGCCCTTCCAGTTGAGTTCAGGCCTCTCGCGGGACACCGGAATTGCCCGATGTCCCTCTCTTGTGATTACACAATCTTCCACATCACCATCATTGCGTGGTCCTCGTGCACCACGTTGTGGCAGTGCATTGGATAGATTCCCTTGTAGTCACGGAAGCGCATATAGAGCTCTACCGTTGCGTTGGGATCTAGTCGTATTACATCGTGCCGTCCTGAATAGAGTGCTGGCGGCGCGACCTTGTTGTAACTCAGGTAGCGATGCTCCTCATAGTGGATGTGCACAGGATGCAGCCACGAACCGCCTCCGTTGATGATGGTCCAGTGCTCTGCGCTGCCTTCCGGTATCGTGGCACTAACCAGATTGCGGTCATAGGGTGCTCCGTTGACGACCCACTCGCCACCCGTGCGCTCGAATTTCCACACGCGGCTCTTGGCGACAGGCTGACTCATGTTCGGCAACGGTCGCATTTTGGTCGGAATGCGGCTATCGTCAACACCGAAGGCGTCTGAAGTAACGATGAACTTCAGCACTTCATAGCCAGGACTGAGCAGATTGCCGGTTGGGGCCCGCCCATTGTCCTGCTCAGCCCGGTTCAGGAGAATAATCTCGGTACCAGCCTTGTACTGTGAAAAGTCCATGATGATGTCAAAGCGCTCAGCAGTGGTCTGCATGATGTTCTTGACAACCACCGGGGCAGGCAGCAGGTTGCCATCAACGCCTATGCAGATGAAGGGCTGACCGTTGCTGAGGAACCAGTTATAGGTGCGCGATGGCCCCATGGCGAGCATGCGGAAACGATACTTGCGCCGCTTGACTGGCATGTAGGGCTGGATCTTCCCGTTCACCGTCATCTTGTCGCCGATCGCTCCGTCGAAACAGGTGAGCGGGAAGAAGTCAAGACCACTTGGATCGAACTGTCGGTCATGAAATACCAGGCCAACGTCAAATTCGAAATTCTTACCGCAGGGCAGACGCCACCCCTTGGTCTCATCGCCGTAGTCGCCCATGGTCGGATCGGCATAGGCACCCCATGCGTCGTAGATCGCGTTCATACCCGCAAGGCCTGCATACACATTCTGCGATGTGAAGTCGAGTTTGTGATCGTGGTACCACAAGGTACCAAGTGCCTCATCCGGGTTGCCAATGCCACCGAACTGGTTCACTCCGGCGTAGACATTCGGGTAGTGATAGTCGTAGTAGTGCCCGGGGTAGTTGGTAAAGAGTGGATTGCCGTCGCTCTCGGACGGCGTGTGCAGGTTGTGCATATGGGTCGTGATCTGGTTGATACCAAACCCCAGATTCTTCGCCGGCAAATCATTGTGAATGCGCGTGAAATGCGATTCACCGTAGCGCGTTCTGAACATTGGCCCTGGAACCACACCATCGAAACCCCAGGCCGCCTGGCCTGCGCTGCCCGCTGGCATGTCGCGATGCCAGACGTGGTTGAATTGCTTGGCTCGCATCTCGTACCACTTCTTAGGTGCCTGATTACCAAGAATGCCAGACTTGCCCCAGCCCTGGTGGTCCAGTTCCGCATAAGGCGTGGCGCTGTGCATGGTCGGATACTCGCTGCATAGCCTGATTTTCGAGTCACCTCCGGTCATGGTACCGATCGCATACGGTGCCGGATAGCCACCACCGTTGCCCATGCTCATATTCATCGGATCGTTGTTCATTACTGTCTGCTTCTCAACCAGCCTAGGCATCTCTTCAATCCAGGGTCGCGTGAACGGGCTGATCAGGTCTTTGCCCGGAACCGGGCAGGAACTGGCAGCTTGAGCGGCGCGCATGCTTAGTCCGGAGATCGGCAGCAACAAGCCGGTACCGGCGCTAAGCAAACCCATTTTCACGAGATCACGCCGCTTCAGTCCGGCCTGGGTAATTTCTCGCTGCACATCCATGGTCCGCTGGATCAGTTTCTCGCGTGAATTCATTTTTAACTCCTTGACAGAAAATATTGACTGGGCTACAAACCTAGCGCCGTCAGGCTGGAAAAGTCCGGTGCGGCGTGTTTTGAACCCAATCGGGTCATTACACTCACTCCAAAACATTTCCCCACTCGAATCGGGGCATGTACCTCAATTAGCAGCATCTGTGCCAAGTTGTTACACGCGTTACATTTGACGCGTCAATAGGCTTTGCGCAGCAGTGTCAGCGTTCTTGAATCACAATGTCGAGGATTCAGCCGTAGCCGGGAAATACCTCAGTTCAAATTCAGAATTGGGGGAAAGTGACCCACACTTGGGGGGCGGCCGGATGCGCTGCGTCTCAAGCGCAGTCTGAGGGAAGACCTGAGATTATTTTTTTAAGCAACAATGGGGGTTTTACCCCAGTGTGTTCCGCAGAAACGACCTATATGCTCACATCGCGTTCGAAATAATTGCTTACTAAAATTACCGGGTTTTAACGTGTCTTACTAAGACTGGGTAATTGGAGCCCGGCATGCGACGACTCAGGGAGAATTGAATGAACATAAGTATGGGTGGGTCAAACACAAAACCTGTCGATGCGACAAAACAGTTTGTCATGGCGGCGTGCGCGTTCACTGTAAATGGTCACTGAGATGAGCCACTTGATGCGCGATCATGCCAATCACGATTGGCAGCATACTGCTGACGCCATGCCTCAACTCATCTGCCTGCTTGACGAGGCTGGGCGTGTGGTTCACGTCAATCGCACTCTGGAGCGTTGGGACCTGGGTGAAGCAGCGCAGGCCAGGGGATTGGATTTGCACGACGTGCTGCACTCGCAGTGCAGTGATCCGGATTGTTACCTGAGGCGTTTTTGGCGGCGTACCTTGCCACTGCTGAGCAAGGATGGGCGTGCCGATTGTTATGCCTGGGATTCGACGCTCAAGCGACAACTTGAGATCCGTACATTGCTGCCGTTAGCACACGCTGACACCGACATCAAACCTTTCTTTGCGGTGGTCACGATCGATGACGTCAGTAATTCGAGGACCAGCGCAGACCGCTCAGCAGAGGCTGCCAAACTGCTGAATCGGCGCATTGAGCGCGAAGTTGAACACCGTGTGCAAACGGTTCGAGCGCAATCACGCTGGGTCGCAATCATGGACAAGGCACCCGTATTTACTGGCATATTTGATCGCACTGGAAAGTTGTTCTATCTCAATCAGGCCGGACGCACACTGATGGGGCTCGGGGCGAACGAATCCCTGGCGGACCTGACGCTGGCTGAGTGCCACGCGCCTCAGGCACGTGATCGAATTGACCAGGAAGCACTGCCTGCCGTCGAGCGCGAGGGCACCTGGTCGGGGGACTCGGTGCTCAAAAGCCGCGATGGCCGCGAAGTCAGGGTTCATCTGACGCTGCTGTCACATTGCGATGAGCACAAGCAGATCGATGGATTTACCCTCTTCGGACGGGATATGAGCGACTGGATTCGGACCGAGGAGGCACTGCGGGTTACGCAGAACGAGGTCTGGCGCCTGGGGGCTCAGCACCTGACGATCCAGGAGAGCGAGCGCCGGCGCATCGCAGTCGACCTGCATGATGGACTGGGGCAAACTCTAAGCTTGGTTAAGCTCTCAATCGAAGAGGCGACGCGCTCGATCGCCGATGGCGGTTCCGGCAAGGCAGTGCAAGCCTTGGCCGACCTTGCTCCCACGGTCAAACTGGCACTCAATGATCTGCGTCGCATGGCGATGAACCTGCGGCCTTCCACGCTGGATGATTTGGGAATCCTGGCGACCTTGTCGTGGTACTTGCGCGAGTTTGAATCAGTCTGCACCGGAATGAGCCTGCAACGCGATATCAGCGTTACTGAAACTGACGTGCCCGAGTTGCTCAAGATCACGATTTTCCGGATTGTCCAGGAGGCCACCAGCAATGCTCTGAAACATGCAAGAGCGAACCAATTGCATGTTTGTTTGCGCCTCGATGGCGACGCTCTGGAGTTGTTGATCGAAGACAATGGGCAAGGCTTCGATCCCGAACTCACTCCAAGCAGGCATGATTTTGGCAGCGGGCTTGGGCTGCAGAGTATGAAAGAACGTACTGAACTGTCTGGCGGGGATTACGAATTCAGTGCTTCACCCGGCCAGGGAACTCGCGTTCGAGTGCGCTGGCCTGTGCAGGAACTGATGGAAAGCAGCGCCTCCACCACGGTCAGATTTGTCACCCCCATGGCACAAGCGCCCGTCCCCGCGGACGGCCGACTCAGCCAGACCTATTCGCAGTGTCTGGCGTGCATGCATAACCAAAGGAACCCATGATGGACAAGAAGCATCGCATTCTCATCGTCGACGATCACACCTTGCTGCGGGCCGGACTTCGCGCCCTGCTTGTTCAGGATCCAGGATTTGAGGTTGTCGGCGAAGCAGAAAACGGCCGCGACGCGATCCGCGCAGTGGGTCAACTGACGCCTGATCTTGTGTTGATGGATTTGACGATGCCGGGCATGAACGGTATTGAGGCGATGACCGAAATCAAGCGGCGCTATCCTGAAGTACGGGTGCTTGTGATGACCCTGCACGCGGCAGAGGACTATATTCACGCAAGCCTGAAGGCCGGGGCAGACGGATACATCCTGAAGGATGCAACACAGGATGAATTTCGGATTGCCATGCGCAGTGTATTGCTCGGCAAAACCTACTTGAGTATCGACGTATCGGCCAAAGTGGTCACTGGCTACCTGGGCGGAGGAAAGAATGCGGGCGGCTCGAGTATTTATGATTCGCTGACCCATCGGGAGCGCGAAGTTCTCAAACTTGTGGCCGAGGGAAAGACCAACAAGATCATTGCAGATTATCTTCATCTCAGTGTGAAGACCGTCGAAAAGCACCGCTCCAACCTGATGTCAAAAATCGACGTTCACAACGCTTCCGGACTGACCGCCTTTGCGATCGAAAAAGGCCTGCTGGTAAGGTAACTCGGGTCCGACTACGATCTTTACCCAAGTGTGCGTTAGGTCAGTAAGGTGCAAACCGGTTGCATTGCATTTCACTCTACCGCATCGAGCAACCATCAAATAGGGAAACACAGTATTGGTACGGCCCAAGTGCTTGCGCACAATGGGCCATGCCTAATCGCAAAGCCACAGAAAGACAACGTGTATCAAATTGCCAGACCTGACTTGGGGAATTTGCAGGCCTGGGCTCTGCCTGAGACCGGCAGGCGCCCACTTGCGACAGCAGAATTTCCGTCCCGGCCGTTCAGCCTGCTGCGCTGGTTCTCCATTCTCGGGCTGCTCTCGATCTGCATTATCAGCGCCGTCCTGGCGGCGATCCTGTCGCACTTCATGCAACGTGAAATCGTCGACCATGAGGTGGAGCTCACTCGTCAGTTTGTCGCCAATGTTGTCAAGGCGCAGTTCAACCGCGCCGAGCTCGGGACCGAACTGACGGTGGGTCAGGTTCTGGATGGACGTGCAAACTTCGACAAACTCGGCGTTGATCCGCAAGTCGCGCGCAACGTCAGAAACCAGTTTTACGAGCAACTGCGCTTTTTGCAAGACGTCCTTCTGACCGATGTCATCGCGCCCGACCACACCATCATCTGGTCCACCAATCGATCTCTGGTTGGGTCGCGCGAGCAAGTTGACAGCAGGCTGGACGACGCCTTTGCAGAACATGGCGATGCCACCGTGCGTTATGTTGGCGGCACCCCCACCGACGCTGAAGCCTTGTTTGCAAGGCAGCCCGAAAGACTCTACGTCGAGAGCTATGTTCCGCTCAAGGGTGCACACGGCGGCGCAGCCGCAGTGATCAAGATCTATCAGGACTCACCAAGCCTTGCCCATGCTATTTATTACGGCAGGCTGTTGGTTTGGACCAGCGTCGCAATTTCGGCTGCATTGCTTTATCTTGCGCTGTTCTGGAGCGTCCGCCGTGCCGATGCCTTTGTCCGCTCGCAACGCGAACGACTGGTCGAGATGGAGGCACTTTGCGTCATTGGCGAGATGTCCGCCGCCGTGGCTCACGGCATTCGCAATCCACTCGCGTCAATCAGATCCAGCGCGGAGCTCTCGCTGGACGGAGACATCGAGTCGGCGCGCAGGAACTCGACCAACATCATTGTTCAAATTGATCGGCTTGGGAAATGGGTGCGTGAATTGCTGGTGTTCTCGCGACCTCTGGCCGGCGAAAACCAGAGCATTGATTTGCTGGCGCTGATCTCAGAGTCTCTGAACTTTTTTAGCACTCAGTTTGACAAAACCGGCATATCGATTGACTTCGTGCAGCCAAGCTCGGCGCCGCCCACCGTCGTCGGCAACTTCGCCCTCGCCTCTCAAACTTTGGCGATCATCCTGTCCAATGCAATTGAGGCTATGCCGAAGGGCGGCACGCTGCGTTTGGAAATTCAAACGGCGGAACTGCCAGGGCTTTTGCGTCTGGATGTGATTGACAGCGGCTGCGGAATGTCTGCCGCCGAAATGGACCTGGTTTTCAAGCCCTACTACTCTACCAAGTGCAATGGCCTCGGACTCGGCATGTCGCTGGCAAAACGCATCATGGAGCGCTTCGGAGGTTCCATCCTCCTGCATAGTCGCAAGGGCATGGGAACGCGAGTCAGTCTGCTCTTCAAGCCTGTCTGAAATCATGCCAAATTCCATTCTGATCATCGAAGACGAAGAGATGTTGGCGGACAACATCCGCATACATCTTGAGCGCCATCAGTGGGAGACCCATGTCGCGCACAGTGCCGAAGACGGGCTGCGAATGCTCGAGGAGATCCATCCCGACATTGTCTTGACCGACTACATGCTGCCCGGAAAAACAGGCCTTGAATTTATCAGGAAAGCACTCGCCACGGACGCGCAGCTCAAGCTTGTCATGATGACGGGCGAGGGCAATACGCAACTCGCAGTGGAAGCCATGAAGGCGGGTGCCTGCGATTACATTACCAAACCGATGTCACTGGCCGAGCTCAAGATAGTCCTGGAAAAGGCGCTTGGACACGCTCAGGTGGAAAAAGCGCTATCGGTATTTCAGCGTCGCCAGTCGCGCGGCTCACTCGACGCGATCATTGGCGAATCGCCGCCCATGGTCGCCGCCAAGACCAAGGTACGTCAGGTCCTCGAAGCCGAAAAGCGCATCAGGGACAACGATCTTCCCGCCATTTTGATTTCCGGCGAAACCGGGACCGGTAAGGAACTGGTGGCGCGTGCCCTGCATTTCGAAGGCGTGCGCAACAATTGGCCATTCATTGAAATCAATTGCGCGTCCTTGCCGCCGAACTTGCTTGAATCTGAGCTTTTTGGTCATGAACGGGGCGCCTTTACGGACGCCAAGGACCGTCGAATCGGGTTGGTCGAGGCCGCGGAGGGTGGCACCCTGTTCCTCGATGAAATCGGCGAAGTTGATCTTTCCATTCAGTCTAAGCTGCTCAAACTTCTGGAAGAAAAGACAGTACGCCGGATTGGCAGCGTGAGAGACCGAAAAGTGAACATCCGGATCGTCAGCGCAACCAACAGGGACCTTGAGAAGATGGTGCTGGAGGGCAGTTTCAGAAGTGATCTTTACTACAGATTGCGCGTCATCACACTGACCATGCCGCCACTTCGAGATACCGGGATCGACGTCCTGCACATTGCCAGGTTCTATCTGCAGAACCATGCGTCTCGCTACGGCAAGAAGGGACTCCATTTCAATTCGGAAGCGGAACAGGCCATGCTGAATTACAACTGGCCCGGCAATGTGAGAGAGATGCGCAATATGCTTGAACAGGTAGTGCTGTTGGCGCAGCATGACGCTATAGGGCCTGAGCAATTGATGCTGTCTTCTTGCCAGTCCGGTACCGCAGTCCAGGGTGAGAATGACCTGAATCGGCGCACCTTTTCACTGGAAGGAGGGTCAAGCAGTCCGAGGATCGCAAATGTGGAGCAGGACATGGTCGCCAAGACACTGGAAAAGACCGACTGGAATATCTCAAAGTCCGCCAAATTGCTGGGGCTCTCACGCGACATGCTGCGCTATCGCATCGAAAAATACCAGTTCGCACGACCCAATTGACACGGTATGTTTTCGCAAATCCGTTTGACCCCCGGATCGTGACTCCTCGCTGTCACTGCCCTGAGTTGCCTACTTTGCTGAGCACGGTTTCATTGCCATTGGCCGCCTGCACTGACGGACTGATTTTTCCGGCAGATCTTTTCGTCCAGCCCGCGAACTGGAGGCGCAATTCACCCGTCTGATGGTCGTACCCTCGACTGTGAGCACGCTCGTGTTCGATGGTCGACTGCGCTGCTCCGCGAGGCAACCAGATGACGGCGTGTTTGGTTCTGAAATTGATGCAGGTGCATGCTTCAGGCAGAGTCAAGCCCAACTGCCCACACTGGGAGCACCGGGCATAAATCTCACCTGGGTCGATATAGTGTTCTTCAACCGTCATTTGTTCGAGCCCCAGGATCAATCCATCTTTGTAGTCGATCGAAGTGCATCCGGAAAGCAGTGCAAGAATCACCATCAGGCGTTTCATTTTTCAACCTCAGGCTTTGCCACATTTGTCATACGCAACACCATAAGCAATAGCCCCCACCGAGTTATACGGTTTAACCCTATAAAGAAGCTACGGTGTGTATTTTTCCCGCTTTCGAGCGTATTCGCAATACCTTGATGACTGTAGTGAGTACGCTCTATGCCGTATTGACTTTGTTCATTTTTTGGACCGCCTGAGCAAAGGCGTGCGACGCGCTAGACGGACCAGATGGTGCTGAGGCTTTGCAGGCCCTGCGGCGTACGGGCTATGGTGAAACTGGCTCCAGACAGGATGGCGAGTTCACGGGCCTGCTCCAGCGAGGCCTCGTCAAGCGCCGCCGCGGGTTGCCGGGAAGACCCATACTCGAGCACCAGGCTGATCCGGTTCTCTTGGCGCTGTAACGCCAGGCTGATCGTTTGCACGCCTTCGCTGTGTGCCAGTACTGGCAAATTTCTTCGATCACCCGGTAAATGATGATGCTTAGCGGCAAGGGGATTTGAGCATCCAGCACGGAGACGTCCGCTTGCAGCCGCACCCCAGGGTGCTGCCTGGCGTAGTCGCGGCAAAACCCCCTGATCGTCGCGGTCAGACCCAGATCATCCAGGCTGGAAGGGCGCAGGCCGCGCGCCACGCCACGCACTTCTGCAATCGCGCTTTGCACCGTCGCCACCAGATGCTTCATGGCCGCGTCTGAACCGGGTACCCGGGCGGCAAGCTGTTGACATGCGATTTCGACGTTCAACTTGACCGCCGACAAGGTTTGCGCCAAGCCTTCGTGCAGATCAAAAGCGATGCGCTTTTTCTCATCTTCGCGGTGCTGCAGCATGCGCGCTGCCAGTTCCTCCAAGGTCAGCGCGTGCGCCCGCAGATCAGACTCGGAGCGCTGGCGCTGTGCTTCATGTTGCTGTGCCAGCAGATCGAACGCATGGCGGCGACGCTGGTATGCCCACAGGCCAATGACCGCGACCAGCGACGCCAGACCGAACAGCCAGGCGCTGATTCGCGACTCGCGATGGAGTTGACTGAAGATAGACTCTCGATCACGCGAAACCGCCACCACCAAAGGTCGATCCATGTGCAATTCGGCGCTCTGGATCGAGCGAAAGGCCACCATTCGATCCTCAGCGCTGAAGTCGGAGACACCAGAGAAAATACTTTGCGTGCGCCCACTGCGAAGGTGCCGCGCCAACTGCCCGCCAGCAGCGGCCAGATCCCTGCCGTTCAGATCGGTTCGGGGCGGCACCATCATGAAGAAGACCCCGCTCCCATGCGTAATGGAGACCTGCACCTGCGGGGTGTAGCGAATGGATTCGAGCAAGGCGGCGAAGTACTCGGGGTCCATGCCCGCGATGACCAGGCCGTCGAACGATCCATCGGGCGCCGTGATGACGCGGCTCAAACTCATCGCGTAGCCGCTGCGGCGCGTGCCGTACGGTGAAGCCACATAAAGTGTTTGCGCGTTGTGCTCTCTTTGTGGCGTCTGAAAGAACGGTCGTGCAGAAACATCGCGGCCGATCAAATCTTGCTGATTGGAACTGAGCACGCGCCCGTGCGCGTCGACGATCAGGATATTGCGAATACCGCCCAAGGTGCCGCTCAGAACCAGCAGTCGCCTGTTGGCAAGTTTGAAACCGTCGTTTTGTTGCTTCCAGGAAGGAAGGTCCTCCAGAATACTTTCCAGGGCGCGGGCGCTGACACGCACCTGGGGGACCAGGTTGCGTTCGATGATCAGCGCATGACTGGCAAGGCGTTCCTGCTCGCGCGCTTCGCGTTCGACCAAGCTCTTTTGCATCGAATAGACCATGTACCCGCCCAAGGCGAGCACTGCCAGCGCGAGGGCCAGCCATTCGGCTAGCACTCGGCGGGGGCGAAGCAAGGCTCCCAGCGTCCGCGCGAATTCGGCAGGCTCGAAACGGCGGCCTGCCATCATTTGGCGCCGAAACGTCCGGTACGGCTACCCTGGCTGCGGCACGCGGCACAGCCAATTCCGGCACTCTTTCTATTGCAAAGGGGTCTCATATGTTCGCGTGTGGCAATGAGGCGCGAGTGTCGCATAAGTCGCCCATTGACACCGGCAAGACCATCCTTAGCTTACGAACTGTGATGGCTATAATCGCGGCTCGTTTCCAAGCCCCCCTACCAGAGAACACCATGAGCGACAATCACCAAGCACCTGTTGACGATGAGGTCCACACCGGGCCCATCAAGAACCCCAGGCAGTTGATGCTTGCCGTATTCTTCGCTTTTGTGATCCCGATATTCGTCATTGTCGGCATCGTGCAGTACGTGACCTCGGGTGACACATCGGCTGACAGCGCCGCGTACTCAGAAACAGCGGTCATGGCCCGCATTCAAAAGGTCGGGCGAATCGAGTTGGGTGGCGCCAACCCCACCCTCAGGAGCGGTGAAGAGGTTTTCAAGGCACAGTGCACGACCTGCCATAGCGCCGGCCTGTTGGGCGCGCCCAAGTTTGGCGACGCTGCGGCCTGGGCGCCGCGCATCAAGACCGGTTATGAAGCGCTGCTTAACGCGGCCGTCAAAGGCAAGAATGCCATGACCGCACAAGGGGGAGGCGCATTTGACGCACTGGAAATTGGCCGTGCTGTGGTGTACATGGCCAACGCCGGTGGTGCCAGGTTTGCCGAGCCCAAAGCGCCCGCTGCTGCGGCGCCGGCAGCCGCAGCAGCGGCCGCATCGGCCGTCAAGTAGCTTGAAGTTGCCGGACCTGTGGACTGAGCACGTAGCCAAAGCGCGCCGGCAAACCGGCGCACAGCGCCTCCTCGGGTAACCACAGACCTCGCTCGACGGCATTCACAGCATGGCCCATGTCCATGCTGTGCACGAGTCCAAAGCCGATGTCGGTTTGCAGGTAGAGGCGACCGTGTTCGTCGAGCACCGCGCCGTGCGCCCGGGCCGCCTGTCCGGTGTGGCTATGCAGAGTCAAGTCAGGATCGAGGTGCCAGATGAAGGGGCTGATTTCGAGTTCCACATAAACCCGCTGCGGACCGTTCTGGAAAAACCACTGACCGTACGCGTCGTGCTCGTAGTTGCGAGCAATGAACTCAATCAGTCGGCTGTGTTCAAGTCGGTCCCCCTTGCTCTGCGCCGATCCACCAGAAAACGGCCCCCGCGCCTGAGCACTGTCATCACGCAGGTACCAGTTGCCACGCGCATCGAGCCCGAGCCAGCCGTAACAGGCAGGCACCTTGGGCCATTTGATCAGGGCCTGCTTGACGATTTCATCCATGGCTTTGACGCCGCTTTGCCTGAGTGCTAATGCAAAACGTGCGGCACCGGCATGATTTCCTGCGCCTCCTGATCGGTACCTGGACTGGCATGGTGCGCCACCAAGCGCCAGCCCTGCGCCGTTTTGTGATAGACATTGGTGGCAACAACATAGACCTGGCGCGGGCCCTCGTCGGTCAGTACCTCGATGCGTTCGCGCAGATTGTGCACGCTGCTCACCAGCGACTCAACCTTGCGCAGCGCTTCCGGCCAGGCACGAATACTCCCCTTGGAAAACATGGCTTCAAAGGCCGCGCGTATGGCTGCCACTCCGATCAGGCGCGGGCCGCTCGGATGCACGCAAACCAGATCGTCTTCGTCGGCCCAGCAGGCCATGAGTTTTTCCAGGTCGGCGTTCTGTAGCGCTTCGTAGAACGCAGCTTCTATATCGTCGGCCGATCCGCCCACCGTCGCAACGTGTTTTTTTGTTTTTGCCATAACCCGATTTTGCCGTGATTTGGGGCTAGTCGCTGCCACCTGGTTTGTGCTACTGTTATGGCTCAGCTACTGGAGTTCTTTTTATGACACGCTGGTTCTTGATCCTGCTCGGTACTGCCGCCCTGACCGGCTGCGGCTACAACGATTTTCAGCGCCTGGATGAACAGACCACCTCGGCCTGGAGCGAAGTTCTCAACCAGTACCAGCGCCGCGCCGACCTGGTTCCCAACATCGTTGCCACCGTCAAGGGCGAGGCCGCATTCGAGCAGGAGACCCTGACCAAGGTGGTGGAGGCGCGCGCCAAAGCAACTTCGATTCAGGTGACGCCGGAAACGCTGAACAACCCGCAGGCTTTCCAGAAGTTCCAGGCCGCGCAGGGTGAGCTGGGCTCCGCGCTGAGCCGATTGATGGTGGTGTCGGAGCGTTACCCGAGCCTGAAGGCCAACGAGGGTTTCAAGGACTTGCGAGTGCAACTGGAGGGCACCGAAAACCGTGTGACAGTGGCGCGCAACCGCTTCATTCAGGCGGTACAAGCCTACAACGTGCTGGCCCGCAGTTTCCCCAGCAATCTGACCGCCATGATGTTCAGCTACCAACCGAAACCGAGCTTCGCGGTTCAAAATGAGGCTGCCATTTCGACTTCTCCGGTGGTTGACTTCAGCAAGAAATGAGGCAGCCAAAACACCAGTCTGTTTGGCTGGTGAAGTGGAGCCGGATGCTGCAGGCCTTGTGCGCTGGCTTGCTGCTTGCAGTCTCGCTGGTGCAGGCGCAGCAAGCGGTGCCGGGGCTCACAGGTCATGTGGTTGACACTTCGACGACGCTCGATGCGGCGCAGTCGCAGCAACTTGAGGCCAAGCTGGCCGCGTTTGAACAAAGCCGTGGTGCACAAATTGTCTTGCTGCTGGTGCCCACCACACAGCCCGAAGACATTGCCAGTTACGCCCAGCGTGTGGCCGACAGCTGGAAGATTGGTCGCAAGGGCATCGGCGACGGGTTGCTGCTGGTCGTCGCCAAAAACGACCGTAAAGTCCGGATTGAAGTGGCCAAGTCGCTTGAGGGCGCAATACCTGATCTCGCCTCCAAACGCGTTATTGACGAGGCGATCACGCCACATTTTCGGCAGGGCGACTTTGCCGGCGGACTTGACGCAGCCAGTGAGCAGATCATGGCGCTGATCAGCGCCGAGGCCCTGCCGGAGCCGGCCAAGGCATCGGTGTTCAAAAATGTCCGGGTCGGATTTGACTGGATGGATCTGGCGGTCTTTGTCTTCTTCGCAGTTCCGGTTGCGGCGGCTGCGGCACGTCGCTTGATGGGTGTCAAGCTGGCCGCCCTGGTCACCGGCGGCGCGGTCGGGGTGATCGCCTTGTTGATCACGTCCAGTCTTTTGATTGCCGGTGTGGCGGCTCTGGCGGCTCTGTTGTTTACGCTGGTTTCGGGTGCGGCGCGTGGCCTTTCCGGCCTCGCATGGGGAGCCGGGCATCACAGCGGCTGGGGCGGCGGCGGCAGCTTTGGGTCAGGCTCTGGTGGCGGCTTCAGTTCCGGCGGCGGTGGTGATTTTGGTGGCGGCGGCGCCTCGGGAGACTGGTGATGTTCAGTCACTTCCAACGTCTTGTGAAGCACCTCTGGCTCGACGCGTCCGATACGCAGCGCGCTGTCGGGCAGGCCGCTGTGCTTCGCCTCACCGAAGGCGTGGCGGCCAGTGAACGGCAGCATTCGGGTGAAATCCGGATTTTTGTCGAGGCCGGGCTGCCGCTGCCGTATCTGTTGCGACACTCAAGTACTGCTTCGCTCGTACGCCAGCGAGCGCTTTGCCTGTTTGGCGAGCTGCGAATCTGGGACACGGCCGGCAACAATGGCGTGCTGATTTACCTTTTGTTAGCGGAGCGAAAAATTGAAATTGTGGCCGATCGGGGGCTCAACGATCTGGTCGACGCCGCTACCTGGCAGTCCCTGGTGAAGCGCATGAGTGGCGCTTTTGCGACGGGTCGATTTGAAGAGGGCCTGACGGAGGCGCTGGCCGCCGTCTCCTCACTGCTGGAGCAGCATTTCCCGCTGGCCAGCGGGCAGAGCACGCCCAACGAATTGCCCGATACCCCGGTGCTGCGCTAAAGCCTATTTCTTCTGGCGGTATTTTCGCAAAGCCGCAATCTGGGCCAGCATGATGGCCAGTTCGGATGTGGCTTTGGCCAGATCAATGTCGGTCTTGGCGTTCTTGATGGCTTCTTCAGCCGCTGCCTTGGCCGCGTTCGCCTTCTCGTCATCCAAATCCTTGCCGCGGATGGCGGTGTCAGACAACACGGTGACGCAGTTGGGCTGCACTTCGAGAATGCCGCCAGCGACGAAGATGAATTCTTCACTGCCGTCGGCCTGTTCAATGCGCACGGAGCCGGCCTTGATGCGGGTGATCAAGGGTGTGTGGCGCGGGTAAATGCCAAGCTCACCCGCTTCGCCGGGCAAGGCAACAAAACGCGCCTCACCGGAGAAGATGGACTCTTCGGCGCTGACCACATCGACGTGGATGGTGTTCATATATTCCTAGCCAGTTGGGGACAGAGCTAAAGGTCTGTCCCTCAAGGTTATTACATTTTCTTCGCCTTCTCGAAGGCTTCGTCGATCGTGCCAACCATGTAGAAGGCCTGTTCCGGCAAATGATCACATTCACCGGCGACGATCATCTTGAAGCCGCGAATCGTCTCGGCCAGACTGACGTACTTGCCGGGGGTTCCGGTAAACACTTCAGCGACGTGGAAGGGCTGCGACAGGAAGCGCTGGATCTTGCGGGCCCGTGCCACGGCCAGTTTGTCTTCCGGTGCCAACTCGTCCATACCGAGGATGGCGATGATGTCGCGCAGTTCCTTGTAACGCTGCAGGGTACCCTGCACCGCGCGGGCGGTTTCATAGTGGTCGGCGCCGACCACCAGAGGATCGAGCTGGCGACTGGTTGAATCGAGCGGATCGACCGCCGGGTAAATACCCAGCGAAGCAATATCACGGCTCAGCACCACAGTGGAATCCAGGTGGGCAAAGGTGGTGGCAGGGCTTGGGTCGGTCAAGTCATCGGCCGGCACGTAAACGGCCTGGATCGATGTGATGGAGCCAATTTTTGTGGAAGTGATGCGCTCTTGCAGGCGGCCCATTTCTTCGGCCAGCGTGGGCTGATAACCGACCGCCGAAGGCATGCGACCCAAGAGCGCCGACACTTCGGTACCGGCCAGCGTGAAACGGTAGATGTTGTCAACGAAAAACAGCACGTCCATGCCTTCGTCGCGGAAGGATTCGGCAATGGTCAGACCGGTCAAAGCCACACGCAGACGATTGCCCGGGGGCTCGTTCATCTGGCCGTAAACCATGGACACTTTGGATTCACCCAGGTTTTTGCTGTTGACCACGCCCGAGTCCATCATCTCGTGGTAGAAGTCATTGCCCTCACGGGTACGCTCGCCGACACCGGCAAATACCGACAAGCCGCTGTGCGCCTTGGCAATGTTATTGATCAGTTCCATCATGTTGACGGTCTTGCCGACGCCGGCACCACCGAACAGACCGACCTTGCCGCCCTTGGCAAACGGGCACACCAGGTCAATCACCTTGATGCCGGTTTCCAGCAACTCCTGCGACGGGCTGAGCTCGTCGTAGGTCGGGGCCTTGCGGTGGATAGACATCTGCTTGTCGGCATTGACCGGTCCACGCTCGTCAATCGGCGTGCCCAGCACGTCCATGATGCGCCCCAAAGTGGCCTTGCCCACCGGGATCATGATCGGATTCCCGGTGTTGGACACCATCAGACCGCGGCGCAAACCGTCGGACGTACCGAGCGCGATCGTGCGTACGATGCCATCACCGAGTTGCTGCTGTACTTCCAGTGTCAATGCCGAGCCCTCAAGTTTGAGGGCGTCATAGATTTTGGGCATCTGGTCACGTGGAAATTCCACGTCCACCACCGCACCAATACACTGAACAATCTTGCCTTGGACCTGAGCCATTTTTTGCTCCAAAAATAAATACGTTTAAACCGCTGCCGCACCGGCAACGATTTCTGAAAGTTCTTTCGTGATCGCTGCCTGGCGTGTCTTGTTGTAGACCAGCTTGAGTTCTGCAATCACGCTCACCGCGTTGTCGGTGGCCGACTTCATGGCAACCATGCGCGAGGATTGCTCGGACGCCATGTTCTCTGCCAGCGCCTGGTACACAAGCGCCTCCACGTAGCGCACCAACAACTCGTCAATCACCGCCTGCGCGTCGGGCTCATAGATGTAGTCCCAGGCGTGCTGGGTGCCCGCTTTGGCTTCGCTGGCGTCCGTCTCGATTTGCATCGCGCTGGCCGACAGGGGCAACAACTGCTGCACCACGGGTTCTTGCTTCATGGTGTTGATGAACTTGGTGTAGCACAGGTAGACCGCCTTCACCTCACCCCTGGCATAGGCGTCAAGCAGAACCTTGACCGGCCCGATCAGCTTTTCCAGGTGCGGTGTATCGCCAAGGTGCGTGGCATGCGAAACCACTTTGGCACCGATGCGATTCAAGAAACCCAGGCCCTTGTTACCAATGGCTACCGCCTGCGTCGACATTCCAGCCGTTTGAAATTCCCGCAGCTTATTGGTGACGCCACGCAGTACGTTGGTGTTCATGCCGCCGCACAAACCCTTGTCGGTTGTCACCACGATCAGGCCCGCCGACTTGGCGTCGCTGGGCTTCATGAAAGCGTGTACGTATTCCGGGTTGGCGCGACCCAGGTTGCTCGCAATATTGCGGATTTTCTCGGCATAGGGGCGGGCCGCCCGCATGCGATCCTGCGCCTTGCGCATCTTGCTGGCCGCCACCATTTCCATCGCCTTGGTGATCTTCTTGGTGTTCTCCACCGAGCTGATCTTGCCGCGTATTTCCTTACCTGCTGCCATGTTGGCTCCTGTTTAGGTAGGGAAACTCAAGCAAACGACTTCTTGAACGCGGTGACTGCGGCTGTCATCTCAGCCTCGGCATCCTTGTCCATCGCCTTGTCCGCTTCCAGCTTGGCGAGCAGGGCAGCGTGCTTGTCTTTGAGGTAAGCGTGCAAGCCGTGTTCGAGCGGAAGAACCTTTTTGACTTCGACGTCGTCCATGAAGCCCTTGTTCACAGCGAACAGCGTGGCCGCCATGAGCGAAATCGGCAGCGGACTGTACTGCGCCTGCTTGAGCAATTCCGTGACACGTGCACCGCGATCCAGTTGCTTGCGGGTTGCCTCGTCCAGATCGGAGGCAAACTGGGCAAAAGCTGCGAGTTCACGGTACTGGGCCAGATCGGTACGGATACCGCCGGACTGACTCTTGATCAGCTTCGTCTGAGCTGCACCACCAACGCGGGATACCGAAATACCGGCGTTAATGGCGGGGCGAACACCCGCGTTGAAGAGCGAAGTTTCCAGGAAAATCTGGCCGTCGGTGATCGAAATCACGTTGGTCGGCACGAAGGCAGAAACGTCACCGGCCTGCGTTTCAATGATAGGCAGAGCGGTCAGGGAACCGGTCTTGCCCTTGACGGCGCCTTTGGTGAAGTCTTCCACGTATTTTTCGTTGACACGAGCCGCGCGCTCGAGCAGACGGCTGTGCAGATAGAACACGTCGCCGGGGTAGGCTTCACGGCCTGGTGGACGACGCAGCAGCAGGGAGACCTGGCGGTAAGCAACCGCCTGCTTGCTCAGATCGTCATAGACGATCATGGCGTCTTCGCCGCGATCCCGGAAGTACTCACCCATGGTGCAACCGGAGTAGGCGCTGACATACTGCATGGCGGCTGACTCTGATGCGGTCGCCGCGACAACAATCGTATAAGCCATGGCACCAGCCTGCTCCAGAGCGCGCACCACGTTCTTGACGCTGGAGGCCTTCTGGCCAATGGCGACATAAACGCAGGTCATGTCCTGACCCTTCTGGTTGATGATGGCGTCAATCGCGACAGCCGTCTTGCCGGTCTGACGATCGCCAATGATCAACTCGCGCTGTCCGCGGCCCACCGGCACCATGGAGTCGATGGACTTCAGGCCGGTTTGCATCGGCTGGCTCACCGATTGACGTGCAATCACGCCTGGGGCCACCTTTTCGATCACGTCGGTCATCTTGGCATTGATCGGACCCTTGCCGTCAATCGGCTGACCCAGCGCGTTGACAACGCGGCCCTTGAGTTCGGGACCCACCGGCACTTCCAGAATCCGGCCCGTGCACTTCACGGTATCGCCTTCGGAAATATGTTCGTAGGCACCCAAAATCACAGAGCCCACCGAGTCACGCTCCAGATTGAGCGCCAGACCGTAGCTGGGCTGACCCTCGGCGTCGGCCGGGAATTCGAGCATTTCGCCCTGCATCACGTCCGACAGGCCGTGAATGCGGCAAATACCATCGGTCACTGACACGACCGTGCCCTGATTGCGGATGTTGGCGCTGTCAGACAGGCCTTCAATACGACTCTTGATCAGCTCAGAAATTTCTGCGGGATTGAGTTGCATGACTCTTTCCTTCTTTCGTTAAAGGGGCCTGCGCCAACCTGGGGCTTGCGCCTCAAGCGGTTAAGGCCATTTTCATTTGTTCCAGAGAGGCCTTGACGGAAGCGTCAAGAACCTCATCACCCACCACCACCCGAATGCCACCGATCAAGGCGGGCTCCAATTGCACGCTGACGTTGAGTTTGCGTTCAAAGCGCTTTTCCAGCGTTGCCTTCAAATCGACCAGCGCGGCGCTGTCGATATCGAAAGCGCTGTACACAACGGCGTCCGAGGACCCGCTTTGCGCATTCTTCAGCACCCGGAACTGCTCGGCAATTTCAGGCAAGGCACTCAGACGTCCGTTCTCGATCACGGTGCGCAAAAAGTTCTTCGCCATCTCCGGTAATGCTGCCTTGGCAACGCCGGTAATGACATCGAACACCTGCGAATTGGTGACATTGGGGTTGTCAGCGAATTGCTGTAATTGCGGATTTTTCGCAATTTCCTGCAAGGCCTCGACCCAGACCGCAGCGCCGTTCAAATCGGCGGAACTCGCCTTGAACAATGCTTCAGCGTAGGGTCGGGCAATGGTGGCAAGTTCGGCCATGGTTGTCCTTTTAGAGCTCAGCCTTCAAGCGACCAAGCAAATCAGCATGGACGCCGGCGTTGACTTCCTTGCGAAGAATCTGCTCGGCACCCTTGACAGCCAGTACAGCAACCTGCTCGCGCAGGCTTTCGCGTGCACGCAGGGCCTGCTGCTGGGCTTCAACTTTGGCTGCGGCAACAATCTTGTTGCCCTCCTCGGTTGCCTTGGCTTTGGCTTCTTCAACGATGGCCTGACCACGTCGCTCGGCGTCTGCCAGGCGGGCTGTGGTCTCGGCGCGCGACTTGGCCAATTCGGCTTCAACGCGCTTGTTGGCGGTCGACAGCTCGGCTTTGGCTTTGTCGGCGGCTGACAGGCCGTCGGCAATCTTGCTGGCACGTTCATCCAGTGCAGCCGCGATGGGCGGCCACACGAACTTCATCGTGAACAGCACCAGCAATGCGAAGACGATAGCCTGAGCTACCAGAGTTCCATTAATGTTCACTGTGTTTCTCCCTCAACAAGGTGTTGCAGGCAGTGCTTACTTGACCAGACGGGCGATTTGAGCGAGGAACGGGTTGGCAGTGGCAAACCACAGCGCAATACCGGTACCGATAATGAACGCCGCGTCAATCAGGCCAGCCAGCACGAACATCTTGGTCTGCAGTTCACCCATGAGTTCGGGTTGACGCGCAGCTGCTTCGAGGTACTTGCTGCCCATGATGCCGATACCGATACAGGCACCGAGCGCGCCCAGACCAATGATCAGACCAGCAGCCAGAGCAGCAAAACTAATAACTTCCATGATTGACTCCTAAATTAACGAAAAACAAAGCAAAACGAAACCAAAATTAATGCGCGTCATGCGCCTGCCCGATGTAAACCAAGGTCAACATCATGAACACGAAAGCCTGCAACAGGATGATGATGATGTGGAACACCGCCCACGCCCACCCGGCTATCACGTGCAGCGCCAAAAGCATCAAATCGCCAGGTGCTGCCGAGAAGGCCCAGGAACCACCCAGCAAGGCGATCAGCATGAAAACCAGCTCACCCGCGTACATATTGCCAAACAGCCGCATGCCATGCGAAACGGTCTTGGCGGTAAACGAAATCAGCTGCTCGGCGATATTGACCACCGCCAGAATGACGAAGAAAACCGGGTTCTTGCTGGTACCAAAGGGTGCCGACACCAACTCATGGGCCCAGCCACCGATACCCTTGATCTTGATGTTGTAGAACAGGCAAATGAACAGGACCGAGACCGACAGACCCATGGTGATGGACAGGTCGGCGGTCGGCACCACGCGCAGGTAGGCGTGCGCCGTATCGTGCCCTGCCGCACCGTAGATCCAGCCCCAGACCCTGGGCAACAGGTCCAGTGGCAACAAGTCCATGGCGTTGAGCAGGAAAATCCATACAAACACGGTCAGCGCCAGCGGAGCAACCAGTTTGCGGCTGGTGGCGTTGTGGACGATGGACTTGGCCTGCCC
>CAITQH010000010.1 GCA_903894475.1 uncultured beta proteobacterium
CCCGGCGCTGCAGGAAATCGGCCGCAAGATGGGGGCCAACGTGAAAGTGGTCGAAGTGCCACCCGGACCGCCGGTACTCTCACCACTGGTTGCCGAAATCTATGGCCCGGAAGCTGCCGGGCGCCTGAGCGTGGCCAAGGCGGTGCGCGCCGTCTTCGAAAAGTCGGCCGGCATTGTCGATGTGGACGACAGCAGCATCGTCAGCGCGCCGCGCAAGCTCCTGCTGGTGGACCGGCGCAAGGCCGCCCTGCTGGGCGTACCGCAGCAGGCCATCGTGAGCACACTGCGCACCGGTCTGGCGGGCGAAGCGGCCACCTATATGCACGACGCCAGCCGCTACCCGGCGCCGGTGATGCTGCAACTGCCCGAAGAAAGCCATGGCAATCTGGACGCCCTGCTGCAACTCGGTGTGCGTGGTGCCTCGGGCAAGCTGGTGCGCATCAGCGAACTTGTGAGCATCAGCGACACCGTGCGTGAACAGCCGATCTATCACAAGGACCTGTTGCCGGTGAACTATGTGGTCGGCGACATGGCAGGCAAGCTCGACAGCCCGCTCTACGGCATGTTCCAGATGCGCAGTGAAATTGCAAAGATCCAGACACCCGGTGGTGGACCCATGGTCGAGTACTTCATCCGCCAGCCTGACGATGCCACGCGCGACTACGCGCTCAAGTGGGACGGAGAGTGGCAGATCACTTACGAAACGTTCCGAGACATGGGTGCGGCCTACGCGGTCGGCCTGATCCTGATCTACCTGCTGGTGGTCGCGCAGTTCGGTTCTTACCTGATTCCGCTGATCATCATGGCGCCGATTCCATTGACCATCATCGGCGTCATGCCGGGCCACGCGCTGCTGGGTGCGCAGTACACCGCGACCAGCATGATTGGCATGATTGCGCTGGCCGGCATCATCGTGCGCAACTCCATTCTGCTGGTGGACTTCATCAACCTGCAGGTCAAAGAGGGTGTGCCGTTCAAGCGCGCCATCGTGCACTCGGCCATCACCCGTGCCCAGCCCATCATGCTGACCGGACTGGCTGCCATGCTCGGTGCCTTCTTCATTCTGGATGACCCGATCTTCAATGGTCTGGCGATCTCGCTGATCTTTGGCATCTTTGTCTCGACCATCCTGACCCTGGTCGTCATCCCGACGCTGTATTACGTGGCCTATCGCAAGCAGTACGAACCGGTGCAATCCTTATGAAGTCGGAACTTGTCATTGCCTCCGAATGTGTCATTGCCTCCGAATGTGTCATTGCCTCCGAATGTGTCATTGCCTCCGAATGTGTCATTGCGGACTTGATCCGCAATCCATGTTTCGTGTGGCACTGGATCCCGGATCAAGTCCGGGATGACAGCCTGCAAGTCCGGGATGACAGCCTGCAAGTCCGCCATGACAGCCTTCAAGTCCGCCATGACAGGCACGGTTCATGGCCCGCATGCAGTCTCGGCGCTCGTTTCCCTTTCCAACCCTTCTCTTCATCCATTCACTTTTAAAAGGAAAATTACCATGACATCCTGGCAAGCCGTACGCGTCGTCGCAGGCACTTTCATTCTTCTGTCGCTCGCCCTGGGCATCCCCGGCAGCCCGATCTTCATGAGCCAGTGGTGGCTCGCCTTCACCGCCTTTGTCGGCGTCAACCTGCTGCAAAGCGGGATTACCAAATGGTGCCTGATGGAAACCATCATGAGCAAGCTTGGCTTGCGTCAAGGCAACTGATCAAGGAGGAAACATGCAACTGGTCTGCCCTCATTGCGGCACCAAGAACCGCGTGCCGCCTGAAAAACTTAACCATGAACTGGCCTGTGGCCGTTGTGGTCAGGACATCATGGCCGCCGAGCCTTTTGCGATGAATGACCAGACACTGCCTGGTTTCATTGCTGGCACCGGATTGCCGGTGGTGGTGGACTTCTGGGCCGACTGGTGCGGCCCCTGCAAGATGATGGCACCGCAGTTCGTCATCGCGGCACGCCAAATGCCGAAGGTGCGTTTCGTCAAGGTCGACACCGAGGCCTGTCCCATGGCCAGTTCTCGTTACGCGATTCGAAGCATCCCTACTTTGATCCTGTTTGAGCGCCGGCAGGAAACGGCGCGCCTCTCCGGCGCTGTCTCAGCCGCCGAACTGCAACGATGGATTGAGTCCAACACAACGGGGGTCACAGCGTGATCGCAACACTCAGACAAATTACCGTGGGCGCACTGATCATCAGTGTTTTCCCGGTCCAGGCCATGGACCTGATGGAAGCATGGCAGGCCACACGCCAGCACGACCCGCAAGCCGCCGTGTCACAGGCCGCGCGCCAGGCCGGAGAAACCCGCCGGACCCAAGCCGCTTCGCTCTGGCGTCCCGGTGTCATGCTCAGCGCCAGCGCGGGACGCATGACGGGCGAGACCGAGATGACGGGTGCGCATTTTTCTGCACCCGGTCTGGGCCAGTCCGACGGCGTCGGCTTTGCCACTTCGGTCAACAACGGCACTTCAACGCGCTGGACCCTTAGCGCACGCCAGCCGCTGTTCAATCTGGAGCGCAAGGCGCAAGGCCGGCAGTTGGAGCTTGCCGCCGATGTGGCCGAGCTGGAGTGGCAGTCCGCCCAGCAAGAGCTGATGCTGCAAACCACGCAGCGCTATTTTGATGTGCTGCTGGTGGGAAGCAAATTGACCCTGCTGCGTGAGCAGCAAAAGGCGGTTGATCTCGCACTGACCGAAGCGAAGGATCGCTTCGCCCTGGGCGACAAACCCGTCACCGACACCCACGAAGCATCGGCCCGCGCCCACGCGCTGCGCGCCCAGGTGCTGGCAACACAGGATGAGCTTGCGCTGGTGAAATCTGCGTTGACAGACGCCACCGGCGTTGCCGACCCCGCACTGCAAAGCCTGGCAGGAAACGCGAATGTGCTTCCCGCCAGTCTCCAGCCGCTGACACACTGGCTGACTGAGGTTTCCGAGAAGAACCCTTTGCTTCACATGCAGAGCGCGGGCGTACAGGCGGCACAGCAGGAAGTTGCCAAGTACAGCAAAGCGGCGGCGACGACGCTGGATCTGGTGGCACAGGCCGGACGTGATCAACTCAGCGGCAATGGCAACTTTGGTGCGGCCAGCAACACGGCGAGTCAGCAAATGATTGGGCTGCAACTCAACCTGCCTCTGTACACCGGGGGCTACCGCAATGCCAAACAGGAAGAGGCGCTGCGTCTGCAGGACAAGGCGTCCGCTGAGTTGGAGCGTGCAAAGCAGCAAATCAGCCAGCAAACCCGTGCCGCCTGGCTGGCACTGCAAACCGGCAGCGCACGCCTGCTGGCATTGACGGAATCGCAGAAAGCCAGCGCCGCCAGACTCGATGCCACGCGCCTCGGACGCCAGGTCGGCGACCGCACCACGCTCGACTTGTTGCAGGCCGAGACCGATGCCAGCAGCGCAACGCTGGCGCTGCTGCAGGCACGCATCGAGTTGTTGATCAACCAGTTGCGGCTGCACGCTTTGGCTGGGCAACTGAACGAGCCGGCACTGCAGGCCGTCAATGCGCTGCTACAGCGCTGAACACCATCCATCTCACCGGGAGCATCTCATGAGTGAAAAACCCATAACGGTTGAACTGACGCAGCAGCAGGACTACCGCTTCGACATCAGCTTTGGTGCAGGCATCCCTATGCTCACGGGGGACGAGCCGGCACCACTGGGTACCGGACAGGGGCCATCCCCGGTTCAACTGCTGTGTGCTGCCGTTGGCAACTGCCTGAGTGATTCACTGCTCTTTGCCTTGCGCAAGTTCAAGCAGGCACCCGACCCGATCCGCTGCAGCGTGCAGGCCAGCGTGGGACGCAATGCGGACGCCCGCATGCGCGTGTTGGAGATGACGGCCACGCTCACTCTGGGCGTTCCAGCCGCACAGCTGGAGCATCTGGATCGTGTTCTGTCCCAATTCGAAGCGTTCTGCACCGTGACCCAGAGTGTGGGCCAGGGTATTCCCATTGCCGTGCAGGTGTTCGATACCACTGGCGCTCGCCTGAAATAGTCATCACTTGAATATCAGTCTTGGCCCTTTGGCTTTTCAGACCAGCCATCTGCTCTTGCTGGTTTCCATGCTGGTTGCGGCCGTCGTGGGCCATCTGGTTGGAAGGCCTCAGCGCCTTGGCATCAGCAATGTGTTGCTCGACATGCTGCTGGCGGCGATGCTGGCAGCACGCATTGTGTTTGTTGCGCTGTGGTTTGATCAATACCGTGATGCACCATGGTCTGCTTTGGACATTCGGGACGGCGGATTCAATTCATGGGCGGGCCTCGCCTCCGCGACAGGGGTGGCGATCTGGCATGCATCAAAGCGCCCCGAACTGCGCAAGCCACTGAGTCTGGGCCTGCTCGCAGGCACGCTTGCCTGGGCCATGTCCGGTGCACCCGGCATGCTTGGCATGAGCGCCCAGAAGGCGCTGCCGGCGGTCGAATTGAAAACACTCTCTGGACAAGCAACCCATTTGGCCGCGCTGTCCCACGGGAAGCCGATGGTGGTCAACCTTTGGGCTACCTGGTGCCCGCCATGCCGTCGCGAAATGCCGGTGCTGGCAGAGGCGCAACAGCGCGAGACCGGAGTAACTTTTGTCTTCGTCAGCCAAGGCGATGACACAGCCAAGGTTCAGCGCTACCTGAGCAATTCCCAACTGGAACTTGCAAACGTCCTGATCGATTCCACCAGCGCACTGGGCCGTTCCATCGGATCGACGGCCATGCCTACGTCCCTGTTTTACGACGCGAGCGGGCATTTGGTGAACAGCCACGTGGGAGCATTGTCCGCTGCCACGCTGGCCGACAAACTGGTGGCGCTTCATTTGCACACAACCCGATGAACTGCTCACCATGATCTTTCCCATCAGCCGCTGGCACGCGCGCCAGCCCATCGCCTTCCTGTTCGTCGCCGCGGTGGTCTGGCTTGCCCTGTACCAAACGCTGGATCCCGCAGCCGAGGCCCTGGTGGCAGCCCTGCCGGTGGACCGAGCCAGCCACCTGGGTGGCGCACTGCAGTTCTTTTTCTACGATACACCCAAGGTTCTGATGCTGCTAACGGGTGTGGTGTTCGTCATGGGCATGATCAACAGCTACTTCACACCCGAGCGCACCCGGGCACTGCTGGCTGGTCGCACCGAGGGCTTCGCCAACGTCATGGCAGCGAGCCTGGGCATAGTCACTCCGTTTTGCTCCTGCTCTGCGGTGCCGCTCTTTATTGGCTTTGTGCAGGCAGGCGTACCGCTGGGCGTGACCTTCTCGTTCCTGATTTCTGCGCCCATGGTCAACGAAGTGGCGTTGACACTGTTGTTCGGCATGTTTGGCTGGAAGGTTGCCCTGCTCTACATGGGCCTGGGTCTGTCGGTGGCCATCGTCGCCGGCTGGGTCATTGGACGCCTGAAGATGGAGGCCTATCTGGAAGACTGGGTGCGCGACATGCCCCGGATGGCTGCACAGTTTGAAGAGACCGGAATAACGCTGGCAGACCGTATTCAAGGCGGTTTTGCGTCGGTGCGCGAGATCGTTGGCAAGGTCTGGCCCTACATCCTGGTCGGCATTGCCGTCGGTGCGGGCATTCACAGCTACGTACCCGAAGATTACATGGCCAGTTTCATGGGCCGGGAGGCCTGGTGGTCGGTGCCGCTGGCGGTGTTGATTGGCGTGCCCTTGTATTCCAACGCGGCAGGCGTCATCCCCATCGTGCAGGCGCTACTGGCTAAAGGCGCGGCACTGGGTACCGTGCTGGCATTCATGATGAGTGTGATTGCCCTGTCTCTGCCCGAAATGATCATCCTGCGCAAAGTACTGAAAATCCGGCTGATTGCCACGTTTGTCGGTGTCGTCGCCACGGGCATCCTGCTGGTCGGCTATGTGTTCAATGCCGTGCTCTGATCAGCGTTTCACTTCTTTAACTTCAACCCACAAGGAACATCATGGACATCAAGGTACTCGGCACCGGTTGCGCCAACTGCAAGAACACCATCGCCCTCATCGACCAGGTGGCCAAGGCCAAAGGCGTTGCGGTCAAGCTGGAAAAGGTCGAGGAACTGCGCGACATCATGAGCTACGGTGTCATGAGCACCCCCGGTGTGGTGATCAACGGCAAGGTAGTGCACGCCGGAGGCATTCCGAGTCGCGAGAAGATTGAACAGTGGCTGTTAGCGCCCTGATCGGGACGGCATACGCTCCTGCCCTACTCTGGTACACAAATCTGTCCGCGTTTCATCGCCAGCAGGGTTCTGACAATGAGCATGCTCACCAGCAATAGCAGCAACGTCATCAGCAAGGGCACAAGCACCGCAAAAAAGGTACCGCCTACCTTTTCGAGCATGATGGTGCTGGCAATCGTCATCGCCGCCATCGGAAACGAATAGGCCCACCAGGGAAGTGCAAATTGCAGCTTGACAAAGTGCTTCATCTGCGAAAACAGCAGCAAGGTGGTAAACAAGGCGAAGTAGTAAAAAATGCGAGCTGCATCGTCGAGAACGCCGTTGTGCATTTTGACCCAGGCGATGAAACCGACCGCCGGTGGTGCGATCAGGATGAACAAGGTTGGCAGTAGTTTGCCTGGCAGCATAGGGTGAAAGAAGAATCGATTCAGCAGCACGGCCAGAAGTGGCATCCACATCATGACGCCGACGCTGAAGTAAAACCATGAGACTTCAGGAAAACCCATTGGCATACCGGCAATCGGCACGATGATGTTTCCCACAATCGGAATAAACCAGGCCGGGTTGCTGTGCTGCACCTGAAACTTTTCGTGGTGAATCCAGTTCGACAAAATAACAAGCGTGAACAGCAGCTGAACGGAACTGCCAATGGCCCACAGGTAAAGTGATATCGCTGGATAGTGACCCATGGCCGCAATGCCGAGCAACAGCATGCCAATGGACATGGACGGAAAAAAGCTCATGCGAATCGGGTTGTTGAATTCGTCAATGACGTGCTGGCGATGCAAGACAAACTTGGCCAGGTACGCAAAACCTATCAGGAGGTACACCATCGCGGTAAACGCCAGCAGGTAGGAACTCGGCGCAATCGACCAGGCCCAAAGATGTTCTGCTTTTTCCACAGCAATCGTGGTGCCCGCCAGTCCCATCACAATGGAGAAAAGGGAGACCGGCATATATTCCAGGCGGCCGTGCTGTGCAGCAGACGCAAGCGGGGTGTTCATAAAGTCAAATTCCCAGTTGTTCTCGAAAAATCATGATCGGCACCGCCAGCATCCCCGGTGCAAGGAGCCTCAGAGTTTTGGTCATCTAGCCGCCATCGCGAACGATGCGACAGGATGCAATGTCAAACGACACTGCGCCAATCGTCAGCGCGGTCTGATCCCGCAATCCCGTTATAAATCTCACGAAACGTTCCACATCGGCGAAGTTGCTGGCCAGCCCCATGGACACACGGATCGCACCGGCGCTCTTGCCACCACGGTCCTGCATGGCATGCAGGAAACGCTGCAGGTTGATGTCGGCGCCTGCTTCGGTAAGGCCTGCACGCATGTCGTCTTCGCTCAGGTCTTCGGCAGTTTCACCGGCTCCCGGGTTGCAAAAACAACCTGTGCGCAGCGAGATGTTCTGCTGTGCTGCCAGTTCTTCAACGCGGCGATAGTCAACCAGGTGACCTTGCGGGTCATATAAATTCAGCGTGACAGTGCCGCCGCGTTCGATCATGTCGGCCGGACCATACAGGCGCACCATCGGTCGATCATTGCTATGGCGCAACCCCAGCATCTGTGTGATCAGCCAGCCTGTCAGGCAATGGATTCGTGTTTGAATTGCCTCCATGCCAACCTGTTGCAGGTGCTTCAGGCCAATTTCCACGGCCGGAATGCTCAGGTAGTTCAGCGTGCCGTCTTCAAAGCCGGCTTCTCCGCTGGAGAGCACATGCATGAGCCCCTGCACCGTAGCGAAATTGACTGTGCCGCCGCCAAACCACGGGCGCCGCAATGATTTGAGCGTTTCATTGCGCACCAGCAGGCAGCCGACCCCGGTGGGATAGCCAAACATCTTGTAGAACGACATCACAACGAAGTCCGGCGACACAGCGCGCAGGTTCAAGCGGTTGGTGGGCACAAACGCAGCGGCATCCAGCAGCACATGCCAGCCCGCAGCACGCGCCGCTGCGACCAGTGCCAGTGAATGTTTGACACCAGAAAAATTTGATTGCGCCGGAAACGCCATCAAGTGGGGGCATGCGCGAACAGCCTGTGCCAGCAAGGCATCCATCGCCGCCATGTCAATACGAAGCTCAGGGCGCGTCAGAGGCGCATAGCTCACGCTGGCGCCACCCTTTTTTGCAAATTCACGGATTCCGTTGACCGAATTGTGGTTATCCGCAGTCAGTAGCAAGCCTGCGCCCGGTACAAATGGATACGACTCGCCCACCAGTTTCAGTGCGGCAGAAGCATTCAGGGTGAAGATGGCCGTGTACTCGCCTGCACCATTGAAGTAATCCAGCACTGCTGTACGCGCCTGCTCGACCCGGCGCGTCATCTTTGTGGAACTGGGATTCACTGAATGCGGATTACCAAGTACGTCTTCGTTGAGCATCTGCACGTGCATTTGCACTTGTGACGCTGCGTGCAAGCCACCACCCGTGAAGTCCAGATAGACCTGGTCCTGAGCGTCGAGCCTGGCATATTCGGACGCGCGCAACGCGTCCAAGGCATGGGTCCTTGCATAGCTTGGGTAGCTCTTCAGGAATTGATCAAAAGGTGTCATGACTTCAACTAAATGCTTGCATGCTCGTGTCACCACATTTTGTGCTTAGCCCAGCAACTTGCTCCAGGTACCGATGTTGTGAACCTTCCGGTATCCCTTGCTTCTTAACAACAGTTTTGCCATCCCGCTTCGTGTTCCGCTGGCGCAGCAAAGCACAACCGGGGAAGACTCGGGTATCTCACGCAGCCTGTTTCCCAGTTCGTTAAGGGGAATGTTGATTGTTCCGGGAGCGTTCCCATTGGCAAACTCCCCGGCAGATCTGACATCGACAAATATTGCACCGTTCTTTCTGAGTTCTGGCAGCAAAGCAATGACTTTCTTTGAATTCCACCACTTGTACCCAAACCAGAGACCCAAGGCCACGACTGGCCAGTACTTTTCAAAAAAATCCAAAAAATCCATATGACACCTTTGGTGGGCTTCTCAATGCGTGGGTTGATGCTTATCGACAACTTTGCCGATGGAGATGGCCACGACTTCGCCTTCCTGCAAGGGTCGCCAGGACTCATTCGACAGTGGCACACTGGCCAGCAAGACCACTTCCTGATAGCCAGGCGCAATCGATACGCCTTCGGCTTCGAATGCGTCACTCTCGCAGCAGCATTGGCGTACCAGCATGAACAAGCCGGGCGGCTCGATTTTGCCGGTGACAGACTGCATCCGTCGATGACCATGAGCAAACAGAACGTCGCCGTCGGCATATAGAAAATTTGCCGGACCGAGTTGCCGCAGGTCTGCCGCGTAGGCTGTAACCAGAGCCAGTCGCTCTTCAACAGAAGGAGATGCAGACGGGCTTTGCCAGAGAATTTTCATGCGTTCCATGAGCGCGCAAAAGGCGTGCTCGGAGTCGGCTTCACCCACCGGGTTGAAACGATCTAGGCAAAACTTCTCACTGTGGGAGATTCCTGGCAGATGGCCATTGTGGGCGAATAGATGCGTGCGACCCACAAGTTCGCGAACGAAAGGCTGGGTGTTGGCAAGCTTGACCTCACCGAGCGTGGCATGCCGAATGTGCGAGATAGCCAGCGTGGTGTCGGGCCCCTGAGTTTCAAGCAAACGGACCATGGCGCTGTCGCTGGCGGCACCAGGCTCACGAAATAGCGCAACGTCGCGTCCTTGATAAAAGCCGGCACCCCAACCATCGCGGGCGGTGCTGAGCGGGCCGCTGTGAGCCGCCAGCGCTTCCAGGGAAAAAGTCAAGCGCGTAAGTCGCCGACTCGATATGCCCAGCAGTTCACACACGATGTTGCAGCGCTTTCACTGGCTGCCAAACCCGTCGGGCATCTGCAGTGCCACGACTTCGCCGCGCGCGGTCGCTATGCCGTTGGCAAAGACCGTGCTTTCAACCACGACCTTGCGACCTTTGATCTCCTTGATGCGGCCACGAATTTCCAGCA
>CAITQH010000011.1 GCA_903894475.1 uncultured beta proteobacterium
CCATCTGCCAGACAGCCCGACGGATACTGGGCGAAGGAGTCCGGGTTCGCGTGTTCGGCTCGATGGCGCTGGACGACCGCAGGGGTGGCGATATTGATTTGCTGTTTGAAACCGATCAGGCATTGGGCGACCGGGCAAAAGCCCTCTGCCAATTGTCCGGCGCCCTAACCATGGCTCTGGGTGACCGCAAGATTGATGTCCTGCTCAAGGACGCCAACACACCGCCGGCACCGATTTTTGAAATTGCCAGGCGCACGGGCGTGCTGATATGAGCCTTCGTTATCTGCCGGAGCACGGTGAGAATGCCTTGCTGGCACTGGAATTGGCCCGCAAGGAAGCCGCGCATCTATCACCTCCCGCAGCGCCTCATTAATCAAGGTCTGGTTTTGGCTCGATGCCCGGCCGCTACGCTACCAACGCCGACGACATTGACGTCAGTGACTGTTCACCCAGTTCTCAATCCTGAGTTCCGGGTAGGCGGTGAAGTCAGATTCATTGTTAGTGACCAGCGTGACGCCAAGTGCAATCGCGTGCGAGGCGATCAGTTTGTCCAGTGCGTCCTGACTTCGTTCTCGATTGGCCAAGCGCGCCGGGCCGTAAGCCCTGGCAGCGAGTACCTCAAACGGTGCGACGGGAACATCTTCAATAAAGCTGGCGAGCTGAGCCCGATTGGCGAGTTGGGCTGCACCGGAACAGACCACCCCGTATTCAAGTTCGGCAAGCGTGATGGCGGAAATCACCACGTCACCGACAAAGCATTGATCAAAGCGTTTCTTGACCTCGACCGGTTGATGCTTCATCAGGTAAATGCAGATGTTGGTGTCGAGCATGTACTTCGGTTTCATAGTGTTGCGCGCTCGCCCTCGATGTTGGCGCCACGACCCTCAGCCATGAAGTCGGGGGAGAACTTGGCGAGTTTGCCCAGAACGTCGCCCATGCGCCGCTGGGCCGGACGAATGCGCAGCTCATCGCCTTCACGCTCTATGACCAGGTCAATGTCCCAGGAACTGTACGCCAGCTCTGACGGAATCCGCACGGCCTGAGAGTTGCCGTTCTTGAAAATCTTTGTAGTCGCCATAACAACTCCTTTTAGATGTACAGGTACATCTTAGCGAAAAGCATGTGAATTGCAAATACACGGATGTACATTTGTCCAGCTGGTCGCCAGCGGAGGCAAAAAGTTACTTGACTCTTCATAAAGTATCACACAAAATGATACTTCTTAAAAAGCGCGAGAAGTGTTGATACCATGACCAAACCTATAGCGTCTGCCGACCCGTGGCACTATCCCCGTCCAGAGCTAGCCAAGAAATACTTGGAAATATTTGACATCGGCCTGACCTCCGCACGAGGTCTATTTGCCAAACGCCGCATGGGCAAGTCTGAGTTCCTTGAGCAGGACCTCATCCCTGCGGCCCAGGCCAAAGGTTACTTGACTGCGTATTTGAACCTGTGGGATGCTCGCACGCACCCGACCCCATCGCTTGTTTCCGCTCTCAGCCGAGCCATGGAACCAAAGGGTCTGTTCAAGTTGGCCAAGCGGCTAAACACACCACTGAAAAAAGTCAAGGCCTCAGGCAAGGTACCGGGTCTGGCTGAAGGGTCGCTTGAAGCGGAGTTGGCCGATGACCCCGCTGTAGCTGGTCCTTTGTTGAGCGAATTACTGCGTGGTTTTGACAAGCCTGGCAAGCGCATGCTGCTGGTGCTGGACGAGGCCCAGGTACTGGCCGCTCCGGCACACACTGAACTGGCGCACTCCCTGCGAGCGGGCTTGGACAGCAGAAAGCAAAACATCAAGGTGGTATTTGCAGGTAGTTCCGAGCCTACGCTCAGGCGCATGTTTGGACGCTCTACAGAACCGTTCTACAACTGGGCACCCCTCGAGCCGTTTGAGCTTCTCGGCACTGAATTCGTCAAGGCCATGGTGAGCAAAGTGAACAATCTGTCGCGCTACCCGCTGACAGACCAAGACGCTTTAGCCGCCTTTCTGGCCTTGCACAACACGCCCGAGTTCTTTCGCCGCTACTTGAATCGCTACCTCGCCTACGCGGAGCTTGGGTCACCGGCTGCGCTTCTGGACACGCAAAAACATGTATTCAACGGGGCCAATTTCCACGACATCTGGAAGAAACTATTGCCTGCGGACCAAGAGGTTCTCAAGCTGCTTGCCCAAGGGGTTACAGACCTGCATTCCGAGCCGGTTCGTATGCGTCTAGGCAGCGCACTCGGATTGGATAAGCCTGCCAACAAGAATACGCCGCAGCACGCGCTACGCCGTCTCCAGGAGGAGAATCTGGTAGCGAAGCTCGACTATGGCAACTATCAGCTCCAAGATGACGCCTTCGCTGAATGGCTGCGCAATCTCGAACTCGAAACCTGATCTGTTTCGCAAATCGCATCCATGCCAGCCCGTCAATCAATCGGCGTCTCCAGCGCCCAAGGGAATTGATTGAGCATGGCGCCTTGCTCAACGCTACCGGCCGAAATTACTTCAATCAGACCCAAACAAGTCTTGCAGCGACGTGGCGCTCAGAATGGCCCCGGTCCAGATTACCAATTGTTCCTCACTGGCACTGGCCAGGCGCTGCTGCGCCCATGGCGGTACCAGGCCAAAACGCAGTTGCAACTGCAGGGTCACAGCCCTGGCAAAGCCTTCTTGCCGACCTTCTTGCCGACCTTCTTGCCGACCTTCTTGCCGACCTTCTTGCCGACCTTCTTGCCGACCTTCTTGCCGACCCTTCAGCTCGCCTTTGAGTGTGGCCTCATCGAACCAGCGTTCAATCGTTTGTTCCAACATGGCGTCAGCCTCCAATAAGTCCGTGATGTCGTCAATTTCCGCAATATTAGCCCGCGGTGCCTTGCGGCGCAACAGCAATCGCAGCCAGATCGTGATGGTGCGTCGCAGCGGCTGCATCTCAGGGCCTTGCAGCACCGCACCAAGGGCGCGCATCACTTGGAAAATGTCGCGCAGTGTACGGCTGCGCTCCAGGCGGAACAGAGCCTCTGCGAGGTTGCGCACCTCTTGCAAGGGGTGCAGCTTGAGCCGTGCTTCATCGACCAGATGGTAGAGCAGGCGGGGCCGAAAAGGCTCCAGGCCAGGCAAGCTTGGGCCAAAACAATCAGCCACATCAGTGGCTACCTTCCAGGGCGTAGCGCCGTTGTAGAGCACGATAGGCACCACCGCAGGCAACAAGCCGTCGTGCAAATCACCTTCGCGCACCAAATGCTGCGACAGCAGGCCAACATAAACCATCATGCGAAGCGCCATCCAGGCGTCGGGCTCACTCTGAAATTCCAGCAACAAATAGACCCAGACCCACTGCTGACCCACCTTGAGCCGCCAGACCATGTCGTCGTGGCGCTGGCGTTCGCTCTCACTCACATAGCTGGCGTTGACGCGCTCCAGCGTGGAGAAGTCCGCTTGCGCCAGCCAGGCACCAGGCATGTAACCCATGAGCAGGTCACGCACCATCTCGGGGTGCGAGAACAGCAGCTTGTAACCGGTGTCATGCGGGGTGGTTTGAGACATGGCTGAGATTATCTACCTGGCCTGGCTGGAAAGGTTCGGCCATCGCATATTGATCCCCCGAACAACCAAGGCTTTTGCCGTCTTTTGACGCCATCCGCTTGCGCGGCCGCTGCTACGCTAGCAGCCTACAGTAAAGCAACAGGCGCGCCTGCGCCGAAGGAACAAGCATGGCAATCTCGTCTGTTTCACCCAGTTCATCGATCGAATCGGTGCTGGCGCAAATGCGCCAGATGCGCCAGATGGCCAAGGCTGGTGAGGCGAGTCCAGCCCAGCCGCCGGGTGCCAGCAGCGAAGTGAGCTTGAGTGGCGGCTTTGCAGGCGCCTTGCAAAAATCGCTGAACGCCATCAGCCAGACGCAGAACAAGGCCTACCAACAGGCGCAGGACTTCGAGCTCGGCAAGCCCGGTGTTGCGCTGAACGACGTGATGGTCGATCTGCAAAAGGCCAGCCTCAGCTTCCAGATGGGTGTGCAGGTGCGCAACAAGATGGTGGCCGCCTACCAGGAAGTCATGAACATGACGCCATGAAGCAAAGCAGGAAAGAAATTTTGACCACAACCCTAAATGTTTGCTGCCAGCTTGCCGATAACCTGTGTAACGGTGGCGTACTCCTCTCCAAACCGAGTCAACGCAACGTTTCGGCCAACTGACCGAGTTCATCAACTTTTTTGCAGACAGGAGCTTTATCATGGGACAAGTCATCAACACAAACACACTCTCGTTGCTTACCCAAAACAACCTGAGCAAATCGCAATCCGCACTGAACACATCGATCCAGCGCCTTTCTTCGGGCCTGCGCATCAACAGCGCCAAGGACGACGCCGCCGGTCAGGCCATCGCCAACCGCTTCAACGCCAACATCAAGGGTCTGACGCAAGCGCAACGCAATGCCAATGACGGCATCTCGCTGGCGCAAACGACGGAAGGCGCCTTGAACGAGGTCAACAACAACTTGCAGCGCATCCGTGAATTGACCGTGCAAGCGGCCAACGGCTCCAATTCTGCAGCCGACAAGACCTCGATTCAGGCCGAAATCAAGGAGCGGATGGCTGAGATCAACCGCACCTCGAAAGAGACGGACTTCAACGGAACGAAAGTGCTCAAGACTACCATCGATCTGGACATTCAAGTCGGCGCAAACGACACACAAACCATCAAGATTTCGCTGAGCCAGATGGATTCAACTACATTGGGTCTGGATGGTTTTAGCGTCTCGGGTCTCTCCGATTCGATTACATCATTCACAGATACCGCGACTACAGCTGGTACAGCAACGAAGGTTGATGTTGATCTTTCTGCGCTCGCTGGCACTGGGGGACCGACAGGTGCTTTAACGCTGCATGGCTATGGTGCCTATGATAAAACCGCTGGCACATACGCTGCCTACGCAATTAAGGATTCGTCAGGAAACCTTTATGCAGTTGCTGCTACTGATGTAGACGCGGCCACTGGTAAAGTAGATCCCGGCTTCAGCGGTGCGACGGACTGGTCAGATGCAGCCGACGCCTATAAAGTGGACGCGGCGGATCCAACCAAAATGATTGCCACCTCTAAGCCACTTGAATTGATTGACGCGGCTCTGGCCAAGGTTGACGACCTGCGTGGCAAACTCGGTGCGGTGCAAAATCGTTTTGACTCGGTGATCTCCAACCTCGGCACCACCATCAACAACCTGACGTCCTCACGGTCGCGGATTGAAGATGCCGACTACGCCACAGAAGTCTCGAACATGACCCGCGCGCAGATTCTGCAACAAGCCGGTACCTCGGTGCTGGCGAAGGCGAACCAGTCCACGCAAGGTGTGATGGCGCTGCTCCAATAATTACCCAAGGCGCAAGCGCATGAAAGCCAATCGGGCCCCCACAAGCAGGCCCGATTGCGCTTTCCACTCCAGCCTGATGAATGCATCAGACTTGAGTGGAAAGCGTTATTGACAGGAGAATGGAAATGTCGATCTCAACAACTCCGATGCGGGCAGTCCAGAGTGGCGTGCCGAGCCAGAAAATTACGCAGCCGGGCGCTACCAACAAGGCGCAGGCTGGCTTGCTGGCGGCCCAGAGATCGGCGCTGCCGTCGGCAGCGGCCAATGCGATGGCTGACAAAGTGGCGCTTGAGCTCAAACAAGCCAACGCCAAGCAGCTTGAGGCCGGCAAGCTCAGCGTCGATCAGACAGAGCAGTCACTGCAGGAGATCAACAAGGTGATGGACGCCTTGTCGATCAGCGTGCAATTCCAGATGGATCCGGATTCCAAGGAGCCCATCATCAAGGTGGTGGACCAGGAAAGCGGCAAAGTGATTCGCCAGTTTCCGTCCGAGGAGGTGGTGCGCATTTCCAAGGCGCTGGACAACCTGAAGGGTCTGCTTTTTGCGCAGACCGCTTGACGATGCATAGTGACCAGGAACTGACATGACTGCCATCTCTTCTCTCGGCATTGGTTCGAATCTGGACTTGACCACTTTGCTGGCGAATCTGAAGAGCGGTGAGCAGACGGCCCTGGTGCCGCTGCAAACGCAGCAAACCAGTTTTACTTCCAAGCTGACCGCTTATGGTCAGCTCAGCAGCGCCTTGAGCGGACTGCAAGCGGCTGCCACTGCGCTCTCCAGTTCTGCGCTTTACCAGGGTGTGAAGGCCAGTTCATCTGCCAGCGATGTGCTGAGCGCGACGGCGGCTTCGTCCGCAACTGGCGGTAGCTATGCCATCAACGTGACGCAACTGTCGCAGGCTCAATCGCTGGCGACGGTGGGTGTGGCCAGCACTACCGCCAAGATTGGCACAGGTGTGCCGACCACGGTGACGATTGACTTCGGCACCGTTTCCAGCACCAGGTTGGACGCCGAGTCGAGCAAGTACGTTGCCACCCTGGATGCAGACAGTGGCAAATACACCGGTGCGACCTTCACTGCGGATTCCACACGCGCGGCCGCTTCGATCACCATTAACTCGACCAACAATACGCTCGAAGGCATTCGCGACGCCATCAACAAGAGCACGATGGACGTGACGGCATCGATCGTCAACGACGGCGGCACACTGCCGAACCGCCTCGTGCTGACATCCAAGACCAGTGGTGAGACATCCAGCATGCGAATCAGCGTCACGGGGCAGCAGTATGTTCCCGAAGTCGCTGAAGTTCCTGCGGTTCCCGAAGTGCAAGCGGAAGATGGCTCAATTGTCCAGGCATATGTTCCTGCCGTCCCCGCCGTCCCCGCTGTGGCGGCTGATCCCTTGGTCGCTCTGCTGACAAATAACCCGACAGGGGAAGCGACCCACCAGCAGCTCCAACAGACCGTCGTTGCGCAAAATGCGAAACTGACCGTCAACGGCCTGAACGTTACGAGTGCCAGCAACAGCGTTGCCAGTGCGATTCAGGGTGTGACCATGACCGTGGTAAAGATCGGCAGCAGCACCCTCACCGCGGCACAGGATACCAGCAGCGTGCAAAGCGCCATCACCACATTCGTTAGCGCCTACAACAGCCTGCAGACGGTCTCCAAGCAGCTCAGCGCCTTTGACACCACGAAAAAGACCGGCGCCGCTCTGCTGGGCGACTCGGTGCTGCGCAATATCCAGGTTGGCATCCGCTCTGCGCTGACCAGCCCGCAGGTGGATGACGGCAGCGGCCTGACCATGTTGTCGCAGATCGGGCTCTCATTCCAGAAGGATGGCACGCTGGCAATCGACTCGACCAGTTCCACAAGTTCGAAGAGCTGGACCAATCCGGTCAAACTGAGTAGCGTGTTGGACAGTAACTTGAGCGGTGTAGCCCGCCTGTTTGCGGGTAAATCTGGCGTGGGTGGCTACGGCACCCAACTGGCAGCGCTGATCACGACTTATACCGATGCGACGACCGGCACCCTGACGTCAGCCACCAAGGGAATCAACAGCAGCCTGGACAAGCTGAGCACGCAGTACACAGCAGCGACCGGACGGATTGACGCCACGGTGGCGCGCTACAAGGCGCAGTTCACGCAGCTCGACCAGATGATCAGCCGCATGAACCAGACCAGCTCGTACCTGACACAACAGTTCGATGCCATTAACAACTCTACCAGCAAGTAAGGTGAACACCATGTATGAACCCAACTCGATGCTGCGCAGCGGCGCCAGTGTTTATGCCAGAGTCGGCCTGGAAACCGGCATCATGAGCGCCACGCCGCACCAGATGCTTACCCTGCTGTTCAGTGGTGTGAAGACAGCGATCACGATGGCGCGCCACCACATGCTGTGCGGCGAGATTGCCGCCAAAGGCAAGGCGATCTCCAAGGCCATCAACATCATCGACAACGGCCTGAAAAACAGTTTTGACACGGGTGCCGGCGGCGCCGAGGGTGCTGCGCTGATAGCCAATCTGCTGGCCTTGTATGACTACATAGGCAAGCGCCTGATTCTGGCCAATCTGCGCAATAACCCGGACCTGCTGGACGAGGCACAGGCGCTGCTGGACAACATCAGTTCGGCCTGGCAGGAAATTGATCCGCAGCAGGCGCATGGTCTGCCAGAGGCCGCCAACGCCCCGGTGGTGGCACGTTTTTCTACAGGAGCTTGAGATGGGATGTCAAAGTGAAGTGATGCACTGGTACGAGCAGATCGCACCCCTGACCGAGCGCATGCTGATGCTGGCGCGGGTTGGTAGCTGGGGCGACTTGCCGGCGCTGGAGGCAATGCAGAGCGATATGGTGGACCGCCTGAAGGTGATTGAGCCCGACGAAGAGCTAAGTGAATCCCAGAACGCCCGCAAGTACCAGTTGCTGAGCCGCATCATCGCCAGTCAGGCTGAGATCAGCAAGCTTGTGATGCCGCAGCTTGAAGAGTTGCAAATGGTTCTGAAGAACATGACATCGCAGCAACTGCTGCAGCAGACATACGGTCGGTCCAATGAACCGGTGTCATGATTGCTGTAACTTCTGCGGCCGACACCCAGCCTTCAGCACGGCTGGCGCAGCAGCTTGACCCGCTGTCGCTGAAGGCCGCGTTGGAGCCAGCCGGGGCCGCGCTGCTGCCGGGGGCGGCTGGCACGCAAGACCAGGGCAAGCTCTTGGCGAGTCTGGGTGGCGTCGTCAGCCTGAGTGCGATGGCGCGCACCCTGACGGCCATTCTGGATGCGCCGGGCACGCTCAGCGCCAAGGTGCTGGGCACTCAGGCGCTTTGGCCCCAGCCGGGTACAGCGGACACTCAGGCGCTGGCAGCCAACCTGCAGCGCACAGTGGCCAACTCGGGGCTGTTTTATGAATCGCACTTGCAGCAGTTGGCGTTGGGACAGCGCAGCGCGGCGCAACTGGCACAGGAGCCGCAAGCTCGCCTGAATAGCCGACAGGCTGAATCATCTTCCGCCACGCTGAGCGCGCACACACAGGACAGCACTCAGCAGGCGCCGCTTGCCGTCATGCACCCGCAGGCGCTGGCGCTGGTGCGCCAGCAGCTCGATCTGCTGGCAGCACCGCAATTTCGCTGGGCCGGCGAAGCCTGGCCGGGTGCCAGCATGGATTGGGAAATACAGGAAGATCAAAGCGGCCGGCAGGGTGCCGCCAACGATGAGCCGGCACAGCGCAGCTGGACCAGCCGGCTTGGCATGACGCTGCCCTCTCTGGGATCCGTCGAGGCGCGCCTGAGTATTCTGGGCAGCACACTTCAGTTGCGCCTGGCGGCCAGCGATCCGGTCACGGTGGGCTTGCTGAACAGCGCCGGCGCCGAGTTGCCGCAGCGTTTTGATGCGCTCGGGCTGCAATTGACGGCTCTGCAAATTGCTTCGCTGGCGAGTGAACCGGTGCCGACGCCATGACACCCGATGAGCTCGCAGATCGCAACTCGGCGGTAGCACTGTCACATTCCGCCAAGGACCTGACTCCCACGGTGGTGGCCAAAGGCTATGGCCTGGTGGCGGATTCGATTGTCCGGATTGCGCGCGAAAACAACTTGTATGTACACTCCTCACCGGACTTGGTAAAGCTCTTGATGGAGGTTGATCTGGATGCGCGAATTCCGCCGCAACTGTATCTGGCGGTGGCCGAGGTGCTAGCATGGGTGCATCAGCTTGAAGCCAGTTCTGCCACCCGAGAATACATTGACAACATCCATCGCTTGAACCGAGCCGCCCATTGAACTGAACGCAGTTTATGTCCGAAGAACTTAAAAGTCTGCCCTATCTGACGCCCAACGAGGTGGCGCAATGGATGATGGTCTCGCCAGTGACGGTGCGCAGTTGGGCGCAGAAGGGCCTGCTCAAGGCCGAGGTCACACCCGGCGGACATCGCAGGTTTCGGCACGACGAGGTGGAGCGCTTTGCACGCCAGTGGAATCCGGCTGGCAACAAGGGGCCGCTGCGGGTGCTGATCGTGGATGACGACAAGGCGATAGTCGGTTTCCTTACCGAGCTGTTTGATGTGGCCGAGTACCAGATCGTGCTCGAAACCGCCTACGACGGTTTTGAGGCAGGGCGCAAGGTGCATTCTTTTTCGCCGGATATCGTGCTGCTGGATTTCATGATGCCGGGCATCAAGGGAACCGAGGTTTGCCGTCAGATCAAGCAGTTGCCGGGGCCGGGAAATGTGCGCGTGATTGCCATGAGCGGCTATCTCACAGCGGAGAACGAGGCGGAGCTGATTGCGGCCGGGGCCGAATGCTGTCTCGCCAAACCACTCGATACCAGGCGCTTGCTCAAGGTCATGGGTCTTGAGGACTAGCGTCGGCAGGCGTGGCGTGCATTCTGCAAATCGGGCGGTTTGATGAGGCGTGAGAAATTCGCAAAACCAGCCGTGGGCGCTCAAGCCACGGGTCTGCATCAACGACTCTGCTGGTTTGTTGGCGTGGCCACTCTGGTCTTCCTGCTTGCCATGCTTGCGCCGCCTGATGCCAGTCTGCAGTTCAGGTATTTTTTACCCTTGCACCTGCTGGTGGAGTTTGTCTCGGTTGGCCTGGCGCTGCTTGTGGTTACCACTGTCTGGCATACGCCTGCCAAGGAGGTTTCTTCCTCTTTCCTGTTGATCGCGGTGGCGATTTTTACCTCAGGCTGGCTTGATTTTGCCCATGCGCTGATCTTCAAGGTCATGCCGGAGCTGATCACGCCCATGGCTACCGAAGGCGGCGTGACGCTTTGGCTGGCGGCGCGCCTGATTTTTGCGGCGACCCTGCTGGCGGTCAGTTTTTATCCGACCCTGGGTGCCGCATCCAGCGCAAGGCGCGTGCAGATTTTTTTCGGCTTTACTGCCAGCGCACTGCTTGTCGCCTGGATTGTCTTTTTTCACGAGGCTGAGCTGCCAGCTTTGCGCCTGGGAGACAGCGATGCAACACCGATGGGCCTGGCGCTCGGGTGGTTTATCGCGGCACTGTCTGGCTGGGCGAGCTGGCGCAGCTACCACTTGTCAAAGAGCGCGACCGAAGATGTTTTTCCCTTGCTGTTCTGCGCCGTCGCGCTGACCACTTTGAGCAATTTGCTGGTGCTTCCAGAGGTGCATGTCAATGGTGCACGCCACCTGATTGGCCATATTTACAAGCTGCTCAGTTACGTTTTGATCTACCAGGCCATGTTTATCAGTTGCGTCAACCGCCCCTATCAGCAACTGACGGCACAGATGCATTTGCGCCGCAAGAGTGACGAGATGTTGCGCATCCAGGGCCTGGCCCTGAACTCAACGTCGACGCCCGTTATCGTGACCGATATTGACGGCCATGTGGTGTGGCGAAACCGGGCCAGTGGCTTGCTCCACGGCAAGCGCGCTTCGGATGTGGAAATCGGATCCTCCCTGTTTTCGCCGCCCCTGACGATGGATCCGCAACTCGCCGAGCAGATCCTGGCCACGGTCAAGGCCGGTGATGTCTGGCAAGGGCTGGTTGATGCGCAGGATCCGTGGGGCAAACAACTCATCCTGGAGCGGACCGTGACGCCCATCATCGATGAAGACCTGCTGATACATGGATACGTCTCGGTGGCAGATGATGTGACGCAGAAAAAATATGCCGAGATGCGTTACAAGCGTGTGCTCGACATGATGATCGAGGGCTTCTGGATGATTGACCGGGATGGTCGATTACACGAGGTCAATGCTGCCTACGCAAGGATGTCGGGCTATTCGATTGATGAACTCCTGACGATGAACATCCATCAGTTGGAGGCGCCTGAAAGCCCCGAGCGACTGCGCGAACAATTCGATGCCGCAATGAGCAGCGGCAGCGGGCAGTTTGAAGCCTATCACCGTGGCAAAAAGGGTAATCTGATTGCCGTGGATATTTCATTGATCTACGACCCGGTGCCGGAGCGCTTTTTTGTTTTCCTGCGCGACAGGACCGAGCGGGTGCAGGTGGCGGCCGCACAGAAAGCACTGGAGCGACAACTGCAGCAGTCCCAAAAAGTGCAGGAGCTGGGGCAGTTGACCGGCGGTATAGCGCACGACTTCAACAACAGCCTGGTGACGATCCTGGGTTACTCCAGGCTGGCACTGGATCGATTTGTTCCGGACAAAGAGGGCAAACTCGCCAAGTACCTGAACGAAGTGGTGACGGCCAGTGAACGATCGCGCGATCTGGTTGCCAAGATGCTTAGCTTTGCCAGAACACAACCCAGCCCGCATGCGCAAGTGATTGCCAGTTCGGACGTGGTCAATGAAGTTGTCAACATGATGCAGATGTCGATACCCTCAAGCATCGAGATCAGGAGCTGGATTGAGGACGAATTGTTCATCTGCATCGACCCCGGGGAACTCGGGCAGGTGCTGGTCAACCTTGTCATCAATGCGCGCGATGCCATCGTTGGACAAGGTCTCATTGAAGTCCATCAGCGTCGCGTTGATGTTGTGGCTCAGACCTGTGCTGCCAGCCATTCAAGCGTGTCTGGCAGCTTTGCCGCCATCGAGGTCACGGATACTGGTTCTGGCATCGCTGCGCAAGACCTGCCGCGCTTGTTCGATCCCTTCTTTACGACCAAAGACGTGGGCAAGGGCACGGGGCTCGGATTGTCCATGGTGCAAGGCATTTTGCGACGCTCCAATGGCTATGTGCTGGTCGACTCGGAAGTGGGCCAGGGAAGTCAGTTTCAGCTGCTGTTTCCCATCGCCACGGCGCCAGCGAAGGTCCCCACGCTTGCACCCGGCGAATCGGCTGCCGATCATTCTGTGCAGCGCTCAAGCTGACTTGGCAGATCAAGGCGCTGGAGCTGGCTTTTCCTAAAAAGACGCCTCAAATTTGACAAAGATCAAATCGATAGCATCTATTTTTTCGATTTAATAAAATAAATCGCTAAAAACGCTAGACACGATTGTTTCGATTCGATACACTTAATTACGAAATGTGCTTCCAGGTAGGTTTCCAAGCCTACGGACGAAGCAACAGATTCGTGATACGTGGCAGGTAGTTGGAGTCGATTTACCTGCCACGGTTGTGTGAAGCAAGCTGTCAAGTTAGGAGCACAAAATGACTGAAACTGGGAATACCAACGACATCGGCGATCTGAATCTGGCCTACCTGCTGTTGGCGCAGCGGCTCGTGAAAGAGGACATTGCCTCTGCCATGTTCCGCCTGGGCATGAGCCGGGAACTGGCCGATCTGCTCGGAAACCTGTCCCTTTCACAAATTGTAAAACTGGCCGCATCGAGCCTGCTTTTGTGCCGGTTCAGATTTGACGATCACCCCATTCTGTCAGCCCTGTCACATGACGTGAAGGACATGGCATTGCAGCAGGCCCATACCGCCATTTTGATGGCGCGCCAGCCCGTCGCGGCTACCCGGTGCTGAGCTTGCGTGCTGTGCGCAGCAAGTCGATCCGCCGCCTGACCGGAGATCGGACACATCATGACCAATAAGAGCGTTATTCATGAGGCGCAAGATATTGCGCTGGCCATGGACTTGATCCACCTGGGCGCCAGGTTGCAGTTTCTGGAAGCGGAAACCAGCCTGAGTCGGGATCGCCTGATCAAGCTGTACAAGGAAATTCGAGGGGTCTCACCCCCGAAAGGCTTGTTGCCGTTTTCCACCGACTGGTTCATGACCTGGCTGGCCAATATTCATTCGTCGATGTTCTACAACATCTACCGGTTCATGATGACCCAAGGCGGTTGCACGCGAATTGAGGGCGTCATCAAGAGCTATCGGCTCTATCTGGAGCAGGTGGAACTGCAAGGCAGCGAGCCGGTACTTGACTTCACACGCGCCTGGACGCTGGTGCGATTTTTTGACAGTGACATGTTGCAGCTCAGTACCTGCACGCGGTGCACCGGGCAGTTTGTAGCGCATGCCCACGAACCTGAAAACAAGTTCGTCTGCGTGCTGTGCCGGCCGCCCTCGCGTGCCGGCAAGACCAGCAAGGTCAAGCACGACGTCACTGCCATGGCGGCAAGCATGAAGAAGGACGGCGCAATGCCGTCCTCATCTCAGTGGTTGGCACAAGTGATGAATGGAGTACGAAGTTGACGAGCAAGCGATCTATCTGGGAGGCAGCAGGTAGTAAATTCTTTTGAAAGTGCAATGTGCTGGTTATTGTTGGCTATGTGATCGTTCTGGGGTCCGTATTTGGCGGCTATGTGATGATGGGCGGGCATCTGGGCGTGCTGTACCAGCCACTCGAACTTCTGATCATCGGCGGCGCTGCGGTAGGCTCGTTCGTCGCCGGCAACGACAGCAAGACTTTGCGCGCCACCATGAAAGAGTTGCCAAAACTGTTGCGCAACTCCGCAAAACACGACAAGGCGCTCTACATGGAATTGCTGGCCCTGCTCTACGTCCTGCTTGCCAAAGGTCGCAAGGACGGCATGATGTCGCTGGAGTCGGACATCGACGACCCGCAAAACAGCTCGATCTTCGCTCCCTATCCATTGATTCTGCATGACGTTGGCGTCACCGAATTCCTGACCGACTATCTGCGTCTGGTGGTCAGCGGCAACACCGACCCGTTCGAGATCGGAGACCTGATGGAGCACGAGCTTGCCACCTACAAGGAGGAGCGTGAAGTGCCAGCCCACAGTCTGGCCCGCGTTGGCGATGCGCTGCCGGCGCTGGGCATCGTCTCGGCGGTGCTGGGCGTTGTCCACGCACTGGCCTCAGCCGACTTGCCACCGGCAGAAATGGGCCAGCTGATTGCGCACGCCATGGTTGGGACTTTTTTGGGCATTTTGCTGTCCTACGGCTTTGTCTCGCCACTGGCAACATTGATCGAGCACCATGTGGCCGAGTCGCTCAAGGTTTACCAGTGCGTCAAGGTCACATTGATGGCCAGCCTGAACGGCTACGCGCCGCAACTGGCTGTGGAATTCGGCCGAAAGATTCTGTTCTCTACCGAACGACCCTCCTTCACCGAACTTGAGGGGCACGTTCGTGAGGTCAAGAACCGCTGAAGCCAACACCGCTGAACGACCATGAGCGAAGTAGCACGACGCATCATCATCCGGCGTCCCGTGATGGCGGCGGCGCATCACGGCGGTGCCTGGAAAATTGCTTTCGCTGACTTCATGACCGCCATGTTCGCTTTCTTCCTGGTCATGTGGCTGCTCGGCAACTCCTCGGCGCAGCAGTTGGCCGGAATTGCCGAGCAATTCAAGATGCCGCTCAAGATGGCGATCGCCGGCGGCAAGAAAAGTGGCACCGCCGCCAGTGTGATTCCGGGCGGCGGCGGCGATCCGATTCATACCGAGGGCGAGACCAAGAAGGCCGATGGCGACGCAGAGGACCAGCAACGCCTGGGCGCGCTCAAGCAACGACTGAACGACATGATCGACGCCAATCCTGTGCTCAGGCAGTTTCGTCACCAGTTGCTGCTCGACATTACGTCGGAGGGGCTGCGCATTCAGATTGTCGACAGCAACAACCGCTCCATGTTTGATCGCTCCAGCGCCGTGGTATTGCCCTATATGCGCACGATCCTGCAAGAGATCGGTCCGGTCCTTAATGAACAAATCAACAAGATCACCCTGTCTGGGCACACCGATTCGACGATTTACCCGCGGGGTGACAAGTCCTACAGCAACTGGGAACTGTCGAGCGACCGCGCCAATGCGTCGCGGCGCGAGCTGATTGCCGGCGGCATGAATGACAACAAGGTGCTGCGCGTCATGGGCGTCGCAGCGAGCATGCACCTGAACCAGGAAGACCCGTATGCGGCGGTAAATCGTCGCATCAGCATCGTCGTTCTCAATCACCGTGCGCAATCCCAAATTGAGACTGCCAACGCTGCCAACGCTGTCAATCCGGCAAACGCCGTCAGTGCGACGGCAGCGGGCAATGGCAGCATCAAACTGCCGGTCGCACAGCCCAGTCCGGTTCAAACACCCGCTGTCAATCCAAGCCTGGCTCAGCCAGAAGTCAAGATCTAACGCCGAGCAAGTGAGGCCCCCGAGATGGACATCAAACAGTTTTATCAAACCTTTTTTGAGGAAGCCGATGAGCTGCTGGCGGAGATGGAGTTGCTCCTGCTGGGGCTTGATGTGCAGTCACCTGATATCGAACATCTGAACGCGATATTTCGCGCTGCGCATTCGATCAAGGGGGGCGCCGCAACCTTTGGCTTTGCCGCGCTGACAGAGACCACCCACTTGCTGGAAAACCTGCTGGACAAGGCGCGCCATGGCCAGTTGCTGCTAAGCAAAAAAATGATGGACGGTCTGCTGGAGGCCAAAGACGTGCTGCAGAAGCAGTTAAGCGCTTACCGCGCCGACTCGGAGCCAGAGCCGGCCATGGTCGAGCGAATTTGCAGCGTGCTGCGCCAACTCGCAGTCGATTCGAGCACGGAGGCTGCGGTCGCGCCGGTGCTCGCACCGGTTGCTGTGGTGCAGCCGGCTGCCGAGCTGGCCGCGAAGGTGCCAGCCGGACGCGTCTTGAACGTGTGTTTTTCCGGAGTCTCCGAGAACGACCGCAAACTGCTCAGCGAAGAACTGGCAAATCTGGGCACAGTGCTTGAACAGACGCAAGACAGCGACAAGCTGAACCTGCGCCTGGAAACCGGCTGTGATGCCGACGACGTGATTGCCGTGTGCTGCTTCATCATCGACGCCGACCAGATTCAAATCACGGTGGAGCCAGCGAGCAGCGCGCCGGCAGCCCCTGCACCTGTGAGTTCAGTCCCGGCGCCACCACCACCCGTTGCCGAAGTTGCCCCGCCACCAGAGCCCAGGATGGCGCCCAAGGTGGCTGCCGCGCCGGTCGGCGCCTCCTCGGTCGGCAAAGAGGCAGGCTCCATGCGAGTGGACGTTGAAAAGGTTGACCAGATCATCAACCTGGTCGGGGAGCTCGTGATTACGCAGTCGATGCTGACGCAGATTGCATCGACGCTTGATCCTGCCACGCACGAGCGACTGCTCAGTTGCATGGTGCATCTGGAACGCAACGCGCTTGACTTGCAGGAGTCGGTGATGTCGATACGGATGATGCCGATGGACTATGTTTTCAGCCGCTTCCCGCGTCTGATTCATGACCTGTCTTCCAAGCTGAACAAGGAGGTCGAACTGGTCATGGTCGGCAAGGAGACCGAGCTTGACAAGAGCCTGATTGAGCGCGTCATCGACCCGATTACCCATCTGGTGCGCAACAGTCTTGACCACGGCATAGAAAGTCCGGAAAAACGCAGCCTGGCCGGCAAGAATCCGATTGGGCGATTGACACTGTCTGCTCAGCATCAGGGCGGCAGCATCGTGATTGAGGTCAAGGACGATGGCGGCGGCTTGCCGCGTGAAAAGATTCTGGCCAAAGCGATTCAGCAAGGCATGGCGATCGATGAGTCGATCGCTGATCAGGATCTTTGGCAACTGATTTTTGCCCCGGGCTTTTCTACTGCGGAAGTGGTCTCTGACGTGTCGGGGCGTGGCGTGGGCATGGATGTGGTGAAACGAAACATTCACGAAATGGGCGGTCATGTCGAAATATCATCGGTTCGTGGCCAGGGGACAAGTATCAGAATCGTCTTGCCCCTGACCCTGGCAATCCTGAACGGCATGTCAGTCAAGGTTGGCGAAGAAATTTACATCCTGCCCCTGAATTACGTCATCGAATCGCTGCAACCGCTGGCCAAGGATATTCATTCAATCACCGGTGAGGAGCAAGTCCTGCACGTGCGCGGCGAGTACTTGACTCTGGTTGAATTGCACAAGATGTTTGACGTGTCTGAAGCAGTGCAGGATCCGACACAGGGGATTGCCGTGATTGTGCAGACCGAAGGCACTCGCTTTGCGCTGCTGGTTGACCAACTGGTAGGTCAGCATCAGGTAGTGGTGAAGAATCTTGAAACCAACTATCGCAAAGTGCCCGGCATTTCAGCGGCGACCATCCTTGGTGACGGCAATGTGGCGCTGATCATCGATGTCGTTGGCGTGCGCCGGAGCATGGGCGTAAAGTCCGGCGCCTAGCAGCCTGTCGCCGCGGACCCGACCACAGCGAAACGTCATGATCAAGAAGATCGCCGTTCAGCAACTCATTCCCGGCATGTTTGTGCATGACATGGACTGCGGCTGGATGGAGCATCCGTTCCTGACCGGCTCGTTCAAGGTGCGCAGCGAAAACGATGTGGGAAAGATGATCGGCTACGGGATTCAGGAAATCTATATCGACACCGAAAGAGGCCTCGACCTGATAGGTGCGCCAACGCAGGGCGAGGTCGAGTCAACTATCACGCGCCAGATCGCGGCCATCGTGCAGGCCCCGGTGTCGATAGAGCCGGCCACGCTGCACGAAGAGATGGCAAGAGCCAGACTTGTGCTGGCCGAAGCCAACAAGGTGATTGGCGATTTGATGCACAGCGTGCGTATTGGCCGACAGATAGAGCAGGAGCAGGTCGACCACGTTGTCGGCAAGATGTCGGAATCCATTCTGCGTAACAAGGATGCGCTCCTGAGTCTTTGCAGAATCAAGGAAAAAGACAATTACACTTTTCTCCACTCCGTCAGTGTGGGGGCGCTTCTGATGTGCTTTACGCGTGCCTTCAACCTCAGGGCTGGCGATATGGAACAGGTCGGCATCGGCGGCATGCTGCATGACATCGGCAAGACCATGGTGCCCGACAGAATCCTGAACAAGCCGGGTGACTTGACGCAAGACGAGTTCATTACGATGCAAATGCACGTGGTCTACGGCCAGAATATTCTGTCTGACACGCCTGGCATCAGTCAAACCTCGTTTGACGTGGTTGCCCAGCATCATGAACGCTATGACGGCAGTGGCTATCCGCTCAAGCTCAAAGGCTCCGAGATGTCCATCTTCGGGCAGATGGCGTCGATCGTCGATGTCTACGATGCCATTACTTCCAATCGCTGTTATCGCAAGGCGATGGATCCGACCGTGGCACTTCGAAAGATGTTCGAATGGAGCAAATTTCACTTCGACCCGCAGCTGATTCAGGCCTTTGTGCGAACCATCGGCATTTACCCGGTGGGCACGCTGGTGATGCTGGAGAGCAGCAGGATTGCGGTGGTGATCGACCAACAGGGCAGAGACCTGACCCGCCCTCTGGTGCGAGCCATCTTTGATGCCAAGAAGGGGTGTCACATCACGCCGAAAGATATCGATCTTTCATTGCCCCTGGGCCAGGGCGGTGGCGACCGCATCATCCGCCACGAGGCAGCCGCCAAGTGGAATATCGATCCGCACCAGTTCATTTAGTCGCAGGCTAGCTGACAGAGCTTTCCATGGCTTCACGCAAGGTGCCACGCAGTCGGCTGATGGCCTGGCTGTGAAGCTGACAAACGCGCGACTGGTTGACCTCCAGCACGGCACCGATCTCACGCAGATTGAGTTCTTCTTCGTAGTACAGGCTTAGCAGGAGACGCTCGCGTTCGGGCAGCAGGTCAATGGCTTCGATCAACTGGCGCCGGAAGTCCCCCTGAAGCAGCCGGGTCAGTGGTTCGTCGAGCATCGATTCATCACCGTGCTTTTGCCGGTCAAGAAAATTGTTCTCCTGATCGTAGTGATCAAAGTCCTCGTAATAGACCAGTTGGCAACCCTGGATTTCCTGCAGCAGGTGTTGATAGGATGGCAGCGTCATATCCAGTTCCTGCGCAATCTCACCCTCGGTTGGCGCGCGTCCAAGCTTTTGTTCCCGCGAGTGAATCGCCGTTGCGACGCTGCGTGAAGATTGCCGCAAGCCGCGCGAGACCCAATCGTTGGCGCGCAACTCGTCCAGCATGGCGCCGCGTATGCGCTGACTGGCGTAAGTCTCGAACTTGGCGTCCTGGTCGTCCTGAAAACGTTCGGCGGCGTCAAGCAGCCCCATCATGCCGACCTGGATCAGGTCGTCAAGTTCGACACTTGCCGGCAACTTGGCAATCATGTGCAGCGCCAGACGTCGAACCAAAGGCCCATATTGGGTGAGCAAGGCGGATGAAGCAGACTTGTCCTTCTTTCCTTGAGCTGTGTACATTGAGGATTCCTCCTTCTACTTGAGTTTCAGTGCATCTGTAGCGCCGGCTTTGCCTCGCTGGTGGGCCTCGCCGTTGCCTGAGCCGAGGCTTCGCCGTCGTCCAATGGTCGCCAGGTCCACTGCAGGAGATCCGATGCAATCTGGTGGAAATCGATCGTTGCCGGACTGGTCTGAAATGCTTCTACAACCGACAGATTGAGTCGTCGCGCATCGGACAGTCGTGCATCGGCTCGCACCGCGCCAGCGCTTTGCAGCGTCAGCGAGAGATAGCGACCACTGGTATGCGCCAGATTGGCCAATATGTGCTGCGCTTGCGCCTTGTCACTGGCGCGGTTTACCAGCACGCGCACACGCTGCAGCGCATGCGCGTAATGCAGTTTTTTGATGCAGGAGTAGCAAGCCTTGATGGACGCCGCGTTGGGCTGCAAAACAACCAGCACGTGGTCGGCCTGAGCGGCCAGTGGTGAGAGAGCTCCCTGCAAGTCGAGCGCGGTATCAATCACGAGCAGTCGCCCTTTGCGCTGACCCGTCTGCAGTGGCCTGCCGCGCCGTTCGTCGAACAGCAGCACATCCTTGCCCTGCTGTGCCAGTGCCGCTGCCAGGTTCACTGCGACGCTGGTAGCGCCAACGGCTGGACCGCTGCCGACCACAGCCAGCATTTGCCCCGCCCCGTGGGACATCAGCTGGCGCAATCCGTCAGCTTGATCGGTAGGCATATTCTTCACCGTCGATTCCTTCGGATTCATTGAAAGCTGATGCGATCGTTGCTGTGCGCGTTGCTGTTCGAAGCTTGCCCGCGCGCTTGGTCAGTCAAGGCCTCTATCACTTGCTGGCCATGCGAAAACAATCGCCAGATGGCCGCGTCAGCGTTCTGATCTGCCACTTGGTGAAGGGTGGCAACCGTCGTGGCTAAATCGGCCTCACCCGGTATGAACAAGGAACTGCGACTTCTGGCCTGAAACACCTGTTCTATCAGAGCATCACGATCAACAGTCATCAGGTCTTCTGGAACCTTTTGACCGTTCGAGACGTAGTGCACCGGCAACTGATGGCGAATTGCCGTGTCAATCTGCGCGCCGGGATGTGTGGCTTCGTCAACCTTGGTGAAGATGCAGCCCGCAAGGTCGGTGCTGTCGGGTGCCTGAACACCGTGGCGATAGGACTGTACGACTTCGTTGAGCGTGTCGCCGTGGCTGGAGGCGTTGAGCAACAGCAGGCGCTTGACGGGTCGACTCGATCCGCGCAGCATCGCAATCTGATCGGAAACAGCGCGGTCGCGCTGACTCATTCCCACTGTGTCAATCAACACCATATGCTTGTCCGCCAGTTCCACCAGAGCACGCTCCAGATCGGCAGCGTCCTTGACTGCATAAACCGTTACGCCCAGGATTTGCCCGTAGATTCGCAGTTGTTCATAGGCGCCAATACGATAACCGTCCGTCGTGACCAAAGCCAGTTTGCCTGACCCGAATCGCATGGCACAGCGTGCTGCCAGTTTGGCCGTCGTGGTTGTCTTGCCGACCCCGGTTGGTCCCATCAAGGCATAGACGCCGCCTTCATCCATCATGGCTGCTTCGTCCTCCAGCATTGGCAATTGCCGCGCCAACTCGGCCTTGACATAGGCCATGCCACCGGCAAAGTCCTGGTCGGCGGGTAAAGTGGTCAGCACATCTCTTGCCAGGCGTGCACTGAAGCCGGCGCCAAGCAGCGACCGCAACAGTTGCCGACGCAGCGGGTCGCGTCCCTGCTTTTCGTGCCACGACAGGTCAGCCAGCTGCTCCTGCATCATCGAGCGCATTGAATGAATCTCACGCAGGATGCTGTCGTCGTCGGCAGGCCGTGCGGTCTCGGCCCGGGCGTGGGTTGGCGCCACAGAAACCGCCGGGCGTGTCGAAGCCGCCATCATCTGGGCCAATTGCTCTTCCACCGTTGCCAGAATTTCGATGCCATTGGCGGTCACTCGATTCGACAGCACGATGGCATCCGGACCCATGCTTTCGCGCAGCAGACGCAGTGCCTCGCGACTCGTCGGGGCCACCACTTTGCAGGCGGCTGTGCTGACTTCCATGATATTGTTCACGCTCTTGCTCCAATGGTGGCAGTAACTTTGATGGTGCGGGTGTCGGGTATCTCAGCCTGTGACAACACCTTGAGCTGCGCCAGGTTGCGGCGCAGGAAGCGGGCCAGCAGCACGCGCAGCGGGTGCTGCACTACCAGAACCGATGCCAGCCCCAGTTGGGACTGGCGATCCATTGCTGCCTGCGCTTCGCGCAGCAAGTTGTCGGCCAAACCTGGCTCGAGTCCGCTGCTATTGCTCAGTGCCTGGAACAAGACACGGTCAAGCGAGCTGTCCAGGCCGATGACCTGGAGCTCTTCATCACCCGGATACAACTGCTGAACAATGGCACGCCCCAGGTCGAGTCGGATCAATGATGTCAACTCGGTCGTATCGGACACGGTCGGCGCGTGTTCCGCAAGTACATCGAGAATGGTGCGCATATCGCGTATCGGGACTTCTTCGTCCAACAGGTTTTGCAGCACTTTTTGCAGGGTTGTGAGTGACAAGGTCTTGGGCACCAGGTCCTGCACCAGCATGGGTGATTCCTTGCCGATGCGGTCCAGCAGATGCTGCACTTCCTGACGCCCCAGCAGTTCTGCCGCATGCTGATGGATGAGGTGATTCAGGTGCGTCGCTACCACCGTGCTGGCATCTACCACGGTGTAGCCGAATATTTGAGCCTGTTCCCGCAGGCTGCCATCAATCCAGATGGCCGGCAGGCCAAAGGCGGGATCCTTGGTCGCTGTGCCGGGCAGTGAAGCGCTGACTTGTCCCGGATTGATCGCCATCCACTGCCCCGGAGTGGCCTCACCATGGCCAATTTCCACACCTTTTAGTTTGATCACATACGCATTGGGCTTGATCTCGAGGTTGTCACGAATATGAACCACCGGGACCAGGAAACCAATTTCCTGGGCGAACTTTTTCCGGATGCTCTTTATGCGTCCCAATAGTTCACCGCTTTGCGCCTGATCGACCAGTGAAATGAGCCGGTAGCCTACCTCCAGCCCGAGCGGATCGACCAGCGCAACGTCGTCCCAACTGGCCTCCTGCGTCTGCACCGCCGCTTGCGCGGTGGCAGCCGCAGCCGCTGTCGCAGGTGCACCCTCAGCAGCAGCGGGGCCACCCCCTCCCACGCCCTGGGAGACCCGCCTTCCGAGCCAGATCAGCCCGCCGGCAATGATCAGGAATGCCATGTTGGGCATGCCCGGTATCAAGCCCATCAGGCCGATCACGCCGGCGGTCAGGAACAGGACCTGCGGGTTGGCAAACAGTTGCCCGGTCAGTTGTCCACCGACATCCTCGTCGGTTGCGACACGCGATACGATGACACCGGCTGCAGTCGAAATCACCAAGGCGGGGATTTGGGCGACCAGGCCGTCACCAATGGCAAGCAGCGTGTAGGTCGTCGCCGCTGCCGAGAGGTCCAGACCGTGCTGCGCCACACCAACAATCAAGCCACCGATGATGTTGATCACCATGATCAACAGACCGGCGACAGCGTCACCACGGACGAACTTGCTGGCCCCGTCCATCGAACCATAGAAGGCTGCTTCCTGTGCCACTTCAGAGCGGCGTTTGCGCGCAACGTCTTCTCCAATCAGACCGGCATTGAGGTCGGCGTCAATCGCCATCTGTTTGCCCGGCATCGCATCCAGTGTGAAACGCGCGCCGACTTCGGCAATTCGACCTGCACCTTTGGTAATCACCATAAAGTTGATGACCACCAGGATGATGAAGACCATGACGCCAACAGCGAAATTCCCGCCGACCAGGAAGTGTCCAAAAGCCTCGATCACCTTGCCCGCTGCATCCGGTCCGGTATGACCTTCCATCAGAACCACACGGCTGGAAGCGACATTGAGCGACAAACGCAGCAGCGTCGTGAAAAGCAGCACCGCCGGGAAGGCGGCGAAATCGAGCGCCTTCATGGTGTACATGCTGACGAGCAAGACCATGATGGAAAGTGCGATGTTGAAGGTAAACAGCAGGTCCAGCAAGAACGGCGGCAATGGCAGAACCATCATGCTGAGGATCAGTATGATCAAGACCGGCCCTACCAGTCCCTTGCTCTTGTTGCCCGTCATGACCAGACCGGCCAGGCGAAGCCATGAACTCTGAAGTGTCATGCCATGTGCCCCAGGGGATCCAGTGCGGCAGGCACCGGCAGATCGGTTGGCGCCCTGGGCAGGATGCCGCCTTCAGCGGTCAAACGGCGCAGTTGGTAGGCCCAGGCCAGCACTTCCGCGACAGCTGAATACAAGGCCAACGGAACCTCTTCACCGAGTTGCGTGTGCCCATACAGTGCGCGCGTTAATGACGGCGCTTCAAGAATTGGAATCTGGTGCTCGCTGGCTATGGCACGAATCCGAAAGGCCAGCAGATCCGCACCTTTGGCAACCACCACAGGCGCGCGCATTTTCTTGTCGTGATACTTCAGCGCCACCGCAAAGTGCGTAGGGTTGGTGACAACGATGTCTGCCTTTGGCACTTCAGACATCATCCGGCGCTTGGCCATTTGATGTTGTTGCCTTCGAATCTGCGCCTTGACCTGCGGATCCCCGTCATTTTCCTTCTGCTCTTGACGCAGATCCTCGCGCGACATGCGCAGCTTGTGCGAGTGGCTCCAAAGCTGGTAGGGTACATCGATCGCCACCACCAGCAGCAGCGA
>CAITQH010000012.1 GCA_903894475.1 uncultured beta proteobacterium
AGCCAGACATGGCGGACCGGATTTCCTACGTGATCAGCCCGCAAGGCAAAGTGCTTTACGTGTATTCGAGCCTGAGCCCGGATCAGCACGTTGAGAACACGCTCAAGGCGGTGGAACGCTGGCGCGCCAGCGCGCCGGCGCAGTGATTCAGCTCCAACTCAAGTCAGTGCGGCTTAGCGGCATTTGACGCACGCGCTTGCCGGTAGCGGCAAAGATGGCGTTGCAGACGGCGGGCGCCAAGGGTGGAAACGCAGGTTCGCCCATGCCGGTAACAGGTTCATTGGACTTGACAAAATGCACGTCGATGCGGGGCGGGGCATCGCTCATGCCAATCAGCGTGTAGTCGTTGAAGTTTCGCTGTACGACACGGCCACGCTGGATGTCGAGCTCGGCAAACATCAGTGTGCCCAGTGCGTCGATCACCGAGCCCTGTACCTGATTCTCGGCGCCACTGAGGTTCACAATCTGCGAGCCGATGTCAGACACCACCACCACCCGGTCCACTCTCAACACACCCGCTTTGGAAACCGTGACTTCAGCGACCTCGGCGATGTAGCCACGGTGGCTGAAGTGAAAGGCAATGCCTTGACCCTGGCCACGCGGCAGCTTTTTGCGCCCCCAGTCGGCCTTTTGCGCGACCTCGGTCAGAACCCTGCGCATGCGGCCCACGTTGTAGGGCAGGCCGCGCTCACCACTGCCGGCAACCAGTTCCTGCTTCCCGAGCAGTTCAAGCCGGAACTCGAGTGGATCGCGGCCACCCGCATGGGCCAGTTCATCAATGAAGCTATGAAAGACCCAGGCAAAGACAGTGCTGCCAGGCGCGCGCCACGGTCCCATCGGAATGCCGCATTCCATCGCCGTCTGCTCGAGCAGACAGTTGGCGACCCAGCGTCCGGGAAACTCGTCGCCCGACAGGCTGGCGCCGCTGCCCGGCTGCAGCACAGAAGCACCGTCACGTGTCACGCGGTTGGCAAAGGTGAGGAAGTGGTTGTGCCAGGCCGTCAACTTGCCTTTGCCGTCGAGCGCGCCGCGCAGGAAGTGAAAGCCGCCAGCGCGGTAGTGGTCATGCCGCAGGTCGTCCTCGCGGCTCCAGGTGAGCTTGACCGGTGCCGCCACGCGCTGCGCGATGGCGGCGGCCTCGACAATGTAGTCGGCGCTCAGGCGCCTGCCAAACCCGCCGCCGCTGCGCGTGATGTGCAGCGTGATTTTCTCCTTGGGCAAGTTCAGCGTGTCAGCCACCAGGTTTTGGCCTGCTGCCGGGTTCTGCGTCGGTGCCCACAGTTCCATAGCACCGTTGTGAAACCAGGCGGTGCAGTTTTGCGGTTCGATGCTGGCGTGCGAGATGAAGGGGTAGCTGTAGCTCGCCTGCACAGTCTTGCTGGCCTGGGCAAAAGCCGCCGCCGGGTCGCCATCCTTGCGCAGTTGCACAGTGCCGGCTTGTTTGGAGAGTTTTTGCGCCTGTGCCGCGAAGCTATCCCAGCTTTGCTCAACAACTGCGCCCTCGTTCCAGTTCACCTTGAGTTGCCGGCGTGCACTGAACGCCGCCCAGGTCGATTCCGCAACGATCGCTACGCCAGGCATCAGGCCTCTGAGTTCAGCTGTGCCTTCAATGACAAAGGCGTCACGTACCCCCGGCAAGGCCCTGATGGCTTCCAGGTTGGCGCTGAGAACCTTGCCGCCGAAGGCCGGGCACTTTTCGAACACGGCATACAGCATGCCGGGCAGGCGCACGTCGATGCCGAACAGCGGCCTGCCAGTGACGAGCGCCAGGTTATCAACGCCGCCGATGCGTGTGCCCAGAAGTTTGTAGTCACGCGGATCCTTCAGCTTGACGGATTCGGCGCTCGGCGTCGGCAGGGTCGCGGCAATGGCCGCGAGTTCTGCGTAACTGAGGCTTCGGCCGCTGGCTTTGTGCTGCACCGCCGAATTGGCGGCCTGACACTCGCCGACCGGAACGCGCCAGCTCTGCGCTGCCGCCTGAAGCAGCATCGTGCGTGCGGTGGCCCCCAGGCGCAGGAAGTTGTTGTAGTTGTTCGGAGTCGATGTGGAGCCACCGGCGCTCTGGCCGCCGTAGGCCGAGTCCAGATCACCCTGCACAATGCGCACGTCTTTCCAGTTGACGTCCAGTTCTTCGGCAATCACCATCGGCAGCGAGGTCTTGATGCCCTGGCCAATTTCAGGTTGCTTGGATATGAGCGTGACCACACCCTCGTTTGAAATGCTGATGAAGGCATTGGGCTTGAAACCGGCAAGGGCAGGCGCACCAGCGGGTTTGGCGATGGTCTCGGCCGCTGTTGCCGCTTCCAGATAGCTTCCCAGCACCAGGCCACCACTGCCAAGTGCAGAACGCTGCAGAAAGTCGCGGCGCTTCATGACTTCAACTCCTTCTTTGCGGCAATTTCAGCGGCCTTGTGAATGCCAGCGCGGATGCGCTGATAGGTGGCGCAGCGGCACAGGTTGCCGGCCATGGCGTCGTCAATCTCTGCGTCGGTCGGATGAGCGGTCTCCTGCAGCAACGCTGCCGCCGTCATGATCTGACCACTCTGGCAGTAGCCGCATTGCGGCACATCAAGTGCCTGCCACGCCATTTGCAGCGGATGATCCCCCTGCGCTGTCAAGCCTTCGATGGTCAGCACCTTCTTGCGCCCGACCGTGGATACCGGCGTCATGCAAGAACGCGTTGGCAGGCCGTTCAGATGCACCATGCAGGCACCGCAACTGCCAACGCCACAGCCAAACTTGGTGCCGACCAGCCCAAGCGTGTCGCGCAGCACCCAGAGCAGAGGTGTGTCTGCTGCCACATCGACCTGATGCGTCACACCGTTGATGTTCAGTGCATACTGACTCATGGGAGATCCTTTTCCGCAAACAAAAGATGCTGGCAACACTGCATGGTAGCGCGAGCTTGCCGGGGCCTTGCAGTGGAACCCTAAAATTTAGGCTGATCACGTTTTAAAGCGAGTTGCCATGGACGCTGGAATAGACCGCATTGACCGCAAGATTCTGATGGCCTTGCAGCAGGACGGCCGGATCTCGAATCTGAAGCTGGCCGAGTCGGTCGCACTGTCGCCGACAGCGGTGCTGGCACGCGTGCAGCGCCTGACGCGCGATGGTTACATTCTGGCTTATGAGGCGCGACTGAATCCGCTCAAGCTCGGTGCGGGCATGATGGTTTTTGTCGAGGTGCTGCTGGACCGCACCAGCCCCAATGTGTTTGACCAGTTCAAGGCAGCGGTTCAGGTGCGTCCCGAAATCATGGAGTGCCACATGGTGGCAGGTGGTTTTGACTACCTCCTGAAAACACGCTGCGCGGACATGAACGCCTACCGCGAATTTGCCGGCACCGTGCTCTGGCAACTGCCCGGCGTGCGTGAAACACGCACCTACGCTGTGATGGAAGAAGTCAAGAACAGTGTGGCCCTGGTTTTGCTGTGAATCTTCAGTCGCATCAGGGGGACTTGGCTTGCTGAACCTGATCGCCAAACTTGCCGGCGATCTCCTTGAAAGTCGGCTGTACCTGTTCGAACGCCTCAACAATCAGTGGGTCGAATTTGATTCCCGTGAGGCTCAAAATTTCAAGCCTGGCGGCTTCGTGAGACCATGCCTGCTTGTAAACGCGAGGCGAGGTCAGTGCGTCATAGACATCCGCGACGGCCATCAGGCGCGCTTCGATCGGTATCTCGGTCCCCTTGAGACGGCGCGGATAGCCGCTACCGTCCCAATTCTCATGATGCGCACCGGCCATTCTGGATGCGACCATCAGCAGTGAGCCAGTCACTGCCTCGCCGCCAGCGGCCACGAGCAGGATCGATTGTCCAATCGCTGCATGAGACTGCATGACCAGCGTTTCCTCAGCCGTGTGGCGGCCCGGTTTGAGCAGCACCTGATCGGGCACGCCGACCTTGCCAAGGTCGTGCATGGGTGTGGCCTTCACGATCAGGTCGATGTCCTGCAGGCTCAATTGATCGGCGTAGTGGCCGGCAGCGGCCAGGGCGTTGGCCAGTGCCTTGACGTAGAGTTCGCTGCGCATGATGTGCTGGCCGGTCTCATTGTCCCGATAGAGCGACAGCCGGGTGAGCGCCGTAACAATTTTCTCGCGACTTCGCGCCAGCACGTCCAGGCTCAACTCATGGTATTCGTTGAGGACGACTTGCAGTTGTTCGGTCTGCTTGCGTTTGCTGAGGTCTTCGACGATGCTCCAGATATATTGCTGGCCATCGCTGCCGCTGATCAGTACACCACTGAGCGCTACCGGAACCAGGCAGCCATCCTTGCGCAGGTATTCCTTTTCATGTGGGCCAAAGCGTCCGTTTTGCCTAAGGTGCTCGCGCTGCGTTGCCTCCAGCCTTGCATAGCGTGGCGGTGTCAAACTGTGTTCGTTCAGGGTCATCAGTTCCTGAGTGCTGTAGCCACAGAGCTTGCGGAAGGACTCGTTGAATTCGACAAAACGACCCTCCAGATCCGTCATGGCAATACCCAGGGGCGAGAGTTCGTAGAGTCCGCGCAACTTTTGATCTCGCTCACGCAGCGCAGACTCGGCTTGCTTGGTCAAGCTGATGTCGGTCACCATCGTGTACAAGCCGCGCACTTCCCGGTCAACGATGTCGGGCAGGTATTGCACCAGCAGATGGCGTGGCTGTTTGTCGTCGGAGGTCGGCAGACTGCGCTCGAATTGCTGCGCCTCGCCGCGCAGCGCGGCTTCGATATAGGGCAGGTTCAGGCGGTAGGTTTCCTCGCCAATGACGTCGCGTACATGCATGCCAGGCAAACGCTCCGGATCAATGCCGAATCCGTCGGCATAGGCCAGGTTGCCAAAGCGGTTGCGCAAATCGCGATCCCAATAGCCGACCATGGTTGGCATGTGGTTGATGATGGTGTGCAGGTCCTGATCGCTCTGGCGATAGTTCTGCTCGACGCTGAGCAACTCCGCTGCGATGGTCGAGGCTCCGCAGGACACCAGTTCTTTCAGATGCTGCAGTTCGGCGCGCAGAGCCCGGTTTTCCGTCTCAAGCCTGCGCATTTCGCTTTCAGTTGGAGCAGAGGTGGCCAAATTCGCTACAAAGTATGTTGTTCGGTGGTCATGGAGGATGTCGACGAATCGCAAGGGCCCGCCCCTGCCGTACGGACCAAGTATATTCCTGCTGTTACGTTTTGAGGGCACCCTGATCCCATCATCGATAAAGCAAAGGCAAGGCTTGACCTTCGGAATCCGTCGGACTGGCGATCTGCAGAAAGCGGGCCAAGGTTGGCGCCAGATCGATAATGCCGACCCGCTGCGTCAGCGCTGTCGCACCAATCCAGCGCGGACCCCAAAGCATCAGTGGAACGTTGGTGTCGTAGTCGTAAGGTGAACCGTGGGTGGTGCCAAGGTTGCCGGTGCCAAACATCCAGTTTGGTTTGAGCGCAAATTGCACATCGCCTGAAACATCGGGGTGCCAGGACTTGCGCATCCGGGCAAAAAGCGGCTCCGCGCTGAGTTGGCCGTTCAACAGTTCGTCCCGTGTGTAGGCGGCGGCGATGCCTGTCTCCTGCAGCAGCATGGCCTTGATGTGCTGGGCGACGGTGGCAGTGTCCAGTTTTTGCTGTGCGATCCATTGCCGGTTCAGCAGCAACGTGGCACCGGAGAAACCGATCACCCACTTGCCCGGACCCAGGCGCTGCTCCAGCGCCATGTTGATGCGCGCCAGCATCGGGCCGGAGGCGATGCGCCCGGCCTCCAATCCACGACTCAGGCTGTCTTCCGGTGTTGGCATGAATCCGTGGTCCGCACTGAGCGCAGCAATGTAGTTGTCGGGTCCGACCGAGGCGTCAAGGTCGTGGAAAAAGTCCTGCAGCAGGCGGTCGATCTGCAGGGTGTGGTCCTGTGAAAGTGCCGACTCGGCACTGAAGGCGTGGTTCACGTAATCGTGACCAGACAGGCTGAGCACCAGAATGTCGGGCACTTCACGCTGCCCCAACGCTTCTCCGGCCAGGGCGGCGCGGGCAAAGTCGAGTACCAGCGCGTCGGCAAACGGACCTTGCAGCAGTGAGCCGTAAAAGCGCTGACCGGGCGCATCATCCTGCGGCGCGCCATACATGATAGGCAAGCCATCCGCTTTGCCGGTCCAGGAGGCCTTGAAGTAGCGGTCGGCCGGCTTGGCAGAGTTGAAGCGGTCAACCCAGTCCGGATGCGCGCTCATGTAATAGGTGCTGGAAGCAAACTGGCCGGTGCTGCTCATGTAGATGTAGGCGGTGCCGGATTGGCCGGCGGGCATGATGGCGCCGCGGTCCTTGCCGGAGATGGAGATCACCTTGGAACGCGGGTCGACGCGGCGCAAAACATCCCCAACGGTCTCTACCTTCAGATTCTTCGGGCTGGTGCCATCGTACGGTCGGTTGCGCTGGCCGATGTAAGTGGCCGAGCGGTCCTGCGCACAGTACATGGGTTCACCGGTGTCGGGGTCGCGCCACTCGTTGCCAATGATGCCACTGCGGCTGGGGCTGGCGCCACTGAGCAGCACGGCGTGGCCGGCCGCCGTCACCGTGTAGGCGTGGTCGTAATGCGCGTTGGTGAACCAACTGCCGCCCTCCAGGAATCGCGCAAAGCCGTCTTTCACATACTGCGTCCGATTGGCTTCAAGCTGGCGCTGCGGCAGGCCGTCGATCACGATCAGAACCACGAGTTTCGGTCGCTCGGGTGCAGACGGGGCGGCGTTGCCAGCACTGCCCGTGAACAGCATTGCCAGTAGCAGACAGATCGAAGTGAGTTTTTTTAACGGTTTCATCATGGCTCTATCATGCCAAAAGACCGACCTTCGCAAAATCGGTGGTGGATCAGGCTGGCAATGCACTCAGCTCCGCGACTGTCCCCCGCCCTTTGGGCTCCTCCTTTATGTCGCTGCGCTGAGCGCATCACCAACCTGATCTCGCGTGCCAGGTTTGCATTGCGGGCAACTTCTTGTCTTTGCGGGCCTGACCCGCAATCCAGTGATGGCGTGGCACTGGATGCCGGATCGAGTCCGGCATGACAGCCTTATTCAGAACGCTCTCAACGGTTACCCAAGAGCCCGATAATTCACATTCAACGCAACGGAGAACCAGGATGAAACTTAGCGCCGCCGTGATACAGACCTCGTCAGTCTTGCTAGACACACCTGCCACCGTGGAGCGTGCACTCGGTTTGATGAAGGAGGCAGCCGCACAGGGCGCGCAGGTTTTGGTGTTTCCGGAGGCCTTTCTGGGTGGCTACCCGAAGGGGGCGGATTTTCATATCTACCTGGGCGGGCGCACGATGCAGGGTCGCACCGAGTTCAAGCTGTATTTTGACGCCGCTGTATGCGTCGATGGTCCGGAAATCGCCCAGTTGGCCAAGGCCGCTTTGCAGCACAAGCTTTATGTCTGCGCCGGCATCATCGAGCGCGATGGCGGCACGCTTTACTGCACTGCTGTCTACCTGGGTCCCGACGGGCAGGTGCTTGGCAAGCACCGCAAGCTCATGCCGACCGCGCTGGAGCGTCTTATCTGGGGTTTTGGCGACGGCTCGACGCTGCAGGCGGTCGATACGCCGTTCGGCAAGATGGGTGCCGTGATCTGCTGGGAGAACTACATGCCAGCGCTGCGCATGGCGATGTACCAGCAGCGCGTGACGCTTTACTGTGCGCCCACCGCCGATGACCGCGATACCTGGATTGGCACCATGCAGCACATCGCACTCGAAGGGCGTTGCTTTGTGCTCTCGGCCTGCCAGCATCTGCGCCGTTCGGACTTTCCGTCGGATCGCATGAGCAACCGCCTGCCACAGGCCAGCGACACCGTGCTGATGCGCGGCGGCAGCGTCATCATCGACCCGCTCGGAAAGATCCTGGCCGGCCCGTTGCGCGATCAGGACGCCTTGCTGACCGCAGAACTTGATCTCGATCTGATCCCCATGGCGCAGCTCGATTTTGATGTGGTTGGGCACTACGCCCGGCCGGATGTGTTTTCATTACAAGTGAACACCGCTACGCAGTCTGCCGTCTCCTTTGTTGGTGGACCGGTTTGACAATCGGTCTGTTCCGTCGCTGGCTGGCGCTGCTGCTTTGTGCGCTTTGCGGACACGCCGGCGCCAGCGATTTGCCCAGGGCTCGGGCAACACCCGGCGGCATTGCCCGAGTGGCTCTGGGCGCCTCGGCGCAGGCACCTCAGGTCACATTCAATGGCGTCCCGGTGTGGGTGACACAGGACGGCCGGCAATGGACAGCCCTGGTTGGCATCCCGCTGTCGGCAGCACCAGGAACGGCGACTCTGAAGGTCCGGCGCCAGGGGTCGAGCGAGACTGTGCTGAGCTTTCAGATCAAGCCGTTTCGCTACGCCGAGCAGCGCCTGAAGGTGGCGCCCGGTCATGTGGATCTGTCGGCCGATGACACGGCGCGTTACGAGCGTGAGCGCGTGCGCCTGGCGCAAGTGATGGCGACCTTCACCGAGGTGCAGCCCGAGGCTTTGCAATTGCTGCAGCCAAACAGCGGCCGGCGTTCCAGTTCTTTTGGTTTGCGACGCGTCTTTAACGGCCAGTCGCGCAATCCGCACAGCGGCATGGACATTGCAGCTGCCCAGGGGGCGCCAGTTCTGGCCGCCGCGTCCGGTGTGGTGATTGACACGGGCGACTATTTTTTCAACGGCAACACGGTCTGGCTCGACCATGGCTCAGGCCTGCTCACCATGTACTGCCACCTGTCGGCGATCGAAGTAAAGCCTGGCGAGCGTGTCAGCGCTGGCGCGCTGATCGGCAAGGTCGGCTCCACCGGCCGCGCAACCGGGCCGCACCTGCACTGGTCAGTCAGCTTGAATCGGGCGATGGTCGATCCGGCCTTGTTTCTTGAAGCGTCGGCAGCACCAGACGGACCAACGGCGAGGTAAGCAAAAGCGCCTTTCAACGCCAGGCCGAGCGGGCCCGTTCGCGAACCTGGATGCTGGCGGGTCCGCTGTTCGTTGCGCCGGAACTATCAGGGGTCTGCGGCGGCCAGATCACCGTCTCAAATTTCGCTGCCAAGGCGTCCGGGATGAAGCGACTGCGGCTCGCATAGAGGTGCCGGTCTCCGCGTGCTGCCTGCTGCGTGACATAGAAGCGATGCGGCACCAGCAGGTGCAGGTGCTCCTTGGCGCGAGTCATGGCAACGTAGAGCAGGCGGCGTTCCTCCTCAATTTCGTCCTGCGTGCCGGTGCTCAGATCGGACGGGATGCAACCGTCCACCACATTGAGCACATGAACCGAAGTCCACTCCTGACCCTTGGCCGAATGAATGGTCGAGAGAATCACATAGTCTTCATCGCGCTGTGCGGGCCCGGACAGGTCACTGGTCGCCTCCGGTGGGTCCAGCGTGAGTTCACTCAGGAAGCGTTGCCGGCTCGGATAGCTCGATGCCATGCGTTCCAGATTGTCGATGTCGACACGGCGTTGCGCATGGTCATCGTGCAGGCGTTCAAGCTGCGGCAGGTACCAGCACCTGGCCAGTTCCATATCAGCCGGCCAGGGTGCCTGGGCTGTCTGCAGCGCTCGGTACATCTGAACAAAGCAGAGCCACTCCGTGGCAGCGCCCGCAGGCATCTGGAACGACACCAGTGTGGCACTAGGGTCGGCCGATTGCGCCATGGCGTCGAGCAATCGTGTGGCGAGCGCGGGTCCCACGCCAGCCATCAGTTGCATGACCCGAAATCCGGCCATACGGCCACGTGGATTCTGGGCAAAGCGCAGGATCGCCAGCAGGTCCTTGACGTGCGCCGCTTCGAGAAACTTCAGACCGCCGAATTTCACGAAAGGGATCTGGCGCCGCGTCAACTCCAACTCCAGCGCCGCGCTGTGCGATGAGGTTCTGAACAGCACCGCCTGGGACTTGAGAAGCAAGCCGGTTTCGCGCTGTTCCAGGATCCTGTTGGCAACCCAGCGTGCCTGCTCGGCTTCGTCGCTCACCACGATCAACTGGGGTCGTGTGCAGCCGGCTTTGTCGGTCCAGAGCTTCTTCGCATGGCGCTCGGCCGCGAGTTCGATGACGGCGTTCGAGACATCCAGAATCGCTTGCGTTGAGCGATAGTTGCGCTCCAGCGTGACCAGGCGCACGCCTTGACTGAACTGCTGCGGAAAATCCAGAATGTTGCGCACCGTAGCACCGCGAAAGCTGTAGATGCTCTGGGCATCGTCGCCCACCGCCGTGACGCCCTTGCCGCCAGGTTTGAGCCCGTGCACAATCGCCGCCTGCAGTCGATTCGTGTCCTGATATTCGTCCACCAGCACATGGTCAAAACGCGCGCCAAGCTCGGCACCGAGGGCTGGGTCGGTCATCATCTCGGACCAGAACAGCAGCAGGTCGTCGTAGTCCAGCACGTTCTGCGCCTGCTTGGCATCCACGTAGCTGCCGAACAGTTGCTTTAGTTCGCTCTCCCATTGCGCACACCAGGGGAAGACCTGCTGCAGCACTTCGGTCAGTGGTTGCTGGCTGTTCACCACGCGCGAGTAGATCGACAGACAGCTGCCTTTTTGCGGGAAGCGCTTCTTGCTGGTGGACAGACCGAACTCGTACCGAAGCAGGCTGAGCAGGTCTTCGGAGTCGCCACGGTCGTGGATGGTGAAGGACTCGTCCAGCCCGATGCGCGGCGCGTAGTCGCGCAGCAGGCGCGCCGCCACGCTGTGAAAAGTGCCGGACCAGGGCAGCGAGGGCAGGCCAGGTCCGGCGCCCAGTCCCAGCACCCGGCTTAGCACGCTGCCGACACGGCGCTCCATCTCGGAAGCGGCGCGGCGCGAAAAAGTCAGCAGCAGGATGCGTTGCGGGTCGCCGCCATCCATGATGAGTCGGGCTACACGAAAGGCCAGGGTGTTGGTCTTGCCGGAACCCGCGCCGGCAATGATGAGCAGAGCGCGCTCATCCATTGCATGCTCGTCCACGCCATGCTCGGCGGCCTGGCGCTGCTCGACATTGAGAGTAGCAAAAGGATCCGAGCGGGCGGATGCTTCAACTGGCATCGGTTCAGGCTGAACTCTGACCTAGAGCCAGACACCGTTGTGCGGCATCTGGATCGTCTCTGAAGGGCTGCTGCTGATGACAAAGGCGTCGATCAGGAAACTCAGCACCGAAATGAAAATGCTGGCAAAGAAAGCGGTCCAGAAGCTCGATACCTTGAAGCCCCGAACGAGCGAGGAAACCAGCATCATCATCAGCGCATTGATCACCAGCAGGAACAGGCCGAAGGTGAGCAGCGTGAGAGGCAGGGTCAGGACGATCAGCAGTGGCTTCACGATGGCGTTGGCAAAGCCCAGCAGCAGCGCGGCGACGATCAGCGACGTGGCGTCAGCGAAACGGATGCCCTGGAAGATGCGGCCCGCGACCCAGAGCGAGACGGCCGTGACGGCCCAGTGCGTGAGAAAGGGCGACAGATGGTCAAGCATCAGTCAAGATGGGTTGACAGCCACTGCAGCGTCCGGCCGCGCGCCAGGGCCGCGGTCTTCTGCTGGTACATGGGTCGGCCCCAGCAGTTGAAACCGTGTTCTGCGCCCTCGTACACGTCAAAGTGGGCGTTGGAGCGGCCGGCGAACGCCGCCTGCACCGCCGCCACAGCAGTCGCCGGGATGTGGGTGTCCAGTTCCGCGTAGTGGAACAGGATGGGCACGCTGATGGTGGTGGCCAGTTCAAGGTGATTCTGAATACCGCCGCCGTAGTAGCAGACGGCAGTGTCCACCGCGCCCGTCGCCGCCAGATGGTAGGCCAGGCGCCCACCCATGCAGAAACCGACGACGCCGACCTTGCCCTTGACTTCGCTGTGATTGCGCAGTGCCTGCGCGCTTGCCACCATGTCCGCTACCGCATCCGGGCCGTTGAGCCCCTGCATCAGGGTGAATGCCTTTTTGGTGCCGGCTTCGTCGTAACTCAGGTCGACGCCGGGCTCCTGACGCCAGAAGACGTCTGGCGCCAGCACTACATAGCCATCCAGCGCGTACTGGTCGGCGACAGCGCGGATGTGGGCGTTGACGCCCCATATCTCCTGGATCACGATCAGGCCCGGACCGCGTCCGAGTGGGGGCAAGGCAAGATAGCCGCCAAAGCTCTTGCCGTCGTGGCTGCTGATAGCGATGGTAGATCCGCTCATGATGTTGGGTTCCGTACTGGTGGTGTGGTGCGACTCTGGCCCTGCCTGGAGAGCATCCAGCCTGGATATTCAGGGGGCAGGGCGCTGACTTCATCGAGTGCCTTCAGGTCGTCGGTGTTCAATTCAAGTCCACTTGCGCCCAGATTGTCTGCCAGTTGCTCCGGTGTTCTGGCGCCCAGAATCACCGTGCTGACCTGTTTGCGACTGAGCAGCCAGGCCAGCGCCACCTGCGCGACCGTTGCCCGATGGCGCAACGCGATGGGTCGCATGACGTCCAGCACGCGAAAGGCTCTGGGCTTGTCCACCACCGGGAAGTCAAAACTAGCCCGGCGGGTTCCTTCGGGCCCGCTGCCATCCGGGGCGAACTTGCCGCTGAGCAGGCCACCGGCGAGCGGGCTCCAGACCATCAGGCCAAGTTGCTGGTCTTGCAGCAGCGGCATAACTTCGCGCTCCAGGTCGCGTCCTGCAATCGTGTAGTAAGCCTGCACGCTTTCAAAACGCGCCCAGTGATTTTTCTCTGAAAGAGCCAACGCCTTCATGATCTGCCAGGCGGCCATATTGCACAGACCGATATAGCGCACCTTGCCGGAGCGCACCATGTCGTTGAGGGTGCAAAGCACATCTTCCAGTGGCGTGAGGGGATCAAAGCCGTGCAGCTGATACAGGTCGATGTGATCGAGCTGCAGGCGTTTCAGGCTGGCGTCGAGCTCGTTCATGAGGTGGTAGCGCGATTGGCCGAGCGAGTTGACAGAGCCCTCCTTCATGACGCCGGTTGCCTTGCTGGCCACCACCAACTCGTCACGCGGTAAGCCCAGACTCTTGATGGCCTTGCCGGTGATGGTCTCGGACTGGCCGACCGAGTAGACGTTGGCGGTGTCGATAAAGTTGATGCCGGCGTCAAAGGACTGCTTCACCAGGGCTGTGGACGCATCCTGTGACAGACCGCCCATGACCTGCCAGAAACCCTGGCCACCAAAAGTCATGGTTCCCAGGCAGAGTTCAGAAACGTAAAGGCCGGTTTGGCCCAGCAGACGGTATCGCATAAATTTCTTTCCGGGTTTAGATGATTGCTGTCAGGGCCTGATCTTGGCGCGGCCCATTTGCCATAGCAGGAAGCTGTAAATGTCGGCTGACTCTGCGTAGCGCTGCGTCGACGTGCTACCGATGCCGTGGCCGGCTTGCAGGTCCAGTCGCAGCAGCACCGGCTTGCCACTGCTGGTGGCCGCCTGCAAGCGCGCTGCGGCCTTGCCGCTCTCCCAGACGTCAACGCGCGGATCGTTCATGCCATGCACCAGCATGACCGCCGGGTAGGCTGCGCCGTCCTTGATGTTGTGGTAGGTGCTCATCTCCAGCAGCGCCGCAAATTCCGTTGCATCGCGCGTGCTGCCAAATTCCGAAATATTGGTGATGCCGTTAGCACTCTCCTCGGAGCGGATGGTGTCCATCATGCCCACGCTGAAGATCGCCGCTGCAAACAGATCCGGTGCGCTGGTCACGGCTCTTCCGACGAAGATGCCACCGGCGCTGCCGCCCATCGCGGCCATCGTCCTGCGCGAGGCATACCCTTCCTTGATGAGGTACTGAGCGCAGGCCACGCCGTCCTTCCAGGTGTTGGGCTTGGTGGTCTTGAAACCTGCCTTGTACCAGTCGTTGCCGTAAACGCCGCTGCCGCGCACATTGGCGTAGGCCAGCACACCGCCTTGCTCCAGCCAGACCATGTTCGATGCCGAGTAGTGGGCTGTTTGCGAGAAGCCGTAGGCGCCATAGCCGATCAGCAGGGTCGGGTTGCTGCCGTCGCGCTTGAGCCCCTTCTTGAACAGCAGCGTCATCGGAATCAGCGTGCCATCGTGACTGGGCGCCTTCACCTCGACGATCTCCACGTCGGTGATGGGTGATCCGATTACCTTGGAGCGCAAGGGTGCTTCCAGGGAGCGCTTGCCGTCAAAGACAAAGCTGCGCGGCAGCTCGGTCCAGCCACTGAGCGTGTAAAGAACATCCTTGTAGGCGTGCGCTGAATCGGCATGCACGCCAGCGGCACCGGCAAAAGGCAGTGCGATGGACTGGCCAGTGCCGTCGCCCGGCGCATAAAGGCGCACACCGATTGACGTCCCCTCGCGAATGCTGGCAACCACGGCGTCGCGGCTCAGGGAAAAATGCTCCAGCACGGTATCAGACGGTGGTGTTGCCACGACCTGCGCCCGGGCCAGCTCAGGCTGCTTCAAGTCGAGTTTAAGCACCCGGTTGCGCGGCGCGCCAATATAGCTGGTGAAGTACAGGGCGTCGCCCTTGAGTTCGATCTGGGTAATCCTGTCGCTGTACCCGGCAATCCTCTTCCATGCGATGCCGGGCTTGCCAAGATCGCTGATGCGGGCAATGAACAGGAATCCTTCGGGCAGCGTGGTGTCGGTGGTGCGCGCCACCATCCAGTCGCTGTCAGGGCTAAAAACGAGGCCACCGACGTCCAGCGCGGCCAACCCCAGATCGCGGGTGACGGTCGGGCCAAATACCGGTAGTGCTGTGGTGGCTGGCTGGCCGACCTTCAGCCACATGACGCTGCTGTCAAGAAAGGTTTCGGTCTCGGCCGCGCCGCTCCTGCGCTCCTGAAGTTGGTTGTAGGTGAGCGACTTGCTGTCCGGCAACCAGGAGACGAGCGATTCCTGCACGCGCGGGATGGCTGAGCCCACCGTCTTGAGTGTCTCGACTTCCATGACGTAGAGCGACGCATCCTCGGAGCCGCCAGCTGACATGCCATAGGCTATGTGTTTGCCGTCCCATGAAGGCACAAAGTAGTTGATGGCGTGCGGCACACCGGTGCGCTTTGAATCGACCTCGGGGTCAACCAGAACCTTCTCGCTACCGTTCAAACCGACGCGTAGCATCAGCTTGAACTGCCTCTGACCGCGCGGGCGTTTAAGGTAGTAAATGCGATCCTGCGGCATGCGCACGACGCGGTTGATGTTGTCGCCGCCAGCCTCGGAGCGGCTTTGAATGCTTGTGAGCAGTTCGTCGCGCAGGTCAATGCGGTCCAGTGTTTGGCGCGTTACCTCGCCTTGGGCACGCAGCCAGCCTTGCACTTCCGGGCTCTTCACTTCTTCAAGGTAGCGGTAGGGATCGTGCACGGTCACGCCGTGCAACACCTGGGTCACGTCACGCACTGGCGCAATGGGCAGGGCAGTCTGGGCCGCCACAGGCGGACTCATCAACCCGGCGAGACACAAAACTACGCCCGCGGGGCGGGCGATGGAGAAGAGAAAATTCATAATGAGCTTGCGGCAAATGAATCGATGGGCGATTCATTCTAGTGGCCGCCGCGGTGCTCAGGGATTGCGTATCACCGTCGCCGGGAATCCGTATTCGTGGTGCCTTTCATCGTCATCGAGATCGAGATCGGTTTTCGGTAAATCAAACTTGATGGCGGGCATGATACTGGGCACTGCCGAGAGCTTGGGTGGCAGTGCAACGCCCGGCTCTGCACCTTTCGGCTCTGGCTTGGCCGCTCCTGATTTCGATTCCGATGCCTTGCTGGCATCAGCCTTGTCGATCGCGAATTTCCAGTTGATCAAAAAGTCTGCATTGCGGGTGCTGCGGCTATACAGGCAGATCACATCGAACAATTCGTTTTCAAGATCGACCGCTTCGTGGATCAGGCGCTCGTCCCAGGTCCGTATCAGCAATTGCACCAGTATCACTTCGGATGCGCCTGGCCGGGACAAAGGCAGCAGTTCACATCCGATGGACGCAGTCGCAATGCCACGACGGCGCAGCACACTGTTCAAGGCAACACGAACCATCTCGCGCTGCTTTTCGTAGTGCCTGGCCTTGCGGCGCCGACCCATGGCAAAAAATCCAAACATAGCTTCGTCTCCGAAAAGTGCCACCATGATAGGTTATTTCAGTTTGGCAGGTACGATGGCACTGAGTGTGTAACTATTGCAACCCAATGTAGGATTCCAACTGGGCACGCAGTTCCAAGGGGCTCATGTAGCGCGCTGGAAGATGACCTTCGATGGCCTGCACCAACTCGACCATTCTGGCGTTGATGGGCGTAGCCAGCGCTTGCGCTCGACCCAGACTGACAATCTCGCCGTTGAGTTGATTGACTTCGGTGGGTCGTCCAGCCTCGATGTCGGCCACCATGGAAGGATATGAACCCTGCTGAAGGCCATTGCGCAAGCTAGCGATCCACCAAGGCAAAGGACCGCCGTGCAGAATGATCTGGCGAAATAACCGGTAGGGTAAGGGCAATGGCAACTGGTACGGCACACCGGCACGCTCGATGACCGCAACCGCTTCGTCCAGTACGGCGGCGTAAATTGCACGCAAGTCTGGTACGGTCAGGAGATCTTTGGCTGTTGTGTGCGTCAGAGCGCACACCGCGTTGGCCAGATTGAGCAGAAGTTTGCCCCATGCGATCGCTTCGCCATGGGTGTGTTTGACCTGCATGCCGCTATGGTCGAACAATCCAGGCAATCGCGAGTCTGCACTGTCGATGACAATCTGCGGCTTCGTCGTCATCCGTGAATGAAGCGGTGAGACAAGTTGGGCGTTGAACATGACGGTCATGTTGGCAACTTGACCCGCCGGATAGCGTCGTTTCAGGTGGGGCAGGGCGCTGATCCCATTCAAGGTCGACACCAAAGTGGTTTGCGATGGCAAAGTCGATGGCAACCTGGAAAGAACCTGTTCCATAGCTGCATGCTTGACGCATATGAACAGATAAGCGACAGCCGTCAGGTCGATTTCGGTAGATAGTTCCGGCTTTTGCGTTGTCAGCGCTGGTGCGCCGGCAATGCGGTCCACCGTCAGAAAGGGGACGCTCTCAAATTTCATCTGGTCCGTTTCACGAATCAGCAAGCCGACGCGCTGACCCGCCGCCGTCAAGTATGCCGCCAGCGTGGTGCCAACAGCGCCTGCACCAATGACCAGAATCTCGGGCTTCGCCATGTTCAGTCAGGCAGCTGTGCAGGTCATCGGTGGATCGGTCGACCGGTTCTAAGAGCAACCGTGCCTGCGGAGACGCCGTTGACTACATTTGCATAGTTCTGTCGTTGCAAAAACTGCACGGCCTGCCCGGAGCGCGCACCAGATTGACAGTACACCACGATCTGCTTGGACTTGTCTGGGGCGACGCTTTCATATTCCTGCACAAAACGATCGAGCGGAAGATTGAAAGCCCCCTGGACGTGACCCGAGGCATATTCACTGGGTGTACGCACGTCCAGCAACAAAGCGTCGTCGACCCATGCAGGTGCTGTTGAGTCAGCGGAAGGGGAAATTAGGTTACTTAACCAGTTCACTAGACGCTTTCAAATTTTGGAGCGCTGAATGATATGTCAAAACGACACATTGAGAATCAGGGACGCCCGAAATCCAGTAGCTTGACCGGCGGGTTTTCCGTTACCATCAAAAGCCTCGCTCCGCAAAGGTACCAAAGTGACTCAAGACATGAACTATCGGGCACTGCAGAAAACGCCAATCTCGCCAATGGGTTGCCAACTGCTGGAAGCCTTCAATCCGCCCGCAGTGGGTGCCGATTCCCCTGCTATTCTTGTGATGACCGACCTCTCCAGAGTGCCTTCGGCCACCATCGTCCCTGATGCAACGCTTGATGAAGCGAACCACTCCATGTTGGTTCGCGGTGTGAGATTGCTTCTGGTGGTGGGTGACAGCAACAGAATTGCGGGCTTGGTGACGACGGTTGATGCACTCGGAGAGAAGCCGGTCCTGGTGGCCCAGAAACGTCAGTGCAAGCGCAGTGAATTGCGGGTTGCAGACGTCATGGTCCCGGTCGAAAAGATGGATGCAATGAACATCGATGATGTCAGGAAGGCTTGCGTTGGCAACATCGTGGCTTCCCTGAAATCAGACGGTAGAGCCCACGCCATCGTTGTTGGACAGGGGCCGGATGGCAGACAGTCCCTGGTGGGCATATTTTCAACGTCGCAAATCGCGCGTCAGTTAGGGGTTCAGATTCACACCCATGAAATGGCCAGAACCTTTGCTGAAATTGAAGCTGTCATCGCAGCGGTCTGAGGGCGACCGGCAGGCGACTCCGCGCAATGCAAACTTTGGCATCGGAGAATGCTGATGCCTCGCTGGCTGGACATGACTGCATCAAGACAGTTGGCCCGCCGCATTGCACTTGATGCCGGCATGCATGCTCTGGCGGGACTGGTTGACTTCATGCCACGCATGAAGCAGCGCATGAATACTTGCCGGCTGATTGAGGACGTCGAATATGCCCGTCATGGGGGTCAAATTCTGCGACTCGATGTTCTGCAACCCAATGGACCGGGACCCCATCCGGCGCTGATTTACTTTCATGGCGGCGGATTTGCCATCGGCTCCAAGCGCACCCACCGGGCTCTGGCCGCCGCCTATGCATCGCAGGGCTACCTTGTTTGCAACGTGGACTACCGTCTGGCACCAAAACACCCATTCCCTGCCGCCATCGAGGATGCCTGCGCTGCCTGGATGTGGGCAGCAGACCATGTCAAAGACTATGGGGGAGACTCGACCTGTATCGGGTTGGCCGGCGAATCGGCTGGTGCCAATCTGGCGCTTGCGGTCACGCTGGCCTGTTGCACGCCTCGGCCGGAGCCGTTCGCGATTCGATTATTCGAGAGGGGCTTGCGCCCGGCACTGGCCCTGTTGTACTGCGGCTTCTTGCAGGCAAGCGAGCCCGAGCGCCACCTCGGCTCAGGGGTATCCGCCATGGCAGCAAGAATTGCAAGGGATGCGGCACGTTCTTACCTGGGCAGATTTGCTCACCAGCCCGATGCTAAACATGCGTTGGCTGACCCTCTTTGTGTGGTCGAGGCGATGACGGCCGCGCCGGACTTGCCGCCCATCTTTATCGCTGCAGGACTTGAGGACCCTGTCGCGGCTGACTCCGAGCGACTTGAGATCGCGTTGAAGCGGCTGCACGCATCCTGCACCGCGCACTACTACCCCGGCGAAACCCACGCGTTTCATGTGATGTTCTGGCGCGAGCAAGCTGTTCGCTGCTGGCGCGACAGTTTTGAGTTTCTTCAGCAGCATCAACCGGTCAAGTCTTAGTTGACACGGGGCACGTCGCCTTATCGGGCCTGCCAAACCCTGACTCCTGGACGGCGACCATCGACTTAACTCACGGCTGTATAAAGCCGCTGTTGAAGCCCTCACTGCCACCTTGGCAAAGATTGAAGTTCCGGCACTCGTGAGAATGACCCCAGCCTACGCTGCCTGATTACTCAAGCCCTCAAGCGCGGCGCCCCCTGTTTCACGACAGGGCGCTTACTTTTTGAATTGACCGTCTACTACCAAGTAGCGATTTATCAGTGATTCAACCACTGCCGAAGCCTTTGTCCTGCTTCGGTCCGTCTTTCATCCAATGTATTGGCCGTTCTGACAACGCTTGGGTCCGCCGAACTGCTGGCTCTTGTGCATAGCTCCGTGATTGAAAAGACCGCCAGTGCAGCGAGCAAGCTTGATAAAACTGCAGCGACAAGAAATGGTCTCATATCAAACCTCCAATAAAGCCGCATCAAATCCTGCGACTGACGCCCGTGACAGAGTTGCCGAGCCCCTGCAGGGCCCCCGGTCAGTAATTCGGCTGACCGAACACTTGGCGCGAGGCCATCTGCCAGCCAGACTTTGCTACCAAAGCACAACATCGCGTCGCCTGGTGACATTGGACGCCGATAACTAAGAATGGCTCTGGCTGAGCCGATATTGACCATACCTGCATGTCAACAAACGCTGCGTGCGAAACCTGTACCGGCTGATTCTTTGCCCGAAACTGACAGTGTGGTGGCGGCCGGTCCTTGCGCTGGGCAAGCCCTTATTCAGCAACTCTTGCACCAAGCATAAAGCGCGTCGTACATCACCATCCCATGCGCAAGCATCTGGTGGTCATCCGGGAAGTTTCTGGACAGTCCGAGCGACAACGCGTAAAGACCTGCCGACTGGGGCGTCAGGTCAAGCCGGGATGTGTCCGCGCCGCGAACGATGCGGGCCAGTCGATGCAAGGCAGGATCCTCCAGTTTGTATTCCCGAAGGAACGCATCAAAGCTACAAAGCTCTCCAACGTGCGTCATGTCGACGCCAGGGACGTCGTAAGGAACGGCCCCTGTCTTCTGCGCCGTTTGCAAAACTTTGTCTGCCGGGACATACAGGAATTCGGGATCCGTGTCGATGAACCGAGCGATAAGCCAAGGACATGCAATGCGGTCAATCTTGGGTCGCGCGCGTGTGACCCACTTCATGGTGCGACTCCCATGGACTGGACCGCCTGACCGGCATTTTGCCAACCCTGGATGGCGCCAACCAGGGTGCACGCGTCAGGTCGCTCTGCGAGCAAGCTTTTGGCGGTCAGTGCAGCCGTGTCAAAGGGCAAGTCTTGAATGTGATTTTCCATATGCCGCTTCTCAGGAAATTGCGGGACGCAGCAAGGTCAAAGCCAGTCCAGCCAAGCCCGACGCCAACACGACGGGAATGACGCCCAACTTGAAGCGAAACAATGCAGTGCCCGCACACACGCCGATGAGCGCTGATGCCCATTCGAAGTGGCCTGGCATGCCTTGCGGCCAGAGCACATGGTAAGCAAAGAAGACCGCCAGATTCACGATGACGCCAACCACCGCAGCCGTGATGCCACTGAGCGGAGCCGTGAACTTCAGGTTGCCGTGCGTCGACTCGATAAATGGCGCACCAAGAAAGATGAAGAGGAAGGATGGAAGGAATGTGAAGAAGGTCACCACCGAAGCCGCCACAGCGCCAGAGATAAAGAGAGCGTCCGAGCCAAAGATGGCCCGGGTCCAGCCACCGACGAAGCCCACGAAAGAGACCACCATGATGAGCGGGCCGGGTGTCGTCTCGCCCAAGGCCAGGCCATCAATCATCTGCGCTGCCGTAAGCCATTGGAAATTCTCGACGGCGCCCTGAAACACGTATGGCAATACCGCGTACGCGCCGCCAAAGGTCATGAGCGCCGCCTTGGTGAAGAACCAGCCCATCTGCGTCAGCACCGAATCCCATCCATAGGCCGCGGTCAGGGCACCAATGCCGGCAAGCCATAGAGCAAGGCATACAACAAGCACCCGGGTAAAGCGTGGCCAAGTGAACAATGCATGTTCAGGTGTCGGTGTGTTGTCATCAATCAGGGAAGGTCCGCACGACTTGGCGGCTTTGCCGTGACCGCCGCCTGCAGCGAACTTGCCAGGCGCCAAGCGACCGCCAAAGTAGCCAACGACGCCGGCGGCCAAAACAATGAGAGGAAACGGCAACTGCAAGGCGAATATCGCCAGAAAGGCTGACACTGCAATAGCCCACAGCCAACTGTTCTTCAAAGAGCGGGAGCCCACCCGGTAGGCCGCGTGCACCACCAGGGCGGTTACAGCTGGCTTGATGCCATAAAACACGCCAGCGATGGCCGGGACGTTGCCATACGCCATATAGACCCACGACAGACCCACGAGAATGAACAGCGAGGGCAACACAAACAGAACCCCTGCGACGATTCCGCCCCAGGTTCGGTGCATCAACCACCCGATGTAGATAGCCAATTGCTGTGCTTCAGGTCCTGGCAGCAACATGCAGTAGTTCAACGCATGCAGAAATCGGTTCTCGGAAATCCAGCGCCGCCGCTCCACCAGGTCCTCGTGCATGATGGCTATCTGCCCGGCGGGGCCGCCAAAGCTGATGAAACCAAGCTTGAGCCAGTAGTAGAAGGCTTGCGCAAGGGTCAGCCTTTGGGGCACCTCGGCAACGGTGGCTGTGGCTGTGGCTGTGTTCATGGGCGTACCTTCATGGCGGTATACAGGGAGTCAAAAATGGACAAGGAGGCGTCAAACAATGCGTCATCCTTTGCGTGTTGTGCTTGCAGGCCCCGTACGAGGGTCTCGACACCGGCGGCTTCGTTGACTGGGATTCCGCCAATGTCGATGTAGTGCACCAATTCGCACAGGCGCTGGATTCCGAGGTCAGTATCCAGCCCGAAGGTATGGGCCAATACCTCAAATGTGACCCTGTCGCCCACATGGGTGAAACGGGCGTTGTCGAAATCGAAGCCCAGCGCAGTCTTCGGGCATTTCTTCAGGTTGGTCAACCAGACAAATTTCGCTGATTTGTCGACAAAGCGCTGAATCAGCCAGCCGCTGGCGAGACGGTCAATCCAGGGGCGTTTGCGCGTGGCCCACGTTCTGCCTTGGAACGCCTCGATTGCCAGGCGTTGCATAGTCTGGGTCCGCGGCCTCGGTTCGCCGGGCGATAGGTGCCGCTTGACTTCGCTGCGCAGCGCCAGCAGCGCAGCGCTGGCTTTTTCACTTGACTGGCCAGGAAAGAAATCAATGGCTTGTGCAGCATGAAGTTGTTGCTCGATGCCCCGCAATGCCTTGTGGAGTTCGATTTCGCTGGAACTCTTGATAGTCCGGCGCACTTCTTTGATGGACTGAAGCAGTTCGGCATAGAGCTCAGAGCGGTCAAACAGAGCTCGAAACGCCATTTCCTGTGTTTTGTCGCGTGCATCGACGACGAGCATGTGGGCGTCTACGCGACTCTCCTGGATAAGGTGCTCCATGTCCCAGAGCGCTTGCGCCGTCGGAGCATCGGATGGAAGCAGGTAGACACCCTCTCGCAGCGTCCCGGCCCCGGTTGCTTTAAGTGCCCGCCAGACCCTTACTCGCAGAGCGCTGGGACGGGTCGGCAGCGTTGCAGTCAATATCAGCCATCTTGTCATGTAGCAATTATCGCATAGTGTGATAACTGATACACAGGACAGCTATATGGTGTTAGCCCGATTGCAACTTATGCATCCAGTTGGCGCTCCCCCACGAATTCGAAGTGAAAACGGCGGTTGCTGGTCCGTCACACAACTCGGTCTGACAAGGACGGCGAAGTCCAAACAGGCCCGGTTAAAGTGCGCTTCGTTTAGGCGGACTTCGAAGCACTCGGAAAAAGTTTACGATGCCGCATGGACGAACTTAAAACTCTTGAAGCGATGGGCCTGGTCCTTCCGAGTCCGGCCTACATCTTTGGGGCCATCCTTTTTGGCGTCATCGGATACATTGTTTTCAGGCGAGGCAGGAAGACCGAGCGCTCGGTGTTGACCTGGTCAGGCGTCGCGTTGATGCTGTACCCCTACGCTGTATCTGAGACTTGGCTTCTGTGGCTAATCGGTGCCGGACTTTGCGGGTGGGTACATCTCAAGTGGAATTGAGCGTAGTGGCGGCGCCGGCAACCAGGCAGAAGGCACCGACCGAGGGGGCCAGCCCTGCAATGCCTGTTTCAGTAGGAAGATCCAAGGACACAAACCATGACGAACAACATTCTCATCTATGGCGCCAACGGCTATACAGCCGAACTCATCATTGAACTCGCGCGCAGCGAGGGCGCCAAACCCATTCTTGCAGGGCGCTCGGAACAGAAACTTGCACCGCTTGCAACACTGCATGGCCTCACCTATCAAGTGTTTGGCCTGAATGACTCGGGTGCAATTGCCAAAAACCTGGCTGGAGTCGCTGTGGTACTCAATTGCGCCGGGCCGTTTTCCCGGACCGCCAAGGCCATGGCCGAGGGCTGCATCGCCGCCGGGGCTCACTACCTTGACATCACTGGCGAAATTGATGTGTTCGAAGCGCTTGCCCTGCTAGGCCCTAAAGCCGCGAAGGCCGGAGTCATGTTGATGCCCGGTACCGGCTTTGATGTAGTCCCAAGCGATTGTCTTGCAGCACACCTGAAACGTCGACTTCCCGATGCAACCGCATTGACCCTTGCGTTCCAAGCCATCGGTCAGCCGTCGCATGGCACGGCTACGACCATGGTAGAAAACGTTCACCGTGGTGGCATGGTTCGGCGCGATGGCAAACTGGTTCCGGTACCCTCTGCATCGTCTTGCCGTGACATTGATTTTGGCAAGGGACCGGTCACCACCATGTGCATACCGTGGGGCGATGTCTCGACCGCTTGGGTCTCGACGGCCATTCCAAACATCGAAGTCTTCATGGCTGCACCGGCAGCTTTGCGATGGATGGCCAAGGCTTCACGTTATATGGGTGGGGTGATGGGTTCCAACTTCGTGCAAGGTTTGCTGAAGAAGCAAATTGACACTGGACCTGCTGGCCCCGACGCAGAGCAGCGCCAGCGAGGTGCGTCCTACCTGTGGGGTCAAGTACGAAACGCAGCGGGTCAAACGGCCACCTCACGCCTTGACACAGTAGAAGGTTATGCACTGACAGCACTGACAGCCTGGGACATCGCCAAACGAACGGCCAAGGGCGCCGCTCAACCGGGTTATGTAACGCCGTCGCTCGTTTTCGGTGCCGACTACATCTTGAACTTCGCCGGCACGACGCGTACTGACTTGTGATGTTGCCTTGTTTTCGGGCGCGGCCGTGAGGTGAGCCAGGGGCTATCTGCCGTAAGTCGCCGTAAAACTCGCCTTTCCCAGCAGGTTTGCACCGAGGCCCTTGTTCAGGACGAAAGAATTCAAGGCGGCCGTGCCTGTCCTTGGAATGCCACCAGCCTTTTGCAGGTCATCAGTTGCAATCGCATAGAGCGTGAAGATGTATCGATGAGGCTTGTCACCCGTCGGGGGGCAGGGTCCGCCATAGTTTCCGTTGACGCCAGTAGCGCCGGTATCAAGAAAATCTGTGGCGCCTCCGAAGCCTGGGGCCGGCAATGTTGCCGGTGAATTGCCTGCTCCCTGTGCCAATCCCTTCGCGGTCGGCGGCATGTTGTACACCGCCCAGTGCCAGAAGCCGCTGCCGGTTGGTGCGTCTGGGTCGTGAATCAGCAAGGATAGGGACTTCGTGCCCGCTGGCACATTGCTCCATTCCAAAGCGGGCGAGACATTGCCGCCCGAGCAGCCAAACCCATTGAGAACAAATTTGTTGTCGAAGGTTCCACCACCCAGGTCTGGGCTCGACAACGAAAACAGGGTGGCCTGCGCATGCGCACAGAGCGAAACGAATCCGCCTGATGCCAAAGCAAGCAGCAGGGGTGCCGACTTGACGAATGCATGCCGTAGTGGTCTGGTCTTCATGTTTATCTCCAAATGGTGGTGTCGTGAAAAATTGGATGCCATGGAAATTATTCATTAATTGAGATTCTTCTGCTTGGCCAATGGAATAGTTTGGCCTTTGTGGGCTGAAGTCAAGCTCCAGGGAGGGCCTTGTTGCGGGCAAGGCAAGGGTTTTTACGCTGAGCTGAGCGATGGCTTCAGCAACCCGGAGGTGATCAAAGCGCTGATCGCACAACTGCAGCAATCCCTGGCCATCGAAATGGCGGTCATGCTGGCCAAACACATTACCGGAAAATGGAAAACACTGTCCTATTGGGATGCCTATCATGGAACAGGTTTTCAAGCAGCTAGCGTCGGCGGCGAAGAGCATTTCTCCACCGGCCATGGTCCGATGGTGCCGGGAGCTTTCCATGTGGAGTTTCCCAACTATTACCGAAATCCCTGGGGATGGAAGGACGAGGCCGCGATTGACGAAGAGTACTTGCGCCAGTTGATGGTGATTCTGCAGCGCAATCCGGATATGGCCGCGATCATTGGCGAGCCTATTTCTTCAACACCGGTCGATCGGCCATTTCACCCACGAAAAGAACCCCCTGTGCGCAGCAGCGGGGATGGCCACCATTGATTACATTGCGGACCATGGCTTGGTGGCAAATGCCGCCAATGTGGGTGGCTATCTGATGGATCAAATGCTTGCCCTGAAGGAAACATATCCGCTGATCGGCAATGTGGCGGGAAAGGGACTGCACATTGGGGTGGATTTGGTGAAGGATCAACGCACCAAGGAAAGAGCCTCCAGGCAAGCCGACGCAATGATGTATCACTGCATGAATGAAGGCATCGCGTTCAAACTGATTGAAGGCAATATCATCACTATCCGACCGGCACTGACCATCACAAAAGATCACTGCGATTCAATCATTGCCGCCTTGAAGAAAGCACTTGAGAGCATGCCGCGTCATTAGTTTGGATCAGTCGCGGCCCAGGGCGGCGCAAGATGCGCGGTTGGCACTTGGGCACCGACCGCAGCTTCCAACGACCCGGCTCAAAACCCTTTACTGTCCTGGTGGTCGATAAGCGGGCGTCTTCCTTGAGGCTTGATCCATCTCTTCGGGAGTGAGCAGAACAATGGTGCGCGAAGTGGCTCCCCCGCTTGCCGCCAGTGCCAGACTGATGGCCGCCGCGCTTGCGTTGTCGGGCATATCCGCGACCACATAAGCATCGGTGTCACCAAATGCAAAGTACATCGACTCAAGGGTGCCGCCCAGCGATTCAGCGGCCTTTCGCGCCGCATTTTTGCGCGCTACCCCGCCGTCCTTGATCAATCCCTTGGCACCATCGGTTGTGTAATTGACTTGCAGTAGATACTTCGGCATTTCGTCTTCCTTCCGGTTGAGTTCTTACGTTGTGAGAACCGTCCGGTTCGCACGGGCGCATTAGACATTTCCCATCCAAAATTCGTTGTGGGGGCGCGGGTTTGTTGACACAAGAGCATGGTCAATCCACCCTCGGCCTGGGCGTGACCGCTTGACCCGCGGTCGGAGTCGCTCACATCGTTGATGCCCGAGTACTGCACCGGCGCCAGATCATCGACAAGGACTTCAGCGATTGGATTGCCGGGCTTCGATACCTTCAAAGCACGTGCTGAGCACCAGGGCAATGATTTCGTCGTTGCTGTACAGGTCGCCTATCTTCATAAATTCCAGTACCGGGTCGCAAGCGCGGGCGTACAGGGTGTACAGCACGGCAATGGACGGGAGCTTGGGATTGAGTACGCCCTGCTTCTGAGCCGCCTCAATCCAGGCACCTAAACGGTCGCTTACGTCCATCAAGCCGTCCATATAGTCTTTGTGACCCATCAGTGTGGTGCGCAGGCTGGAGTTCTGGCTTGGCAGTGAGGGCATTTCACCCGCCAGTTTCAGGCTCATGGTCCAAGCCACAACGCGGCGCAGCTTGTCGATGGGGGGCGATGTCGTGGGCAACTCGTTCAAGAACACTTGCGCCCGGCGCATCACCGACGCCATGGCCGCGGCTGCCAGGTCTTCTTTGCTGGGGTAGTGCTTGTACAGGCTGGCTTTGGCAATGCCCACGTCGGCCGCCACTTCGTCCACCGTCATCGCTTCAAAACCCTTTTCAGCCAGTAGGCGGTTCACGGACTGGATGATCGCGTCTTCCCGTGCCAATAGCATTTGCGCCTTGAAAGAGACCTTGGTGGGAGTATTGCTGGCCATACAGTGGATTGTATACGCTTCAGTTGATAAATAGAATTGATTGGTCATAAAAAGACTAGACGGTAATATTTAATACTAATTGGTATAGAATTGGTTTCATCAATTTCAGAAAGCGCGTGTGTCGATCAAAGTTGCCATCGTGGGTTCGGGTATATCAGGCTTAGCCTCAGCCCATGCTCTGCGGGGCAAGGCCGACATCACGCTGCTGGAAGCGGGCGACTATTTTGGCGGCCATACCCACACCGTCGATTTGACGCTTCCCACGCCCATTGGCGAGCTTACGCATGGAGTAGATACCGGCTTTCTGGTGCTCAACGAGCGCACCTATCCCCAGTTGATTGCGTTGCTGGCCGATCTGAACGTGGCAAGCGTCAAATCCGAGATGTCGTTTTCGGTGCAGGCCGACGACCACGCGAATGGCCGCGCCTTGGAGTGGAGCGGCTCCAGTCTGAGCACCGTATTTGCCCAGCGCGCCAACCTGGTCAATCCGCGCTTTTGGGGCATGCTGCGCGACCTGCTGCGCTTCAATGCATTGAGCACCCGCATGGCTCGTCGCGGAACCGACGCGCAGCTGCGCCAGCCGCTGGGAGATTTCTTGCGTGAGCAGGGCTTTAGCACTGCTTTTTGTGATTGGTATTTTTTGCCCATGATGGCCTGCATCTGGAGCTGTCCCACCGCGCAAATGCTGCAGTTCCCGGTTTCGACCATGGTGAGCTTTTGCCATAACCATGGGCTGCTGCAAATCACCAAACGCCCTCAGTGGTGGACCGTACAGGGCGGTGCCAGGCACTATGTAGAAAAAATCACCGCAGTCATTGCCGACAAGCGCCTGAACACACCGGTGCAGCGCATTGAGTACCTGGAACAAGTTCCCAATGGCAAAGGCAGCGTGCGCGTTCATACCCACGCCGGCGCTGAGTTGTTTGACAAAGTCATCATTGCCACCCATTCAGACCAGGCTCTGCACATGTTGGCCGAGCCTACTGCGCAGGAGCGGCAAACCTTGGGTGCCATCCACTACCAATCCAACAAAGCCGTGCTGCACACAGACGCATCGGTTTTGCCAACGCGCAAAGCGGCATGGGCAGCCTGGAACTACCAGCGCGCCGACGCGCCCGGCAAAGACGAGGCGCAGGTCTGCCTGCACTACCTGCTCAACCGTCTGCAGCCGCTGCCATGGGAGCAGGCGGTGGTCGTGTCCTTGAATCCGGTGAGCCCCATCGCGCCGGAGAAAATCTTCGGCGAGTACGACTACGCCCACCCAGTGTTTGATCTGGCCGCTGTCGCTGCACAAGCAGACATGCCGGCACTGCAAGGCCACAAGAGCCGCTACTATGCTGGCGCCTGGATGGGTTATGGATTTCACGAAGACGGTCTTAAGGCCGGACTGGCCGCCGCAGCAAAGTTGTTGGCCGACGCATGAACAGCTCCGTACCCCTGATCGGTTTCGGCCAGGTACGCCACACCCGGCTGCGCCCGCAACACCACGCGTTTGCTTACCCATCCTACTTCTTGATGCTGCCGCTGCGCAGCCTGCAAAGGCAAGCGCGGCAACCCGGTCAGTGGCACATCAACCGCGCAGGCGCCTTGAGCTTCTTCGAAACCGACCATGGGGATGGTCGCGCACCCGAACAAGGCGGGACCATCGCGTGGCTGGACGAACTGCTGCAGCGCGAAGGCATTCATGACGCAAGCGGTGAGGCATGGCTGCAAACCTACCCGCGTGTCATGGGCTATACCTTCAAGCCGGTGAGCTTCTGGTATTGCCACCGCGCTGCCGATGATCAGGATGGTGCCCTGCGCGCCATCGTGGTGGAGGTGAACAACACCTTTGGTGAACGCCACTGCTACGTTCTGGACGCGCCCCGCTACGGTGTGGAGCAGCGCGCAGACAAAGTGTTTCATGTCTCGCCCTTTAACCCGGTGCTGGGTCACTACCGCTTTCGCTTTCTGCGCAGCGCGCACGGTGAGCAGGCGCGCACGGTGGCGCATGTTGACTATTACGACGACCCCGTCGCCGATGCTGCCGTGCTGCAAACCAGCGTCAGCGGCACGCTGCAGCCTATGACACTCGCCTTGCTGCGCCGCGCGCTGTGGCGCTACCCGATGATGACACTGGGCGTCGTGTTGCACATCCATACCCAAGCCTTGCGCTTGTGGTTGAAAAAAGTACCATTTTTTCGCAAGCCGACCCCGCCGCAAGCCTTTGTTTCACGCTAATTCTCATAGCAAAGTCCATATTCAGGAGCCCCATGAACACCGCAACCCGTATCGTACAAGGCGCCACCTTCCCGAAAGACGCGCCGGCTGCCGCCCGCAGCGCTTTGCGCCTGTTGCAAAACCTGCGCCACGGCGCGCTCACCCTGCACCTGCCCGATGGCTCGCAGCGCCGTTTTGGCGAGCACCCGCAGCAGCACACGCTGCACACGCTCCATCACCCCAGCGCCAGCATCACCTTGTACAACTGGAACGTGTTTGGCGCAGCGCTCAAGTCCGGCGATATTGGCTTTGCCGAGAGCTTTATTGCCGGGGACTGGAGTACACCGAATCTGACCGAGTTGCTCAAGGTGTTCTCGGCCAACCGCCAGGAGGTCGACGCCATGATCTTCGGCACCTGGTTCGGCCGCTTTCTGTACCGTGTCAAACACCTGATGCACCACAATGGCCGCGCCAACAGCCGCAAAAACATCCACGCCCACTACGACCTGGGCAACGCGTTTTACAGCCTGTGGCTGGATGACACCATGAACTATTCCAGCGCCTGGTTTGAGGGCGACCTGTCGCGCCCGCTGCCAGAAGCACAAAACGCCAAAGTGCGTCGCGCCTTGGACATGGTCGGCGTGAAACGCGGCGACCGTGTGCTGGAGATCGGTTGCGGCTGGGGCGCGCTGGCCGAGCAAGCCACGGTGAGTCGGGGCGCGTCGGTCGTGGGCGTGACGCTCAGCACCGAGCAACTGGCCTACGCCAATGCGCGCATGCAGCGCCTGGGCGTGAGCACCGGCCAAGACAAGCGTGCCGACTTGCGCCTGCAGGACTACCGCGATATCACGGATGCGCCGTTTGACGCCATCTGTTCCATCGAGATGGTGGAGGCGGTGGGCCAGGCTTACTGGCCCGAGTATTTTGCAGGCGTCAGCCGGCTGCTCAAGCCCGGCAGGCGAGCCTGCGTGCAAAGCATCGTGATTGACGACGCCTTGTTTGACCGCTACGTGGCTTCCACCGACTTCATCCAGCAGTACATCTTCCCTGGCGGTTGCTTACCCTGCCCGCGTGAATTTCGCCGCCAGGCCAGGGCGGCAGGGTTGGAGGTGGTGGAAGAATTTGCCTTTGGCGCTGACTACGCCGAGACCTTGCGCCGCTGGCGCGATGCATTTCTGGCGCGCAAAGCCGAAGTGGCAGCACTGGGCTTTGATGAACGCTTTTTGCGCATCTGGGAGTTCTACCTGGCCTACTGCGAAGCCGCGTTTGACTCGGGTGACATCAGCCTGATGCAGTACACCTTGCAAAAACCGGCGCTGCTTAAGCCATGAAGCGACGCAGCCTGTTGCAACGATCACTCCTTCTCGCCGCCGTGGCTGCGACCGCGTTGCTGGTCGCGTGCAGTGCGCCGCAGGTTCAGGACTACGCGAAAGAAACGCCCATACTGGAACTCCGCGACTACTTCAATGGCACGCTGGACGCCTACGGCATCTTCACCGACCGCACCGGCAAGGTCGTGAAGCGCTTCAGCGTGGTGATGACTTGTTCATGGCAGGGCGATGCAGGCGTGCTGGACGAAGCCTTCACCTATTCAAACGGTACCACTCAGCGGCGCATCTGGCGGCTCACGCGCCATGCCAATGGCCGCTACACCGGTCAGGCAGACGACGTCGTTGGTAGCGCTGAAGGCCAGCAGAGTGGCAACGCGTTCAACTGGGCCTATACGCTGGCCCTGCCGGTCAACGGCAAGGTGTTCGAGGTGCAGTTTGACGACTGGATGTACCTCCTGAGCGACAAAGTCATGCTCAACAAAGCCGCCATGCGCAAATGGGGCGTGGGTCTGGGCGAAGTGACGCTTTCTTTTATCAAGAGGTAGCCATGGCACTGAACCTGCGCATGGCCGACTGGCGTGGCCGTACCGTCTGGCTGGTGGGTGCGTCCACCGGCATTGGCCGCGCCACGGCATCGGCTTTGCATGCACAAGGTGCGAAGGTGGTGGTGTCAGCACGCAGTGCAGGCGCGCTCAATGCGTTTGCCGATCTGCACCCGGGCGCCCGTGCCCTGCAGTTGGATGTGACGGACCCGCTGGCGGTGAAAACAGCGGCGGCCGCCCTGGCGGCACAGGGTCCGCTCGATTGTGTTCTGTACTGTGCCGGCCACTACCACGCCATGCACGCCACGCGCATCGACATGGCGGACCTGTTGCAGCACAACCAAATCAACTACCTGGGTGCGCTGTACCTGCTGGATGCGGTGCTGCCGCAACTGCTGGCGCAGGCGCTGAACACGCGCACCGGTCAGCGCGGACACATCAGTTTGATGGGCAGCGTCGCGGGCTACCGGGGCCTGCCCAACAGCCTTGCCTATGGCCCGACCAAGGCCGCGCTCATCAACCTGGCCGAGACGCTCTACCTTGATCTGCAGAGCCAAGGCGTTGGCGTATCGCTCATCAATCCCGGCTTTGTGGACACACCGCTGACGCGCCAAAACCAGTTCAAAATGCCCGCCTTGATCACGCCGGAGCAGGCGGCGCAGGAGATACTGAACGGCTGGGCGCGCGGCAAGTTTGAAATTCACTTCCCCAAGCGCTTTACCCGCTGGATGAAAGCCCTGCAGCTCTTGCCCTACCCTGCATTTTTTGCCGCCACGCGTCACCTCAAACCGGCGTAGAAACCCCATGAACACTCCTGTTGACCGCATTGTTGAAGCCTTTCAGACCCTAACCCCTGCGAGTGTGGAAACGCTGAACACCCTTTACACGCTCGACGCACGCTTCAAAGACCCGTTTAACGATGTGCAGGGCCTGGTCGAGATCCAGCGCATTTTTCGCCACATGTATGTGAATCTGGAGAACCCGCGCTTTCTCATTACAGAGCGCATCGTGCAGGGTACGCAGTGCTTTCTGAGCTGGGAGCTTCACTTTGCCTTCAGGCGTTTCAAGCAGGGCCAGTCGCAGTGCATTTTGGGAGGCTCACATCTGGTGCTGAACGACGAGGGGCGCATTACCTTGCACCGCGACTACTGGGACGCAGCCGAAGAACTGTATGAAAAGCTGCCCCTGGTCGGCGGCCTGATGCGATGGATGAAAGCGCGCAGCAATTCGTAATGGCTGGACGTTCCATTCGATGTTTGTGGAACGTTCGGGCGAATCTTTGACAGGCGTTGCCGCCCGACCATGCGTCGGAACCGGGAATAGACACGCCAGGCAAGCAATGGCAGCAGGACGATAAGGGTGATGGTGGAAGCGCTGGGCGTGTTCACAAAAGTAGCCATGTTGAGAGGGATTCAACTTCCTCAATGCACTGCGCCATCTCTATCGCAAGCACGCGATTGAAGGTCTCAGCTCATGAGCACTCGCTTGATTCCCCAGGCGCCAGCACACCAAGCTAATGCAAATGCAGTCATTGACAGGTCGAATGCCGGACCGCGCTTGGCGGGGGCGTTTTGGTAGGCAATGGCATACCAAATTCTTGAAGTCAGCCAGAACGCTCCCAATGCGGCGGCTCCCCGGTCACTGATGACGGCCGCGTTAACCCAGAGAGCCGGCAACAAAAGCGCCGCGTTTTCCAAAGTGTTCTTCTGAATGCGATAGGCGCGCTCAAACATTTCATGCCCAGTCACAGCTAGCGCTTCTTGAGCGCGCAGGCTGAGCCGACGGCACGATGAGAAATGATATTGGCTCTGTCTCGGCCATCCATGTTCAGAGGAATTCTCATCACCAAAGGCGATGCTGGCTACAAGGCCGAGTTTCAGGACATTGATGACAGTGTGTTGCCTGATCGCGATGTCAAGGCCCGCGTGGAGTGGCAACTAGATTGGGTTAGCTGCTTTTCGGGGTTACTGATACGGCTTGCAGGGACACCTGCTTCCTTCCTGCCGCAACCGACTGTGTTCCAACCTCGCGGAAACCGTGGCCCTCGTGAAAGCGTCGCGAGCCCTCGTTTGGCGGCTCAACATCAAATTCGCAGGTGAGATATGCGGTGTTCTGGCAACGGGCAAAGTCAAAAATGTCCGAATAGAGCAGGTGCCCGGCGCCTCGTCCCTGATGCTCGCTTGAGACCACTACTCGGTCGATGTACAGGAATCGCTGATAGCGCATCGCGAACCATCGGTAATTTGGACTGTCGTATGAACTGCCCTCGTTGAGGGCCAAGAGGAACGCCACAATGTTTCCACCGCTTTCGACCGCACGATGGTAAGAAGCTTGGCTGTGAAGGAACTCAAGTCGCTCGGGAGTGAGCGGACTCAAGAAGTGCACAGACTCTTCGTTCAACCGAAGAACCACCGGAAAGTCAAAGGGCGTTACATCACGGATATGCATGTCTGACTTCAGATTGCCGCGCTCTTGCAACACCGTGCCGGAGACGAGAACTTTTTGATGCCACTCATCATCGATGGAAGGTAATACGTGCTGTCAGGTCTTATCCTTGCGCGGAGTGAATATGGAATAGTTGCCATTGGCCTGTGCAACAAGCGTCTCGCCAGAGAACACTCGTGATTCCAGATTCGCGACGGTCTTGCCTCTGTTGACAAGCTCGGTGATGCAAGTCATCTTGCCAGTCGCAACCGACTTGAAATAGTTGATTTTGATTTCAATGGTGGCACAAATTTCTCCCGCGCCCAAGGTCGGGTAGAGGGCGATGCCCATGCCGGTGTCGGCGAGCGCATAGATGACTGCGCCGTGCGCCACCTTGTGTGGATTCAAGTGATGTGCCGCTACCACCACGCTGCACTGGCTGAAGCCACGGCGCTGTTCTTCAACTGTGAGGCCGATGAGTTCGGCAAACGGGTGGTTCATCGGAATGGTCTTCTTTGCAGGTGTGAGTCTTGTGTGACCGGCTTCTGAAACAGATTCTCGTTGCCTACTCGGCGATAGCATCTTTCACTAGGAGAATAGGTTGTACGTCATTGTCGGCAACCTGTGGCGCGTCTTTGACCGTGTCAA
>CAITQH010000013.1 GCA_903894475.1 uncultured beta proteobacterium
GCCAGTATTTTTTGGCTTGAAATCAAAAACCAGGGAGGCAGCGTGAACGAAACCTCTCAAATCGCCTCTTCCAAGCCGCGCAAGCGATGCGCTGTCAACTGCCGCGTTTCATCTGACGAACGTCTGGACCAGGAATTCAACTCCATCGACGCGCAGAAGGAAGCTGGCCAAGCCTATGTTGCCAGCCAACGATCAGAAGGCTGGATCGCGGTGGTCGACGATTACGATGACCCGGGATATTCCGGCGGCAACACGGAGCGGCCCGGACTCAAGCGGCTGATGATGGATATCGAGCGCGGCCAGATCGATATCGTGGTGGTCTACAAAATTGACCGCCTGACACGCAGCCTGGCGGACTTCTCCAAGATGGTGGAGGTGTTTGAGCGTCAGGGGGTGTCATTCGTGTCTGTCACCCAACAGTTCAACACCACCACGTCCATGGGCCGACTGATGCTCAATGTGCTGTTGTCGTTTGCACAGTTCGAGCGCGAAGTGACCGGCGAGCGAATCCGCGACAAGATTGCCGCCAGCAAACGCAAGGGTCTGTGGATGGGTGGTGTGCCGCCACTGGGCTACGACGTATCCAATCGGCTGCTGGTCATCAACGAGACTGAGGCGGCTGTGGTGCGGCGCATCTTTGCCGAGATGCTCACCAACGGCTCTCCAACGCAAATTGCCGAGAGGCTTGCAAGCGAAGGGATCACGACCAAGGCATGGACGACGCAAGATGGTCAAGTCCGAAGTGGCACCCGCATGGACAAGAAATACTTGTTCAAGCTGCTGCGCAATCGCATCTATCTTGGCGAGTTGTCGCACAAGGGCAGTTGGTTCCCGGGCGCGCATTCACCGATCATCGATCACGGCCTATGGGGTCAGGTGCATGAAGTGCTGGCCAAAAATCCGCACGCCAGATCAGTCCAGACGCAGACCCGCACCAGCACAGATGCACTTTTGCGTGGCCTCCTGTTTGGCCCCAGTGGCGATCCGATGTACCCGACTTATGCCAGCAAGAACAAGCGCAAGTACCGCTATTACGTCTCCAAGTCAGAGATGAAGTTTGGGGCAAATGGAAAAACGCACGATCGGATTCCGGCTGAGGAAATTGAAGTGGCGACGGTTGCACAGGTCAAGACTGTGCTCTCCAGCCCGGAGGCCATCACCGCCGTCTGCAAGTCCCTTGAAATCCAGGGCCTCCCCATCAAGGAAGATGAGACCGTGATGGCCTTGCACAGGTTGGGTGACGTTTGGGAGCAGTTGTACCCGGTCGAGCACATCAGAATCGTCAAGTTGATGATTCAACGGGTTGATATTGTGACTGGCGGGCTGAAAGTGAAATGGCACGCCCTGGGCTGGAAGGCGCTCATCAAAGAGTTTGCCGCGCAGAGCATTGGTGCCGAACTGGTCAAGATGGAGGCGATGGCATGAACGCTGATATGGAATCCTTTGTGCCGCTGACGTTCGCACGCCGTGGCGTGCAGCGCCTGACCAGAACGGACACACCTGCGCATGACACAACATTCTTGGTAGGACTGAGTCGGGCGTTTTACTGGAAAAGCTTGCTCGATGCCGGTGCCACGAAAAGTGGGTCGGAGATCGCCATCAAGGAGGGACTGCACCACTCCGTCGTGAACGAATTGTTGCGCCTCACACTCTTGGCGCCCGACATCATCGGGCAACTGATGGCTGGCACGCAACCGCGGCGGCTCACCTTGATGTGGTTTCAACGTAACCGGCTGCCAGTGGACTGGCAGGCCCAGCGCAACATCATCGCCAGCTTCAGATAGGAACTTCCATGGCCAAGAAAGACAAGGGCACATTGACTGGTGATCCGGTCACCTACCAAATACCAGCGCCGGCAGGTGGGGTGCAGATGGAGACATTCATCCCCTGGACGCTTGTCAAGCGTGGTGTCAGGCGACAGGTGATCACGCCCATTGACTCGCCGCAGCAGTTTCTCAATGAGGACGCTACGCAGAAAACTGAGCGCAAAGTTATCCAGGAAACGCCGTTGATTCGGGCGCTTGGATTGGCGCATCACTGGCAAGCGCTTCTGGACGATGGCAAGTACAATTCACTGACGGAGATTGCGTCCTTTGAAGGAATAGACCGAGGTCGGGTAAGTCGGATTGCGCAGCTGGTCAGTCTTTCACCAGCAACCATTGAAGCTTGTATCAACTGCACGACAGGGCTGACACTGGAGCAGCTAATTAGGGCGGCTGTGCCTACCGATTGGGATGTGCAGCGGATACGGTTTCGTCGGTCACATAGATGAGCGATTCAGGGAACCATTTGTTTCTATTCTGATTGCGGGAAAGCCAACATCTTGAACGACACCTTCGTGCTTAATTCGGGCCTTCGAATGCGGCAGAACCATCACGCCTGTGGAACATTACCCACAGTGACCGAGAGGGATTACTCGATCGCTGCTTCGCCTTTGGCACAAAAAGGGCAATGTCCTCAATGAAAACACTTCGCTAGGATGCGCCACCCTTATACTGTGCCATCATTGCACATTGATAAATATGCCGAGAGCTGATCTCATTGTTAACCTCGTGCGAGCCGGCTCGCAAGGCGATCAGAAGATGTTTCGGTCGACCGTAGAAGCCCTCGCGGCTGAGGAGCGCGCCAAGCGACACTCCTTGCTTGCCGACAGGCTTGAGGAGAACCTACGCGCCGTCGCAATGCCGCAGAAGGCGCCTGAGGTCGTTCGTACCTTTGATGGTGGACATGGGGGGCTGCTGTACGAGATCCAGCCCAAGCGCAGCCTGAAATCGATCCTCCTAGTAGATCAGGCAAGGGTGGCAATACAAGAGTTGGTTGAAGAGCAGCAACGTCAAGACTTGCTGCGATCCTACGGTTTGGAACCGCGTCATCGTGTGCTGCTGTCGGGGCCTCCGGGCAACGGCAAGACGACATTGGCCGAAGGTCTGGCCTACGAATTGATGGTTCCGTTATTCGTAGTCCGCTACGAAGCAGTGGTCGGAAGCTTCCTTGGCGAAACCAGCGGTCGACTAAAGCGGCTTTTCGACTTTGCGCGTACCCACCATTGTGTGCTCTTCTTCGACGAGTTCGACACTCTGGGCAAGGAGCGAGGCGACACCCACGAAACTGGCGAAATCAAGCGAGTCGTGAGCTCTTTACTATTGCAGATCGATGGACTTCCCAGCCACGTGGTTGTTGTGACAGCTACCAACCATGCTGAGCTTTTGGACCGTGCTGTTTGGCGGCGCTTCCAACTTCGTCTGACCTTGCCTGTGCCAACGCTGGACCAACGCACCGAGTGGTTCGAGCGGTTCCAAAAACAGCTTAGCGTGCCGCTCGGCATTACATCCAAGTCGCTGGCCAGCCGCCTGAAGGTCACTAGCTTTTCCGATCTGGAGCAATTTTGCGAGGACGTCCACAGACGTTACGTCCTGGCACTGCCATCGGGCGATATCAAGGCGATCATCGCCGATCGCATTGAGCAATGGAAACTGCGGGCTTCCGTCGACGACGCCTCCGAGCGATAAAGCTTGCCTGGAAACAATCAAGGGCACCTGCCCCTACTGATCTTTCCGCAACCCTCGCCGGTTGAGAGGCAAGGCGGTTCACGAAATGTTCCACAATTGCATGTGCCCGGCCACGCGCGGCAAACTGAACGCCTGACGCCTCGATTCCAGTCCCTTCAGGTCGCCTTTGAGGCACGCCGTCTTGAGCTTCAAGCCACGGCGCACAACAGCGATCCGGATCTCGTCGTGGTCTTCGAGACTGTGGGTGCAGTTAGCGACTTCATCTCATCCGCCGAACGAATTCCAGGCCTCGAATGGCTCGCGGGTGTGATCGCTGAGGAGATCGAGCCGGACGATGACTTCCATTCGACTCAAGATCCACACAAACCGCTGGGCGGCAGGCTGTTCTTGATAGGGAGCAATAGGCAAGCCCTCGACGAAGTCGTGCGACTATGGGGGCTCTACAAGGAAGCGCCAAAGGGCAATCTGGGCGATGGGTTCAGTGCTTGGAAGGGCTTGTTTCAGCACCTGAAGGACGTACGATTCTGGGGGCCTCAGGACCGTCTGGACAGCGACCTTCGGCAAGCTTTGCGCTTTCGGTTGGAGAATGGGGCGACCTCCCTGAAGTTCGAAATCGAAGCGTGGTGCTTCGCCTCAGCTGCTAAGAACGCGTCGTCTTCGGTCGAGGTGCGGGCACTCGTCAACGAGCTCGGTGGGCGAGTTCTGGATGAGCGCCTAATCCCCGACATTGCCTACTTGGGATTTCTGGTCGACATGCCAGCCCAGGGCCTTCAGCGGCTGCTTGATACGACGCCTGCTCCCTTGTTGCGATCTGAACGGGTCATGTTTCTGCGTCCTCAAGGACAGGCCGTTGTACGCGTCAGCGATGCTGAGCCTCGGCTACCCGATGCTAATATGCCCCGGCAGAGAACTTCGGGTGCGCCAATAGTGGCCATGCTGGATGGACTTCCGCTGGCCAATCATCCGCGTTTGCAAGGTCGGTTGATCATAGACGACCCGGATGAATGGGCCACCGACTATCCAGCGGCCGAGCGGATGCATGGTACTGCCATTGCGTCACTCATCGCGTGGGGTGAGCTCGATAGCGGCAATGCTGCCTTGGCCGCACCGATCTATGCGCGTCCGATAATGCGCCCTGATCCTGGTAGCAATCCGCGAGAGGAGTGCACGCCTGACGACCGTCTGCTCGTGGATCTTGTGCATATGGCTGTGCGGCGGATGTTCGAGGGCACACCTGAGGCACCTCCAGCAGCTCCGACTGTGAGAGTTATCAACCTCTCTGTGGGGGACCGCTTCCGTCCGTTTGCAGGGGAACTATCACCCTGGGCTAGGCTTTTAGATTGGTTGGCACATAAGTACAAGGTATTGTTCATCGTCAGCAGCGGCAACTGGGCGGACGACCTTGTCCTGAAAGTTGCCCGAGAATCATTGCGGGACTTGTCGCAGGAGGCACGGGCGACTGTGTCGATGCAGGCGCTGGTGCAGCAGGACATGCATCGCCGGTTGTTGGCCCCGGCCGAATCCGTCAATGCGCTTACCGTTGGCGCCTGTTACGGTGACGGGTCCAGCTTTGCAGTCGTTCCGGGACGCTACACATTGTTCCCGGAACGGAGCGTTGCCCCGTATTCCTGCATCGGACCGGGTTTTCGGCGGGCAATAAAGCCTGAGATTCTGTTACCCGGTGGGCGCGTGCTTTACCGAGAACGCCCTGTGTCGCCAGCAGATGAAAGCCATGTAACCGGCGTCTGGAAGACCCCCCAGGCACCGGGACAACTTGTGGCTTCACCCCCAGATGGTGGGGGCAATACGGTTTACATGCGAGGTACCAGCAATGCCGCTGCGCTGGCAACACGGTCGGCGGCACAGGCGTTCGGTGTGTTGGAAGCATTGCGTGCTGGTAACCCTAGCGGGCTCCCTCACCGTTATGACGCCGTGATGATCAAAGCCTTGCTGGCCCATGGAGCCAACGTCGGAGACATCGAGGCCCATGTGCTGGCAGCGCGTCCGGACGTAAAGCACTGGCACGCACAGCGCCGACTCGTCAGTCGATATGCCGGCTATGGCGTAGCCGATGTACAGCGTGCATTGACCTGCACAGAACAGCGAGCGACCATGCTGGGCGTAGGCGTACTGCGCAACGAAAAAGCTTGGGAGTTCCGGGTGCCCATCCCGGAGTCGCTCAACGCAACGCTGGTCCGGCGGCGCCTGACGGTGACGCTGGCTTGGTTTACACCGCCAAATCCGAGGCATTCCAAATACCGGACTGCAAGGCTGTGGGTGGATCTGCCAGCTGAACCCTTGCGGTTGCAGCGATTAGAAGGAGAGGCACGTCAGCTCCAGATGGGAACTCTACAACACGAAACTTTCGAGGGTGAAGGCGCCGTGCCAGTGGTGCCAGGACAGCACCTAGTGGTGCGAGTGAACTGTGTTGCGGACGCGGGTCGGTTGGTTGACCCTGTGGAGTTCGCGCTATGCGTATCACTGGAGGTTGCCGAAGGAGTTCCTCTGCCGATCTACGAGCAGGTCCGAGCACGGATCAGTCCCCAGGTCCGGGTGGGTGCTGGTATCTCACAGTAGGTGGGAAACACAAGATTGCACTGCTCGTAGTTGCGTCGCCAAGTCAATATTTGTTTGAGACATGTCGACTATCTGAGTAGAAGCACCGAATATCCTCTCAGGGGCGCCGTAGATGCTTCGATTTTGCGCGACGGATCCTGGTTAATAGCAAGATTCCCTTGCAACTAGACGATTCTTCTCGGTTCTCGTTCCCTTTATGAATCAGCCATCGATATCCAGGTATCGAGCCGCAGGCAGTGCTGTGGAGCGGTGCGTTGAGACAACTTCAAACGAGATGATTTCGAAGTGGGAGCAGTCCCCATAACCTACCAGTTCACGTTCACAACCCATAGCCCGCAAACCCGCACCGTTGCTAGATTCGTCCTGGTGATCGCTCACCGGCATAACAGAGAGGGATGCAGAGAAACTAGGTGAAAATACGCCTAAAGTGGAGCTGATGGCATGCTGGCGCTCACCAGCAGAACGCACTGAACCCCGCAAACTGTGGCATTTCAGGCGAAGGACAGCCCAACCGATATCGGTTGGGCTTAGGGGATATGGTGGCAGTTTGAAATATGAATCCGCGTCCGAAAGCACCCAAAATGGAATCGAACTTTTCTCATTTTTGGATGGTTGACACGCTGTGTTTTTAGAATCGATGCCGTTGAATATTGGCAATTTCATGGTTGCACATGTACCCGCTTTAGGCTGACAAGAGTCATTCACTGAATTGCCACCACAGGCAGGTCAGTGCCCGTTCCCGACGATGATTTTCTCGAAATGCTCGCCCGTTAACCGACATTGGACGTTCCATTCGACCTTTGTGGAGCGCCGCTCATTTAGCCTGTTGGCTCTCCATGAAGCTGCCGCCCGGTTGGCGGCGGCCAATCCACATTGCTGACGCTGGCGGCCGAGAACCAGTTGACAGCAGGGCAGCGTAACCGGACGACCACCAGTACCCGCTTCCAGGAAGTCTAGTGGTCCACCGCCACCCAATCGACCAAGCCAACATCGAAATGAACATGCCCGTTCTGGCTGGAGCCGAAGCGGTGAATGAAATCCCGCCTCACGACAACTGCTTTTCCAACGCCCTTACACGGTCAATTTGCATATCGAAACCCTCCTTCTCCTCCCCGACCAAATTGGATGAAAACGCGTCTGCTTGTTGACCTAATATCATGTCAAACCCCTTACGGTGTAGGTCACTATTCGCTAACTGAGAAAACACCAAGGCCTGGATAGTTGCTGAGTGTCCCCTGCTTATGCCGGACAAAAAATCAAATTTGTGTCTATCGTCGCGGTCACGTTCGATGAGTTTCCCGACGAAATCGGAGGTTGATTCAAACGCACTTGATTGGTTATCTGTCAACGTTGACAAACAGTCCGCTAGGGACTTGTACTTCTCTTGAAGGTCTGTCACGTTGCCTGCCACCGTTTCGACCAGTTTCATCATCTCTGTTATTGCACTGGCCGCCGCACGCCTCGCGGACTTTAAGCCCTCGACCGCTTGGGTCAGCTCGTCATGTGTCATGTGATCTCCCTGTTATTGAAATTTCTTGGGAATTTAATTGTTCGCCTTTGAGGCGCAGTGTCAAGGTAACGCAGTGGCAAGCCCGGCCTTGGGTCTTTATCGGTATCAAGCTGCCCCTGAGTGTCCCCATCACACAGAAAATCTCCTACCCGTAACTGCTATTGCGACCAATCTGCGGCAAACTTGAATCTGTCATCTGGCAACTCAAGATCTAAAAGAAGACAGACTTGGTCGCGCCTTACGTTCAAGCCAACAAGGTTTATGTGTGGCGCTGTTCGATATCGGACCTCGCACCAATGCCGTTTCTGGACTTGCTGTTGCTTGGGCTATTTGATTCGATTCCGCAGCGTCAGGAGACGACCAAGACAGGCGGCTTACTAGCAGTCCAACATCAACGCATTAGATGTAGATGCTGCTTCGATCATGGCGGCTATGCTCCTTCTCATTACTTATTGGCGGTCGATCCAAGGCTCGCAGTTTTGGCAAATTGCCGGTCATCGAACTTTGCAACCAACAAATCCATTGCTATTTACTGAATTCGGTATACCCTCGGAGAGCCATCACAGCGTATCAAAAAACTGTCCGACAGGCGACACATTCAGGTGTGTCGCCCTGAAACGGCTGCTGGAATGGCGGTGTCAAGGGGAGGTATAAATGAACCTGAATTTCAGTTCGCAGTTGAGGCACTCGCTCAAGGCCCGGCTAACGCTCTTTACGCTGATCCTGTTTCTGATCAGCATCGGGGTGCTGGCGACCTACGCCGGTCAGAGCCTGCATCTGGACGTGGAACGCCTGCTGAGCGAGCAGCAATTCTCCACCGCCACACTGGTCGCCCAGGAGATCAATGACGAGCTGACCGACCGCCTGGCTGCGATGGAAGTGGTCGCTGCCCGAATCACGCTGGAGGCACTGAACGCTCCTGGGCCCTTGCAGACCAGCCTGGAAGGGCGCCCGGTGTTTCAGGCCCTGTTTAGTGGTGGCTCCTTCGTCACCGGCCTCGATGGCGTGGCAAGCGCCTCGGTGCCACTCGCGGCAGCGCGGGGCGGGCGCTCCTATCTGGACCTCGATTGCATCGGTATCGCGCTCAAGGCGGGAAA
>CAITQH010000014.1 GCA_903894475.1 uncultured beta proteobacterium
CCTTGATCGGCAAACTCCTGCTGTCGCCGCGGTCGATCTGCTGCGCATCGTCCAGGCCTTTGGAACTGGGCGTCTGGTTCCAGCATGGCTGCTACATGCCTTCATTCAAGTAGGCGGCAAAGGCCTGGGCTCAAGCTGATGCGCAGTCTGGGATTTACGATCAAACAGTACCCGGACGACGCCGATTTCAAACTCGTGACGCAAACGCTCTAGATACACCTTTTTTGGCCAACTGGCTGCACGGCACCACACCGCGGAATATTTCAGTCACCGCGGCGAGCCTGTGCCGTGCCACAGATTCACCAACGTGTTCCGCCAAGAGGGCCATCAGATCGACCCTCAAATACCAAAGGGTTTGGATGTCATTGACATTGAATACCTTGGCCCAAATCGCGGGACGCGATGTCCGAACATCCAGAATCTCAATCATGATGCCAAGCATTGCCTTGCGGATCTCTTCGACGCGAATCTCTGCTTCAAGGTCAGAGGTCGATTCACCCATATGGTTCATCAGACTCGTCGCAAAGCGGGAAACAGTAGCAAACATAATTGGCGCTCAAACGTGCGCAGCTGAACTGCAATACAACTTCTGCTCCTGCCAACCGTCATGGCAAAGCTGGTCGATATTTCAACAGGCTGCGGAGCCGTGCTTGTTCGGTCCGAAAATTGCACATACCCGCCGATCCAATCAAGGCGACCCCAGCTGAGCGCGCTGCCCCTGTGGATGTATCCAAACCTTGATTCCCACAGGCATCGTATGGATGATTGCAGACACAAGGCAACTTCACCAACTAAAAAGTCTGTGACCGCTGTAAGGCGATCAGATCAGGAATCTGTGCACCCGCCGTCTCTTGCGGTTGTAGAACGTGAAAACTGCCTGACGTAGCCACCACCGTCAACAAGAGAAACTCAGGAGACGGTCAACTTTTCGACTGGGCCGCTCCAGAGCAGTCACTGAAGCCTCAGTGGCTCACCCTCGGTACATCGCTCCATGTCGGATCCGGCTTCCACTGCTTGACCCATCCCGGTAATTCATCAGGCGGCATCGGGCGCGCAATGCCATAGCCCTGCGCCAACTCGCAGCCGAGTTCAAGCAACATGGAACCATGCTGCGCGGTCTCGACCCCTTCGGCAATCACTTTCAAGTCAAAGGCGCTGGCCAGTTTGACAACGCCGATCAGAATCAAGAGGCTGTCGCTGCTGTCCAGCATGTCGCGGATAAAGTCCTCGTCGATTTTGAGGTACTTCACCGGTAGTTTCTTCAGACCCGTCAGAGAAGAGTAGCCGCTGCCAAAGTCGTCGAGTGCACATTCAACGCCGATGCTGCGACACTCCTGGATGATGTGGGATACGCGGTCCAGATCGTTGACGGCGTTGAATTCGAGTAATTCAAGTTCCAGGCAGTTCGGCTGTAGCCCGGGGTGAGCGGCCAGTGCTTCACCCAAGCGCGGCACAAAGTCGGTCTGCATCAAATGGCGTCTGCCGATATTCACGCTGACGGCCATGTTCAGCCCGACTTCTCGCCAGCCATCCATCTGCGCCAAAGCACTCTCGATCACCCATTGCCCTAACTTGACGGCCAGCGGGTGGTCTTCGAGCATCGGCAGAAAGTCTGCCGGTAGCAGCAAACCCCGATGCGGGTGCAGCCATCGGATCAGCGCTTCGACGCCGATGACAGTGCCGGTGCGCAGATTCACCTTGGGCTGGTACTCCAGCGCGAACTCGCCTTCACTCAGGGCGCGTTCGATACTTTGCATGCTTTCATGGCGCGCGCGCACGTTGCGGTCCTGCTCGGCATCAAAGACGTGAAAGCGGTTCTTGCCGGCTTGTTTGGCCTGGTACATGGCCTGGTCGGCCTGGCGCAGGAGTTGATCGGGCTCCAACTCCTGTGCCTGGTCTTGTGTCTGTGGGTAGAAGGTGACGCCCAGGCTCGCTGAGACCTGCAGCCTGGCCTGATCAAACTGGAACGGTCTGGCTGCGGCTTCGAGCAGGCGGTTGAGCATGGGTGCGCTGGCGTCCACATCGGCCAGATCGATCAGCACCGCGACAAACTCGTCACCCCCCAGGCGCGCCAGGATGTCGCCATCGCGCAGCGCCCCCTTCATCCGTTCGGCCAGCGTGATCAGCAAATGGTCTCCGGCCTCGTGGCCATGGGCGTCATTGACCGCCTTGAAGCCGTCGAGGTCAATAAAGACCACGGCCAGGTGCTGGCCCCGGCGCCGTGTCTGGTTCAGCGCCTGCGCCAGGCGTTCACCCAGCAGGGCGCGGTTGGGCAGCTTGGTCAGGCTGTCGTAGCGGGCGATGCGTTCGAGTTCCTGTTCGTGATTTTTCGCGGCGGTGATATCCGAGAACAAGCAGACGTACTGCAAGGGTTTGCCTTGTGCATCTCTCGCCGTGCTGATCTTCTGTGTCTGCGCATAGATCTCACCGTTCTTGCGCCGGTTCCAGTTCTCACCGATCCAGCTACCTTGCTGTGTCAGCTGACTCCAGAACTGCTGGTAATACTCTTGGCTGTGGCGTCCCGATTTCAGTAGTCGCGGGTTTTTCCCAATCACTTCGTCGCGGCTGTAGCCAGTGATCGTGGTGAAGGCGTCATTGACCTCGATGATGCTGCCGTCCAGCGCCGTGATCATGATGCCTTCAAGGGCATGCTTGAAGACTTTGGCAGCCAGACGGATGGTGCCTTCTGCCTTCTTTCGCTCGCTGATGTCTGTGTGTGTCCCGATGGTACGCAGTGGCTTGCCGTTTGGGTCGCGGCTCACGATCATGCCGCGGCTCAGAATCCATTTGTAACTCCCATCCTTGCATCGCAGGCGGTATTCAACCTCGTAGCGCGATGACTTGCCGGCGATGTAGTCGGCGTCACTGGTCAGCACGGCTTGCCGGTCATCGGGGTGAATCCGGCTTTCCCACTCCTGGTGATTTGGCAGGATTTCATCTTCTGCGTAGCCCAGCATCTCTTTCCAGCGCCGGGAATAGGTTTCCTGGCCAGTTTGCAGGTCTCTGTCCCAGACACCGTCGCCAGCGCCCTCGATGGCAAATTTCCATCGGAATTCGCTCTGTGTGAGTGCTTGCAGCAAATCGTTCTTCTCGTCCATTTGCCGCGCCATATCGGCGTGGGACTGGCGTTCGAGAGCGACGTTCAGTTCCTGGCGACGCGCACGCAGCACGGCCAGACCGGTCAGTATCGCAAACAGCACGCCGCCGGCGATGGCAGCCACGGATACCAGGCGCACCGTGTCATAGCGATCGACTGCCACCTGGTATTCCTGCTTGGCCACGCTGAGCTGAATCTGCATCAGGCCCTCAAGGCCCGACTGCAAGTTCGCGTCCAGCGGGAGGATCTTGTCGCGGATCAAGCCCTGAACACCGGCAACGTCATTGGCACGCAGGGCCGCCACGGCCGGCGCCAGACCTTGTTGCTCGAAGTTGAGGTGATCCTGCTCAAATTTCGCTGCAAGCTTTTCTTCTTCCTTGGTGAGGTAGGTGGCCTTGTAGCCAGCCCAAGTCTTGCTGATCACGGCCGAGGTACTTTCCAGTTCAGCGAGATTGCCAGCACTTGCCTGTGGCCTTGGATCAAGCACACTGGCATCGATCAACAAGCGGCCGCGCAATAGCTGGTGCTGAATTTCGCTTAGCAATCCGATGGCGACCGTGCGGTCCTGGTACACGGTCTTCAAGGCATCGTTGGACTGCCTGATACCAGACAGGCCCAGGATGCCAATGGCCAGCATCAGTGCTGACAAAACCCCTATCAACAGGAACAGGCGAGTCGATGACCTGAGATGGCTCATAGCAGCTTGCTGTCGACCCAGGCCACGACGGCACGTGGGCTGAAGGGCTTGACGAAATAGGCATCGGCACCGCGCTTGCGCGCATTCAAGTCGTCCATCGTCTGGCCGCGTGCGGTGATCATTCCGACAATGATGTTTTTGAGCCTGGCGTCACCTTTGACGAAATCGAGCAACTGCAAGCCATCCATGGCACCTGGCATCATGACGTCGAGCAGTATCAGCGGGGGCTGATGAAGTTGGATAAGTTCCAGGGCCTGCACACCGCTGTCGGCCTCAAGCAACTCGTATTTCTTGCCCAGAGAGACGCGCATCAACAAACGAATGTCCTCACTGTCGTCGACAACAAGAACGGTATCGCGCCTGGCACCGTTTGGCCCCGCAGTTTGTTGTGTCATCGGCATGCCTGATCCGATCTATTCTCTAATTGGTTCGCAAAGGTCCAATCTTCTGCGTGACCCATTATACACTGTTTGTCCAGGACAGTTATCTTGACGCCTGAGGGACCAATCCCTGTACACTTCGCCGCAATGAACCAAGCAGAGATTGAGCAGGCCACCGGCCTGTCACCCGAAGTGCTGCGCAAATGGGAGCTGCGCTACCAGTTTCCCCTGCCTGAACGCGGTGCGCGCGGACAGCGCCTCTATCAAGCCAAAGACTTGCCCAAGCTGCGACTGATCACGCAGCTGATGGCGCAAGGCCTGCGCCCCGGCAAGCTGGTGCCCTTGCTCGCCATCTCGGCGAGCCTGGTGCTGCGTCCCGATTGCAGGCTTCACCGGTGGCGGGTGTCAAGGTTTTTGACAGCACCGAAGGCGCGATCAGAGCCTGGCAGAAGATCACTAAGACCCTGCCGGCAAGCTGACGACGACCGACAAAAAACGCTGCACAACGGCGGTACGTTTCGCTCCAAAGCGGTCGCAGAAGATTCCTCAACCTCGCGTCGCAAACGCCTCAAACTCCGCAACCGGCAGCGGCTTGCTAAACAGATAGCCCTGGTAGGTATGGCAGCCCAGAGAAGCCAAAAAGTCGCGCTGCGCCTCAGTCTCGACCCCTTCGGCTATCACGCCCAGCCCCATGCTGGTGGCCATCGCGATGACGGCCCGGGAAATTGCCGCATCATCTGGGTCCATCAGGATATTGCGCACAAAGCTCTGGTCAATCTTGAGCCGCTCCAGCGGTAGGCGCTTCAGGTAGGACAGTGATGAATAGCCGGTGCCAAAGTCGTCAATGGCAAAACCAATGCCTATGGCCTTGAGCGCATTCATCTTCACGATCACATCCTCGGCGTCGGCTATCAATACTGACTCTGTCAGTTCCAGTTTGAGCCGGCGCGGGTTGCCTCCCGTTCGCTCCAGTGTGGCCAGCACCTGTTCAACAAAGTTGCTTTCGCGAAATTGCTGCGCACTGACGTTGACCGCAATGCTCAGGTGCGCCATGGCAGGCTGGGCGGCCCAAGCGGCCAACTGCTGGCAGGCGGTCTCCAGCACCCAAGCGCCGATTGGCAGGATCAGACCTGTCTCTTCTGCCAGCGGGATAAATTCGACCGGCGAGACCATGCCGCGCTTCGGGTCAATCCAACGAATCAAGGCTTCAACACCGACGATGCCTTCGCTGTCTGAGACCTGCGCCTGGTAGTACAGGACAAAATACTTGTTATTGATGGCCTGGCGCAGTGCCGCTTCCAGTGCGATGCGTGCATCGACGACGGCCTGCATATCAGCGTCAAAAAAACGCAGCGTATTGCGCCCCGCGATTTTGGCCTGTTGCAGGGCCAGTTCGGCTCGCTTTAAGGGCTCGATGGTTTCCTCGTACTGCGCGGCGAAGAAGGTGATGCCAATGCTGGCGGTGCACAAAATCGTGGAACCAGCTAGCTGGTAAGGCTGGTTGATGGTCTCAAGCATCTTGCCTGCCGCCGCCTCAACCTGCCTGAGCATCTGCTGAGGGTGCTGGTTCAGATCCGTGAGAATTACGGCAAATTGATCGCCTTCCACGTGCGCCACGGTGTTGCCGTCACCCACGGCCGCGTTCAACCGTTTGGCCACGTGTTGCAGAATCTGGTCGCACTGGGCACGCCCAAGAGTGCTGTTGAGGTTCTTGAAATTGTCCAGATTGAGTATCAGCAGCGCGCTTTGGTACTGCTGGCTTTCGCCGGCAGTTATTGCTTGTTGCAGCCGGACAATCAGGTGTCGGCGGTTGGGCAAGCCAGTCAGCAGGTCAGTGAAGGCAAGGTCGTGAATCTGCTCCTCCGCAGCCTTGTAGGCGGTGAGATCACTGAAAGAGCCGACGTAGTGGGTCAGCGTGCCGGCGTCATTCTTGACTGCGCTGACGCTCAGATGCTCGGCGTACACCGTGCCATTCTTGCGCCGGTTCCAGATTTCACCTTGCCAAGTGCCAGTGCGGCTGATGCATTCCCACATCGTTGCGTAAAAGGCCGGGACTTGACGACCAGACTTAAGCAAGCTCGGTGTCTGGCCAACCGATTCTTCGGCTGTATAGCCGGTGATCTCGGTGAATGCCTTGTTGACCCGCAGAATCACTTTCTGTGCATCGGTGATGAACATGGCCTGCTGTGCCTCAAAGGCTATGGCGGCAACGCGCTGGGCTTCTTCGGCGACCTTGCGTTCGGTGATGTCAGTGGAAAAGCCGATCAGCGCATGGGGGTGATTACGCACTGCGATGGGCATCTTGACCGACCAGTAATAGCGGGGCGTTCCGCTGTCGTCGGGCACCATCTCTTCGGTCGCGTGCCTGACCCCGCTCACGCGCACTTCGCTATCAAACTCCATGAGTTGCCGGGCGGTCTGCGGCGGATGAATTTCAATGTCCGATTTGCCGAGAATGTCCGCAATCGGGCGGCCAAAGACTGTGGCGACCGCCTGGTTGACGTATAGATACCGACCATTCTCGTCCTTGATGTAGATATTGGCTTGGACGTTGTCATTCACCGTGTCCAGAAAGCGGCGCTGCTCCCCGATTTGTTCTTCGCTGAGTTTGCGCTCGGTGATGTCGCTCAGCACGATGCGGATTTCGTCGCCATCGTCTTTGTGCACCACGCTGGTGATGATCCTGGCCCAGAATGACTGAGCCTGCCCGGCCACCATTTGCAGCTCGAAACTCTGCGTCTGCCGGCTTGCAAGAAGCTGCTTGCGGTGCACGTAATAGCTATCCTGGTGCTGCGGTTCTATGAACCGGCTGAAGCGCTGCTTGAGCAGTTGCTGGCGTGAGCTGCCGAGCAGGTTGGCGGCAGTCAGATTGGCGTCAAGGATCAGGCCTTTGGCGCTCAGCGTGCAATAGCCCACCGGCGCCATTTCGTAGAGATCAAAATAGCGCTCGCGCTCAAGCTCCAACTCGGTCCGCACACGGCGCAGTTCGACGTTTTGCATCTCCAGTTCAATCTGATGCACATGCAGATCGTGCAGCAATTCCTGCGTCTGTTCGGGTGACAAAACATGGTCATCGAGCGCGGCCGCAGCGTGCTGGCCGCGCAGCACCGATTCAGCCTGCTCGCGCAGCGTCAGTGCGTCGCTGCCCTCAGCCGGTTTGCCGGGGTCTGGAATTGGCCGACTCTTCTTCAGAACTCATCCCCCGATAGTTGGCAAATTAGTTGCCAAAAGTGTATATGAACCATTATCCATCTTCATAGCATTGACTTTATCGGCTCACGTCCTGGGCGTGGCACCACAGCCCCGGTGACTGAATCGGCTCTGTAGGATGACTGGAGTACCAACTTATGCAATTGGACTTCCAGTAACCCGCCCTTCGTGGTCTGCTGGTTACGCTGCACAGCTGGCCCAGGATTTTCCTCATACCTGACGCTCAGTTTTGGCGGTCTGCTTCGCAGAGAAACGGCGCACACACTAAGCGGCTATAGAGCTTTCCGAACTGCCTTCTGTAAACCAGTCGTTGACGGTCAAGCATCCGGCCGTGCTCAAGCAGCGATCATTCGCATGGCTTGCGATCCCACCCATCAATGATCGGCCAGTTCCAGCGCGATCTTCTTGAAGTTGGCTTCCTCACGTTCAAAGGCGTCAACAACCGCCGGATCAAATTTCGTTCCTTTTTGACCCGAAATATGCGCACTGGCCTCTTCATGCGTCCAGGCGCGCTTGTAAACACGCGCCGTGGTCAGAGCGTCGTATACGTCAGCAACCGCCATCAAGCGTGCGCCTAGCGGGATGTCCTGGGCGCTCTGGCCCCGTGGATAGCCGCTGCCGTCCCAGTTTTCATGGTGTGCGCCTGCCAGTTTGGCGGCCACGGTAAACAGCGAGTCAACGGCCCGACGGCCCGCGCCTGCCATGACGAGCAGAATTGACTCACCCAGCGCGGCGTGTGTGCGCATGATCGTCATTTCCTCGTCCGTAAGGCGACCCGGTTTCAAAAGAATGTGGTCAGGTATGCCGATCTTGCCGAGATCGTGCATCGGCGTGGCCTTGACAATCAGATCAATCTGTTGCTCTGACAGATGTTCCGTATAGTGGCCCGACTGAACCAGAGTCTGCGCCAGTGTCTTGACAAAAAGCTGGGTGCGCTTGGTATGCAGGCCGGTTTCGTTGTCTCGAATGACGGAGAGTTCGGTTAGCGCGACAACGACCTGGTCGCGCCCGCGTTGCATCGCTTGGTCACTCAACTGCTGGTACTCATCGAGCACGACCTTGAGTTGGCGGTTGACTTGCTCATACTCAGAAACGTCAGTGTAGGTACGCACCACGTCGCCTGAGGGCATGGCTTGCGTATTGACCTCTATGTAGCGGCCACTCTTGTCCTGGCGCAGGTAGCGCCGCGGAATACTCAGATCCACGTTCACACCCAATGTGGCCACGTAGCTGCGTCCAGTCGATTCAACGTTGGCAAACTCCGGTCCAAAATCACCCCGATCGCTCTGAAATTTCACCACCTCGGACAAAAGGGGTTTGCTCTCCAGCAGGGATCGCGGCAAGTCCAGCAGATCGCAGGCCTTGTCGTTGAACATCTTGAAATGTCCACTCTTGTCGAGAACACAAATCCCCTGTGACATATTTTGTAGTGCGCTGTTTAACAGGCCGTTGGCTTCGGAAAGCTGCAATGAAATCAGGTTGACGACGGCCTTGTGAATCCCAAGAAAAACGAAGACATACGGAAACATAAACAGGAAGTGCCAGTTGTTTTGCGGGTGTTGCATTTTCATCTGGACCGATCGCGCCAAGAACGGCTCCAGCACCATATAACCGCACCGGGCCAATGAAAGCACGACTTGCGCAGCCAGCAGTAGCACAAGGAAATTGAAAACCTGCCACGATTGACGTTTCGTAATCAGCAAGCCCTCAACAAGAGCCCAGCAACTCAAGATCCAGACCAACCCAATAACCAGTGCACGATGACTGAGTGACGCCCCATAGGCTTCAAGAACTTCGAATGCAAAGCTGACTACAAGAATCAGCGCAGACAAGGCTACAACCGCATCAAGTGAGCGTGCATCGAAGTAAGGTGCAAATCCGGCCGGCTGCGATACAGATGAATTCCGATGGTTCATCACGGCCGTTTCGTCTGTGAAAGAATCGGCTCAACGATTTGTTTCCATTGGGCCGAGCAATCAGGTGACAACTGGTCACAGCGTTCTGCCCATGTGGGCAATGACTTGGTCAAAGCAAAGTCGCGCATGAAGTGGATGTCGTCATTTGCAACGGGCGAAGAAACCAGTTTGTACTTCACACCCAGTGCACAGTTGTCTTTGCCATGGATGCAGTCCGATGCTTGAATGTCAAGTTGTTCGGAGTAGGACCATACGTTTGCAATGTAGGTATTGACAGCGTCCGACAGACGCTGCTGTTGAGTCGCGCCCAGGTTGTTCCAAATTCCAAGCCGGATGGCGATACCGTTGAGACCCATCTGCGTGGCGATGGGGTATACATGCGTCGTATGGGCAGGCCACTTTGCCGAGTAGCCGGATATACGACTTGTGATTGCGCAGTCTGTAATCTTCAGGGCCAGCGCATTGGCAACCTCATCGAATGGAATAACAACCGGGATAGCCCCGATGGATTCAATCAGGGGTGCCAAAATCGTACTACCTATGCGAACCTTGTGACCCTTCAAGTTGGAGAGTTGATTGATGGCTTGGTTGCAAAAAAGCACCTGGGGTCCAAAAGGCCAGATACCCAGCAATTTCACGCCAAACCGGCGCTGCAAATTCTCGTCCAGTACAGGTGCATACGCAGCTGAAATCTTGCGGGCTGTTTGGTAATTGGCATTCAAACCTGGCGGATCAACCCCCAAGATACTGGGCTCTTCCTCGCTGTTTTGCAGGAACCGGAGGGAAACCATGTCAAACACGCCGTCTTTCATCAAGGCCAACTGCCGGTTGTCCTTGAAGCCGATAGCGTCAATGGTGCGGTACTCAACCTTGAATGGAATGCCGGTTTTTTCTGGGATGGATTCAAAAAACGGCTTCTCCAATTCGCTTTGAATGGGTCCCGTCATGGACGGTTGACCGACTACCTTGAGGTCGATTACGTCAAGCCCATTCCAGGCGAGGCCGAATGCGACAACAAGTCCCAACAGGAGTAATAGTCTTTTCACAGTGATGCCATTCGGTTGGGGCAGCTGGTATTTCTGGCGGAGGTATTCAAAACTAGGGGGGTTCGCAGCAATTGTTTTTTTGAGGCGTGCTGCATTGTCTAGAATTTGTGCTGGGCAGGAACCGCATGAACATGCGGGGCCCCTATATTCATGGGGGGTACAAGTCAACTTTTTTCAAATACAGTTGCGATGCAATGAGTCAAGAAATCCCAATTCACGCCGATAGCCCTCGTTTCATTCCGCGCCGGATTCTGGTGGTCGAGGACAACCCACTGTTCGAGCAAGTGATCGGGCAAGTCATCGAGAGCCTGGGCATCGACGGCAAGACTTATTTTTGCCAAACCGGCAGTCAGGCGCTCAGCCTGTGTGAGGACAACAAAGTGGGGCTTGATCTGGCGCTGGTCGATCTGGGACTGCCGGATATTTCAGGCATTGAGGTTATTCGGGGCTTGCGCCGGCGATACCCGGACCTGCCGATCATGGTGATCTCAGTCATTTCCACCGAGCGCAGCGTGCTGGCTGCCGTACGGGCGGGTGCACGGGGTTACATCCTGAAAGGCGACTCAAAAGCCGCCATCACACAGGCGATTCAGGAACTGATGCTGGGCAATTACCCGATCACCCCGGCCCTGGCACGCTACCTGTTCAAGATGGCTGGCGGGGCCACCGGAACGAGCGCTGATACAGAGCACAAGTTGTCGCCGCGTGAACTCGAAACACTGCAACACCTCTCGAAGGGCCACAAGTACGAAGAGGTCGCCCGTATCATGGGCATTGCCCTGTCAACGGTCCAGTACAACATTCGCAACCTCTATCGCAAACTCGACGCCAACTCGCAAATGCAGGCAGTGACGAAAGCCCGCGATCAGGGCTTGATCTGACCCGATGCACCGGATTCGTAATTCAGTCTTGAACGATTAAGCGCAGGCTTATCCGGGTGCCTGGTTCAGACGCAGGAATTGACAGTTCCGCCCCTATTTCGCGCGCCCTGCGCTGAATATTGCGCAAGCCCCGTCCATAGACCAAGGGCGTCGGCAAACCCACGCCGTCATCGGCAACGCTCAACAGTAAGCCGCGCTGCTCGGGCTCATACCGCGCTTCGATCCAGATCGCGCCCGCTTTCGCATGCTTGAGTGCGTTGTTCAGTGCCTCCTGGAGGATTCGCAGAACTTGCAGGATGATGCGCTGTGCGATCTCGGGCAGTTGCGCAATCTGAATATTCCAGTGAAGCTGCGTCGACATTCCCAACAAGCGGCGCTCGATGCGAAAGCGGAAATCAACGAGGGCATCCTCCAGCGTGAGATCGGTCTGTCGCAAGGCGTCGGCTACCAGATACAGGTCCGACATGCATTCCTGCAGGACTTGCGTGAGTTGCCCTTGGGTCATGGTGCCTTGCTCGGCCATGAGCCGGGCAGTGGAAAGTTGCGAACCAAATCCGTCGTGCATGTCCTGCAACAGACGCTCGCGCTCCTCCTGTTTGGAGCGTTCAATTTCGGCTGCCACTATGACCTGGTTAGCCAATTTCAAACTGGCTTCAGCCTCTTTGTAGGCTGTGATGTCAACCATCACCCCCTCCCATACAGCGCCACCCTGGGCTAAACGCCGCGGCACTGATTCGACGCTGAGCCATCGAATCTGGCCATTGACCACAATTCGACCTTCCCAGTGAAGGGGCTTGATTTCGGCAAAGACCTCCATGTTGAGCGCCAGGAAGGCTTCGTAGTCATCCGGATGGACAATGTGAAATCCACTGTTCGGGTCTGCCAGCACGTCTTCGCGGCGCACATCGAGCATCTTCAACCATCGCTCACTCAGGAACGTAAACCGTGGCACACCTTCTGCCGTGGTTTCCATCACATAGGTCCCGACAGGAATGTTTTCTGTCAGCAAACGTGTTGTCTGCTCCATTTGTCCGATTCGTTGAAGCGCGCCCCCTAATTCCCGGGTTCGGGCAACAACCTGCTCTTCCAGTGTTGCGCTGAGTTCGCGCGAAGTGCGCAAGGCGGAAGTCAGCAGGCCAAGCAGCATGCCGCCGATGATGAGCATCACGCCAGGGTAACCGTAAGTAATCAGGTACACGCCATCAAATACTGCCCGACCGGCCAGCCGCGCCCAGTCCAGCATTGCCATGGCAAACAGAGCGCAGAGCATGAGCATCGTCATCACGTGCAAAGGTCGACGTGATTGCCAGGTCCATCGCACCATGGCACCCAATAGTCCAAGCGCCACCAATGCAAGCGGCGCGTACAGGGCGACAACAACCATGCGATTGTTGTTCGTGGCGGCGATCAGTGTCGGTCCGAAAATCGAGTAGGCCACAAGCAGTCGTTGCAGCCAGCGCAAGCTCTCTTCCTTGGCGAAAAGGTACACCAGCGTCAGCAACAGCAGACAGCTTGAGGCCATACGGCTGGCGAAAATGAACCAGCTGAACAAGTCACCATTGACCGGCGGATAAATGATCAAGAAACTGAGGTTCACCAGGGCATTGCTGACACAAGTTAAACCAAACCAGAAATACAGCGAGGCGCTGCGTAACACAAGAGACGCCGCCAGGGCAAGAAAACCCAAGAGCAGCGATACCCAGGTAATGCCTTCGGCTGTGTCCTGCTTTAACAGGTAACTTTTTTGATAAGGTCCTCGACGGAGTTCCAGGGCATCACCCACCAGCACCGGCGTCAGTCCGTTGGCTTGCCTGCTATTGGCGTAAATCTCGAAGTCGAGCGTGTTTGACCCGACGCGCCACGCACCCCTGGGCGGTACAAACAGGTTCGGTTGATTCAGGCAGCGTACATCCTGCAAGCGCCCCTCGGCGCAAGAGCCGACTTCCTCCCCATTCAAGGACAGTCTGCCTGAAAGACTTAACTTCGAGACGAAAACCCCTAGCGCTGCATCAGGCTGTCTGGGCAATTCGACCAATAGTCGGAAGCGAACGGTACCGCCCTCGGGGTTAAATTCGCCGGGCTGCAGGATATAGGGCAAGTCAACAACTTGCGTGCCAGCCAGGCTGCTCAATTCGGCAGCGACCAGCGTTCGCATCGGCCAAGGCGCTTTCGTCTGTTCGGCACATGCCATGCCGATGCAACTGCAGCACAGAAACCATCCAATCACCCAGCGCCGAAAACAGTTCATGCCTCTAGAATTCCTGAGCAGTGCCCTCTATAGTCACATTGCGATAAATTGTGAATCGAACGGCTACCACCATCTCGCCTCTGCCACGAGGCCATCGAATCGCAACAAGCGATGACAACTTGAAAATAGCGGCGGCCTTTGCACAAGGCAGCTAGTTTTATTCCCGGCTTTCGCCATTCTCGGATTGATCATTGGCCCAGTTCCGCCCGAAAACTATTGAATAACAAAAGCGCAACTGCAATGTACGCAATTATCGGTTTAGTGGGGACACCATATTCATGGGGGAACAGCACGATTTTTTTCATGCAACCACGCAACTAGTCCAATAAACCACATTCACCCCGACCCTTGTGCGCAATCTGTCACGAAGCATAACGCGGTGAACTGCTGGCCCAGGATTTTCCTCATACCTGACGCTCAGTTTTGGCGGTCTGCTTCGCAGAGAAATGGCTGGCTCCAGAAGACACCAAGCGGAACTAGCCGAATCCGATTCACTTGCCCCTTAGCCGACGTTGACCTAAGCTGAAATGAGTGTTTCAGTGCCCTTGAAGTCGCTGTGACAGCCCACAACTGCCCGAGCAAATGTCTAACTTTCTTCACCGCCAACCGGTTGTAAGCCGAAGACCAGTCGCTGTGATGACCGTGCGACAGGAGGCAAGGGCATCAATCAATGCAGATACGGTGCTCTTTGTCAAACCAAGTCGCCATCGTCAGGAAGCGCCGTTGGACGTAATCAAAACACCAATCCCAGAGAACTCGCTACAACAACCTTAGGCACTTTTGAGTCAGTCGCCTTTCTTTGTAGTTGCAACTAATCTTCTACGGCTGGGCTTCGTTGCCTTTCAGTAGGGACTTCTTGAGGAAGGTCATTGCACAAAGGGCAATTCTTGCCACGACTGACGTAGTACATTCGCGTGCCGATGAAGATGATGGTGGAAATCGCTGACCAGGTCAACGCAAACTGAACTCCGGCCAACAGTTCATGACCTTTTAGCAGTTCGACCACGGTCAACGACGCGAGCATGATGGCAAACACGATCAGGGCACGCCTAATCCAGAAGCCAGTTCTACCAGAAACATTTTTCACCATCGAAGCCTCGTTCATGGGATTGCGATAAGAGAATAGTCTAGCCACTCCGAATTTTCGGGTGACATCGAAGGTCTCTCACCGACGTACAACCAAGCTGCGTTTCACCGCATGGCTGACTTTCAACTTTGACGGTCAGCTTCGGAGAATGGCGGTCGGCTCCAACAGACGCGATGATGCCAGTTGTCAATATGATAACTAGAATCCAAGAGGGTTCGAATCGTCGTCGCGGTCCGACAACTGATGGATCAGGCATTTCGCTGCGTATAGAACCAGGATCGTTCCAGTAAAGTCACCCAAAGCCATTACGGCTGTGCTGCTGAGGAAGTTTTCTGTGTGCCCTCGAAACGTGAACCACAACTGGTGAAGTGTTGCGCTGAGAACAGCAAATATGACCGCTGCCTTGAGCAATTTGTCGGCCGTCAGATTCGTCAAGTCCATTTTGATGTCAAGCCTGTCAACACAAATCATTCGTGCGAGTAGAGGCGAAATGCCAGATATACATCCAGTCACAACGGCAGTTATGAAATCACCGTTGAAATAATGGATAGAGTCGATGGCGATGGACGCCAATACGATGCCAAGGGCTCCCCACACGCCAAACACAAGAGCGAATGCAAGCCTCAGACCACTTGGCAGGTAAATCCAGTCTACCCCTGTCGAAAATGAGAAGGCTGAAAAAAGCAAGTTATTGATTGTGAACAGTGCCAAGTAAGCCACCGCAGTAAACCCGACGATTGCTGACTTGTTTCTTGTCTTCATTCAAAGCCTGTGGGAGATGATGATGTTCATCACACTTCCAAGGATTATGCCGACGTAATTGAACCGGGGCTGTGGGGCGGGCAAATAAGCCATGCCCAGCATTAGAAAAGGGTGTTCTCGGCTTAACCCACTGCCTGTGTCAAACACTGGTCCATTTTGGCGAGGTACTTGGCGAACAGCTTGGTGCCGACGATGTACTTGATGCGGTTGTCAAATTCGTCTTCTTTCAGGGCAATAAATCCCTTGGCTCGCAGCGTCTTTAGTCGCCGGTGTACGCTGCTTGGTGACACGTCGGGCAGCATTCCCATTGCCTGAAGAACGCTGATCTTGTTGCCGGTGTGCCATTCCTGAGCCAGTGCGTTAAGCAGTTGTACTTCCGTACAGTCCATGTTCGGGTAACTTGGCAGTTGACGGACGCCATCGACGAGGCGGAGAAACTTCAAATAATGCATTGTTGGCAAATTCATTACTTTGGTGGGTTCCACAGAATGGTATTGGTCGAGTTGAGGGTAAGGTGTCAACTCGGAGACAGTCTCGGTCTCATCATGCCGACTACTTGAAGGGCGAGAGGCAAGCCCTGCTGCCCTTCAAGCCAATCATTGAGGTTGGACTACCAGTAAGCTGCCCATGACGAATACCCGCAAACGCTGCAGTCTTGTCTTTCGCGCTACTCAAGCCGGGTTATGTGAACCAACGAAGCGGCTGCAGCGCTTGGGGTATGGGTCCGCGCCGATTTCTGGGCATTTGACAGCATGAGGCGCGGGCCTATACCCCAAGCGCTGCCACCACGATCAGCACCCGCCCCTGGCTGATCGCGGATGGATTTTCAAAGAAGCAATTCCCGGAGCAGGCCGACTTATTTCTTGGTGGGTACGTCGTCGCCGAAGTAGGGGCTGATCACCTTCCACTTGCCATCCTGGATCTGCGACAGGCGCGAGGCGTTGCTGCCGATGCGCTTGGTCGCGGAGTAGCTTGACGGCGCACTGCCAAACATATCGGGCGGGATGGTCATGGTGTCCATGGCCTTGATGAAGCTGTCGGTGGTCAGGTTCGGGCCGGCCTTCTGTGCCGCCTGGATAAACAGGTCGATCACGGTGTAGCCGTAGACCGAGAACACCGTTGGGTCTTCATTGAACTTGGTCTTGTACTTGTTGGCCCAGAAGCGGATCGGCTGCGAGGCCTCGTCCAGATACGGGTTCTGCACCGACATGGTGGCGTACATGCCGTCCATCGGTTTGCCACCAAGTTTGTGGATCAGGTCGGTGTAGGCTGCCTGGGTTCCCAGAAAGACCGGGTTGAAACTTGTTTTGCGCGATTCGGCAATCGTGCCGATGGTCTCGCGGATGATGGTGCCCAGCACCACCAGTTCACAGCCCGAGGCCTTCATCTTGGCAACCTGCGAAGAAAAATCGGTGGAGCCGCGCTTGAAGGATGTCTTCTCGGTCATCTCCATGCTGATGCTCTTCAGGCCGGCGTCGGCTCCGCGCAGCACTTCCAGCCCAAACTCATCATCCTGATAAATGGTGCAGATCTTCTTGACATTCTTTTCCTTCACCATCTTGGGCAGGGCCAGTCGGACCTGGTCATAGTAGGCGCTGACCAGTGCGTACTTGAGGCGATTGGTCGGCTCGTACATCTCACGCGCCGCGGTGATGGGCATGAAGTTGACGATGTTCTTCTCGAACTGCACCGGCATCGCCGCATTGTTTTGCGCCGTACCCAGATGCCCGACCATGATGAAGATCCTGTCCTGGTTCACCAGCTTCTGCGCCGCCAGTACCGCGCGCTTCGGGTCGTAGCCAGAGTCTTCGATCAGGAGCTTGAGCTTGCGTCCATGCACGCCGCCCTGCTCGTTGATCTCGTCGACGCGCAACTGCATGCCATTGCGGTCCTGCTTGCCATAGCCGGCCAGCGGGCCTGACAGATCCTGGATCGTGCCGACCACGATTTCGGTCTTGCTGACGCCTTGCTGGGCGAGGGCAGTGGTGGCGGCGAGGGCGAGTGTTGCCAGCGCCAGGGTGCAAGCAATTTTCATTAACGGACTCCGGTAAAAATCAACGGTACATGGCCTCGATCTGGGCCGAATATTTCTTTTCCACCAGTTTGCGCTTGAGTTTCATGGTGGGTGTGAGCTCTTCGTCTTCCGCTGTCAACTGGTTTTCCAGCAGAAAGAACTTCTTGATCTGCTCGACGCGGGCAAACTTCGTGTTAACTCCATCAATTGCCGTCTGAATCAGTTCCTGCACCGCACTGGAGCGGGTCAGCGAGGCGTAGTTGCTAAAGGGCACGTCCTGGTCCTGGGCAAACTTCTCGACGTTCTCCTGGTCGATCATGATGATGACCGTCAAGTAGGGGCGCTTGTCGCCGATCACTACGGCATCGGTGATGTAGGGTGAGAACTTCAGGTCGTTCTCCAGTTCGCTGGGCGTGATGTTCTTGCCGCCGGCAGTGATGATGATGTCCTTCATGCGGTCGGTGATACGGTAAAAGCCATCGGCGTCCACTACGCCGACGTCGCCGGTGTGCAGCCAGCCCTCGGCATCAATGGTTTCGGCCGTCTTTTCGGGCAGGTTCAGGTAGCCGGCAAAAACATTCTTGCCGCGCACCAAAAGCTCACTGGTGACGGGGTCAAGCCTGACTTCATTGAAATCTGCTGCCGGGCCGATCGAGCCCGGCTTCATGTGCTCGGCGCGCACTCCGGTGGAAACACCGCAGGTTTCCGTCATACCCCAGACTTCGAGCATGGGTACGCCCAGCGCAAGGTACCAGCGCACCAGATCCGGTGAAATCGGCGCGGCACCGGTCACCAGATAGCGGGCGCGGTGAATGCCAATCATCTTGCGTACATTGTTCAGAGCCAGCCACTGCGCCAGTTGGAACTTGATCTTCAACCAGCGGCTAACCGACTGCCCGGCCAGGACGCGGTTGGCGATGGCTGTGCCGACGCCGATACCCCAGGCGTAGGCCGCCTGCTGCACATGGCCAGCCTCCTTGAGCGCGATCATGACGCTTGAATAGAACTTTTCCCAGACGCGTGGCACGGCCGTAAAGACGGTGGGGGCGATCTCGCGGACGTTCTCGGGAATGGTTTGCGGGTTCTCCACAAAGTTCAGTTTGGCGCCGGTGTACAGGCCGAAGTACTCGCCGCCCATGCGCTCGGCGATGTGGCACAGGGGCAGGAAGCACATACGTTCGTCGCGCTCGTCCTGGGCCACCAGCGTGTTGAAGCCACGTACCGTGTAAATCAGGCCGGCGTACAGGTGCATCGCACCTTTGGGCTTGCCGGTGGTGCCGGAGGTATAAACCAGTATCGCCAGGTCCTCTGGTTTGCAGGCTTCAATGCGCTGTTGCAACTCATCCGGATGCTGTGCCAGATAGGCGCGACCCAGGCTGCGCAAGGCATCCAGACTGATGACGTCCTCTTCATCGAGATGGTGCAGCCCTTCCATATCGAAGATCACGATCTTGCGCAAGAGCGGCAAGCGCTCGCGCACTTCCAGCGCCTTGTCGAGTTGCTCATCGTCTTCGACAAACAGCACCGTGGTGCGCGAGTCCTCGCACAGGTAGTGCACCTGCGAAGGGGCATCGGTCGGATAAATGCCGTTGGAGACGCCGCCACAGGACAGCACACCGATATCAGCCCAGACCCATTCGACCGAGGTGTTGGCCAGAATCGAGGCGCACTCGCCCCTGGCAAAGCCCAGGCTCAGCAAGCCGCCGGCAATTTCCCGCACCGCATCGGCGGTCTGGTTCCAGGTCCAGCTACGCCACAGTCCCAGGTGCTTCTGGCGCAGCCAGACCTTCGGGCCGCGCTCTTTGACCGCGTTCCAGAACAGCGCCGGAATTGTCTCGCCTGCGAGCACGATGTCGCGATTGGGCTTGATGTTTGAAAGGTCCCAGAGTTGGCTCATTGGTGCAAGCCCCCCACGTCATTGCGGACCTGATCCGCAATCCATGGATCCCGGATCAGAGCTTGCCCCGGGCTCGATCCGGGGTCCGGGATGACAGCCGATGAAATCGGGATGAAGGTGGTGTGCGCTATCGCCATGTTTTCTTCTTCTTCCAGCGCCGCTCGCCGCGCACACCGTCTTCTTTCAGGCCCAGATAGAACTCCTTGATGTCGTCCTTTTCGCGCAGATGGGCACAGGTGTCTTCCATCACGATGCGACCGTTTTCCAGCACGTGGCCATAGTCGGCGGCGTTCAGGGCCATGTTGGCGTTCTGCTCGACCAGCAGGATGGTGGTACCGCGCTCGCGGTTGATACGCACCACGATCTCGAATATCTCTCTGGTGAGCTTCGGGCTCAGGCCCAGACTCGGTTCGTCGAGCAGCATCAGATCGGGATTGGCCATCAGCGCGCGCGAGATCGCCAGCATCTGCTGCTGGCCACCGGAAAGCAGCCCCGCATCCTGCGCGGCACGCTCGCGCAGAATCGGAAAGTAGCCATAGACGGCTTCAATGTCACGGGCAACGCCATCGCGATCCTGGCGTGTGTAAGCGCCCATCAGCAGGTTGTCGTGCACACTGAGCAGCGGGAACACTTCGCGCCCCTCCGGTACATGGCTCAGACCCTGCTGCACGATGTAGGCCGGGTCCTGCGCCGTGATGTCATTGCCCTTGAACTCAATCGATCCCCTGCGCGGGTCGATGATGCCCGAGATGGTTTTCAGGATCGTCGTTTTGCCGGCGCCGTTGGAGCCCAGCACGGTGGCAATCTCGCCGCGCCGCACCTGCAGGCTGACGCCGCGAATCGCCTTGATCGGGCCGTAGGCGCTCTCGACATTGAGCAGTTTCAGGACCGGCGAGTCGCTGACGGCGGGCGGGTTCTGGCTCATGCAGAGGCCCCTTTCCTCGCGGCGTGCCGGTGCAGCGACGACACGTCATCCACCGAGCCCAGATAGGCCTCGATCACACCGGCATCGTTCTGCACTTCTCGCGGTGTGCCCAGCGCCAGCAGCTCGCCCTGGTTCATCGCCAGCACCCGGTCCGAGACCTTGGAGACAAGCGTCATGTCGTGTTCCACCATCAGCACCGTGATGCCGAGTTCGTTCTTGATATCGGCGATCCAGAACGCCATGTCTTCGGTTTCTTCGACGTTCAGTCCGCTGGACGGTTCATCGAGCAGCAGCAGTCTGGGCTCGGTGCACAGGGCACGCGCCAATTCCACCACCTTGCGCACGCCGTAGGGCAGACCTTCCACCATGGCGTCACGGTGATGCTGCAGGTCCAGAAACTCGATCACCTCTTCGGCCTTTTCACGCGCCTGCAACTCCGCCTGGCGAGCGGCGGGGGTAAAGAACAGGTCTTGCCAGAGCCCGGTCTTGCGTTGCGTGTGGCGGCCAATCAGGAGGTTGTGCAGTACGGTGGCGTGCTCGAACAGTTCGATGTTCTGGAAGGTGCGTGCAATGCCCAGACCGGCAACGTTCTGCGGCGGCTGCTCCGTCAGGCGCAGCATGCCATCGGGCCCCAGGTAATCGATCTCGCCACTGGTGGGCGTGTAGATGCGGCTGATCAGGTTGAATACCGTCGTCTTGCCCGCGCCGTTCGGGCCGATCAAGGTGAAGACCTCGCCCTGCCTGACGTCAAAGCTGACATTGTTCACGGCCAGTACGCCACCGAAGCGCACGCTCAACTTTTTCGCGGAGAGAAGGGTGGAGTTTGTCATCTGAGACGGTCAGACTTCTGGAAGGACTTCTGCCGCTTGAACAAGCCCTTGCGGTAGAACGGGAACATCTGCAGATAGGTGCGGATCTTCAACCAGCGGCCATACAGGCCCTGCGGCTCGAACAGCACAAAAGCCACCAGCACCACGCCATAGACAAAGCCCTGCAAGCCGGGTGCCTGCCCAATCGAGGCAGGCAGATAGTCTTTCACCATGGCGATGATCTGCGGCATGCTGATCAGGAAGATGGCGCCCAGAAACGCTCCATGCACCGAGCCCAGGCCGCCAATCACGATCATGAGCAGGAGGTCAATCGACTGCAGGATATTGAACTGATCCGGCGATATGAACTGCAGTTTGTGCGCGTACAGGGCGCCGGCAACGCCGGCCAGCGCGGCCGACAGTGCGAACGACAAGGTCTTGTAACGTGCCAGGTGGATGCCCATGCTCTGCGCCGATATTTCTGAATCCCGAATGGCGACAAAGGCGCGCCCGGTCGGTGCGCGCAGCAGATTGAGCATCCCCAGCGTGGCCAGCACGGTGATCAGCAGACAGAGAAAATAGAACTTGTCGCCGGAGTCCAGCGTCCAGTCGAAAAGAACAGGCTGCTTGATGTGAACGCCGGCGTTGCCACCGGTGACAGACTCCCAGCGCGCCAGCACTTCTTCGACGATGAAGCCGAAAGACAGCGTGGCCATGCCCAGATAGATGCCCTTGACGCGCAGCGCCGGCAAGCCTACCACCACACCGACTGCGGCCGACAGACCGGCGGCGCAGGCCAGCGCAATCGGAAACGGCCAACCGGCATTGGTTAGCACCGCCTGTGTGTAAGCGCCAACGCCCAGAAAGGCCGCGTGACCGAGCGAGAACAGCCCGGTAAAGCCGGCCAGCAGCATCAGGCCGAGTCCGGCGATGGCGTAGATCAGAACAAAGGTCAGCTGCGCCAGCCAGTACTCGGCCAGCAACCAGGGCGCGGCCAGCAGGACCAGCATCAGCGCGCCGTACCAGAAGACGTGCCCGCCGTGCTTGGCAAGACGGATGTCCTGCGCGTAGTCGGTTTTGAAGATGAAGCGCATCTACACCTTCTTGCTCAATTTTTCACCAAACAGACCGTTGGGCTTGACCACCAGCATGATCAGCACGACCACGTAGGCCGCCGTATCCTTGAAGCCATCGGGCAGATAAAAGCCCGAGAGCGACTCCACAATGCCAATCGTCAAGCCGCCGACGATGGCGCCGGGCAGACTGCCGAAGCCGCCGACCACGGCAGCAGGCATGGCCTTCAAACCGATGAACCCCATGTTGGCGTGGACAAAGGTGATGGGTGCCAGCAGCAAGCCGGCCACCGCCGCTACCGCGGCCGCCAGGCCCCAGGCGATGCCGTTAAGTTGCTTGACCGGGATGCCCATGTAGTAAGCGGCCAACTGGTTTTGCGAGGCCGCCTGCATCGCGATGCCGAGCTTGCTGTAGCGAAACAGCAGGTACAGCAGCACGCACATCACAGCGGTGACCGCGATCACCATCATCTGTTCGACATTGAGCACCAGACCGGCCAGGTTCCAGATCTGGTCTTTGTAGGGCACTGGCAGGGCGTGGGTCTCGGTGCCTATGGTCGGAATCATGGTGATCAGGCCGCGCGTGACGTAGCCAATGCCGATGGTCAGCATGACGATGGAAAAGGCCGGTTGCCCCAGGATGGGACGGATCACGATGCGTTCGAGCAGCACGCCAAACGCGGCCATGCCGGCAATCGTCGCCAGCACCGACAGCCAGTAGGGGAAACCGAGCATGGTCATGCAAGCCAGGCCACAGAAGGCGCCCAGCATCATCAGCTCGCCCTGGGCGAAGCTGACGGTCTCGGTCGCCTTGTAAATCAATACAAAGCCCAACGCAATCAGCCCGTAAATGCACCCTTGTGCGATTCCGCTGATCACCAGTTGTAAAAGCTGCACCACGTCTCCCCTTATGTGACCCTACGTTTATAGCGGCAATCCACGAAGCGGCGGACAGGGTTTGTACCGACCATATGTCAGTCCGGTGACAACGGGGTGCTTGGCTCAGAGCAAATGATGCCGCACGCCGCGCTGCGCTGAGGGTAGCGCGCTGCTGATCAGGCTGGCGCCGGCCCAGAGCAGCGGTGCCACACCGAGCGGCCCCACGGCCAGCCCAAAGGCAATCGGCACCCAGACCGAGGAGGCGTTGCCGATCAGGGAACGAAAACCCAGCGCTTCGCCACCACGCCCGGTGGGTGCTGCTGCGTGCAGCAGTGAAAGCATATTGGGCTGACTCAATCCGATGGCGCAGCCGAACACAAATCCCAGCAGCATGAAAACGATGGCTGCGCCAGCCCAGGGCAGCACGACATAGACTGCGGCGATGACAACCAGCGCCGAGCGCATGATCTGCCACTCGCGAAAGCGGCTGGAGAGCCAGGGCATCAGGGCGCGGCTGACGAAAGTGCCCAGCGCAAAGAGTGAAAACACGGTGCCAATGATGGAGGCTGAAAATCCGAGCCGTGTGCCCAGCACTGGCAACATCACGATGAACAGGTCCCAGCAGCATGAGAGCGCCATGCTGACGTAGTAGATGCGCCGCAACTCGGGCGCCCCCAGCAGGTCGTGCCAGGCCTGGGGTCGACTTTCGGCATCGTCGGCCGCGACCGATTTCGCAGCCGCTGGCAGCTTTTGCAGGCGTCTGAAAACCAGCCAGCAGGCGGCACAGCTAAAACCCGCCATGCAGGCAAAAGCAGCTCGGAAACCCGCGTGGTCTATCAGCAGACCCGAGATAAAAGGGCCGAGCGCGCTCGATGCAGAGTGCCCCAAGGCGTACCAGCCAAAGTTGCGCAGGCGTTGCTCGGCCGATTGTCCGTGCGCCATGGCTCCTACTGTGTGCTGGCCGGCCACCGACATGGCATTAAACCCAAAGCCGATCAGGGTGGCCATGGCGAACAGCGCCGGCACGCTGAGCCAAAGCACCGGCAGCGTCGCGCCGACCAGCACCGCCAGCACGCCCAGGCGCATCACGGGCAGGGCCCCGATGCGATCGACCCAGCGGCCTATCGACATGGCGGCCAGTGTGGGCAGCACGGAGAAGGTGGCCATGAAGAGGCCCACCACCAGTTCGGGCGATCCCGTGCTGAGGGCAAACAGGGAACCCGAAACGCGCCCGCCCGACATGGCCATGTGGCCCGTCAGGGTAACCAGAATCAGTGGGAAGAGGAGAGGCGGAAAGCGCTTGGGCACAGGGCGATTATCGCGGTGCCTGCACGGGGATGGGGCGTGGCCGGCCCTGCTCGTCAATTGCCACGTAGGTCAGCGACGCCTCGGTCACCTTGACATACTGCCCCTGTGCAGAGAAGCGCTCGGCGTAGACCTCGACCTTGACTGTGATGGAGGTGCGACCAATGCGCACCAGCTTGGAGAAAAAGGTCAGGATGTCGCCGACTCGCACGGGTTGCTTGAAGATGAATTCATTCACCGCCACGGTTGCCATGCGGCCCCGCGTGTAGCGCGCCGGGATCACCGAGCCGGCCAGATCGACCTGCGCCATGACCCAACCGCCGAAGATGTCGCCATTGGCGTTGGAGTCCGCGGGCATGGGGATCACCTTGAGGACCAGTTCCTCATCGGTGGGCAATTTGATGCCGGCGGGGCTGGTGTTGGTGGACATGGGCACAATCGAGCTTGTAGTTGATTCCATTATCGGCGAGGACGACCTCCGCCATCGCGAGGCCGCAGGCCGTGGCGATCCACTGTTGGCGTGCCTTTGCCGTCTCGATGGATTGCCGCGCTACGCTCGCAATGACGCCTGTATTGGAGCGCAAGTCTCAACCATTGACTTCTGATAAGGACTTTTCTCATGCGCCGATCAGGCGAACACAGCCCCACCCAGGTGGGCGTCAACGGCGCCCCCGTCGTCACCCGTTCAGACTGGGCCACGCTCAGGCGCCTCTTTCCCTACCTGTGGCAGTACAAGTGGCGCGTCATGGCGGCGCTGGCCTTCATGATCGCTGCCAAGACGGCCAACGTCAGCGTGCCGCTGTTGCTCAAGCAACTGGTGGATGTCATGAACCCGAAGGGCGAGGTCGGCGCCAGCGCCTTGCTGGTGGTGCCGGCTGCGCTTTTGTTCGGCTACGGTCTGCTGCGGCTTTCAACCACCCTGTTTGCCGAGTTGCGCGAACTGATCTTTGCCAAAGCGACAGAGGGCGCGTCGCGCACCATCTCCTTGCAGGTGTTTCGCCATCTGCACGCTTTAAGCCTGCGCTTTCACCTGGAGCGCCAGACCGGCGGCCTGACGCGTGACATCGAACGCGGCACGCGGGCTGTCAATTCACTGATCTCGTATTCGCTGTACAGCATCTTTCCGACCTTGATCGAAGTCGGTATGGTGCTGACGCTGCTGGCGGTCAAGTTTGACGCCTGGTTTGCCTGGATCACGGTCATTGCGCTGGTCTTCTACATCACGTTCACGGTGACCGTTACCGAGTGGCGTACCAAATTTCGCAAGGAGATGAACGAACTGGATTCGAAGGCGCACAGCCGTGCCATCGACTCCCTGCTGAACTACGAGACCGTCAAGTACTTCAACAACGAGGAGTTCGAGGCGCGCCGCTATGACGAGAACCTGGAAAAGTACCGCCGTGCTGCCGTCAAGAGCCAGAGCACCTTGAGCCTGCTCAACACCGGTCAGCAGCTGATCATTGCCGCCGGACTGGTGGCCATGCTCTGGCGCGCCACGCAAGGCGTGGTCGATGGCCGCATGACGCTGGGCGACCTGGTGATGGTCAACGCCTTCATGATCCAGCTCTACATTCCGCTGGGTTTCCTGGGTGTGCTGTACCGCGAGATCAAGCAGAGCCTGACCGATCTGGACAAGATGTTCACGCTGATGGAGCGCGAGCGCGAGATTGCCGACGTGCCGGGTGCGCTGCCCTTGGCACTTGATGAAGTTCGTTCCAGTGGACCAGGAGGATGTCATGGCGGACCCCAGGATTGTCGTTGCGTACCCCAGGATTGTCATTGCGGACCTGATCCGCAATCCATGTCCCCGGGCCAAGGCAACGCCAGCGTCAGTTTCAAGAATGTGAGCTTTGCCTATGACCCCGCGCGGCCCATCCTGCATGACATCAGCTTCGAGATACCGGCCGGCAAGACGGTCGCCGTGGTCGGTCCGTCGGGATCCGGCAAGTCAACACTGGCACGTCTCATGTTCCGCTTTTACGATGTGCAGCAGGGTCAGATCCTGATCGCGGGACAGGACATCAAGCAGGTGACGCAGGCCAGCGTGCGCCAGGCCATCGGCATCGTGCCGCAGGACACCGTGCTGTTCAACGACACGGTGGAATACAACATCGCTTACGGACAACCGGGGGCCACGCACGAGCAGGTGGTCGACGCCGCCAGTTCGGCGCACATTCACAGCTTTATCAGTGCCACGCCCAAAGGCTACGACACCATGGTTGGCGAGCGTGGCCTGAAGCTCTCCGGCGGCGAAAAGCAGCGCGTGGCCATCGCCCGCACATTGCTTAAAAATCCGCCGGTGCTGATCTTTGACGAAGCCACCTCGGCTCTGGACAGTGCCAACGAGCGTGCCATCCAGGCCGAACTGCAAAGCGTGGCGCAGAACAAGACGACGCTGGTGATCGCGCACCGTCTCTCCACCGTGGTCGATGCACACGAAATCCTGGTGATGGATGCTGGTCGCATCATCGAGCGCGGCTCGCACGCCGAGTTGCTGGTGGCGGCTGGACGTTATGCGGAAATGTGGGCCTTGCAGCAGTCTTCGGAGTGATTGAAGTGACCAACTTTCCAATCCAGAACCGAACGCAGCTTTTGGTGCGTTTGTTGGTGATGAATTGGTGGGCAGTGCGGCCGTAGCATGGCCGAGCAAGCTTCCGTCGTCACGACACAAAACCACGCTGTGGGGTGTCTTTGTGTCACCGCGGTACAGAAGAAACGGAATTGGGCGAGCCCTGGTGCTGAGGGCGATCGAGCACGCCGAGTCGGTTGGCGTGCGCCGAATCAACCTCACCGTCTATGTGCCCAACCCTGCTGCGGTCAAGCTCTACGAATCGCTGCAATTCGAGCACTGCTGAGTGGAGCCGGAAGCGATCCTTATAGGTGATGCCTATTTTGACGGTTACCAAATGAGTCGTCGCTCAATTTGATTCAGAGAGTCCGGGAACCCGACGCGTAGGCCTACAGCTACTTGCGCTTTCGCAGTTGATCAAATTTGCGCCAGTACTGAAACTCGTCTTCGTGGATTTCGATGTCGACTTCCATGATGCGTGACTGCAGGCGCTCCTGCACGTCGGTGACTGCCTTGTTGTAGATGACCGGACCGATCTCTTCCAGAATGAATCCGAGCAGTGCACCGGCGGCGATGTTGCCGATGTGGTCTTCCATGTTCTCGGTGAAGTAGCGCTCGATCGAGGCGATGGCCTCCTTGCGTGCCTCTTTGGAAATCTCAATGGTCATGGGCAATGCGCTCCTGCGTGAAGGGTCTTTGGACTCAAGCCGTGCGTGCGATTCTCCCACGGTGACCGGAGCGCCAAGGGCGTTGGGCCGCCAATGGCATAGACTGCAGCCTATGAAATACCGCTCCCTTGGCCGCAGCCAGCTCAAAGTCTCCGCCCTTTGTCTGGGCACCATGATGTTTGGCGACCAGACGGGTCGCGAGGAGGCCTCCGCCATTGTGGCCGACGCGCACGCGCAGGGCGTCAATTTCATCGACACCGCCGACGTCTATTCCAAAGGGGCTTCTGAGTCCATGGTTGGAAACTTGCTCAAAGGCCAGCGACAGAACTGGGTGCTGGCGAGCAAGGTTGGCAACAGCATGTCGGAACGGGTCAACGAAGGCCGCTACTCGCAAAGCTGGATGTTGCGCGAGGTGACAGCCTCCCTGACGCGATTGCAAACCGATTACCTGGACATTCTGTACCTGCATCGCGACTTCAACGGCATGAATCTGGAGGAGCCGCTGCGGGCGCTTGACGCCATGCTGCGCGCCGGCCAGATCCGCTACTGGGGGGTATCGAACTTTCGTGGCTGGCGCATCGCCGAACTGGTGCGCCTTGCGGGGCAGCTTGGCATGCCGGGGCCAGTGGTTTGCCAGCCTTACTACAACCTGCTCAACCGCTTGCCTGAATTTGAGGTGTTGCCGGCCTGCGAGCACTACGGTATTGGCGTGGCGCCCTACAGTCCGATCGCGCGTGGTGTGCTCACCGGCAAGTACCTGCCCGGCCATACGCCGGACGCCGACAGTCGCGCCGGGCGCGCTGATCCGCGCTTTGCCGAGACTGAGTTTCGTGCCGAATCGCTGCTGATCGCGCAGCAACTCCAGCTGCACGCGCAGGCACGGGGCGTCAGTCTGGCGCAGTTTGCCTGTGCCTGGGTGCTGGCCAACCGAGTGGTGAGCTCGCTCATTGCTGGGCCGCGCACGCTGACACAGTGGCAGCACTATGCGCCGGCGCTGGACTATGTGTTCACCGGGGAAGATGAAGCGCTGGTGGACAGTCTGGTCAGACCTGGCCACCCGTCTACGCCCGGCTATACCGATCCCAGTTATCCGCCAGAAGGCCGGAAAGTGAGTCATGATGGGGTCTAATATGTACAATATGAATCTAACAAATTCAAATTGTACAAATGATACGCCGCCAAGCTTCGCAATTGCTTGTTCAGATGAGCAAGGGATTTCCGATTGTGGCCCTGACCGGCCCGCGTCAATCAGGCAAAACCACGCTGGCACGCCAGGCGTTTCCTGACAAGCCTTACTTCTCGCTCGAAGATCCTGAAATTCGTCAACGCCTTGTAGCAGATCCGAAGCAGTTCTTTGCGATCTTGCCCAGTGGCGCCGTGCTCGATGAGGTGCAGCGTTGCCCGGAAGTGTTTTCCTATCTGCAAGGTTTGGTCGACGCGCGCGCCCGTATGGGTGAGTTTGTGATCACCGGGTCACAGCAGTTTGGCATGCTTGACAACATCACGCAGTCGCTTGCCGGTCGGGTCGGTTTGCTGCAGTTGCTGCCGCTCTCGCTGGCGGAGTTGACTGCCACCGGCATGAGCCCCAGAACGCTGGAACAAACTGTGTGGATGGGCGGCTACCCGGCGCTGTTTGATCAACGACGCCAGCTTGAGCAACCGGCACAGTGGTTGAGCGCCTACGCCAGTACCTACATTGAACGAGACGTGCGCCAAGTACTGGAGGTTTCCAAGCTTTCCTTGTTTCAGCGCTTTGTGCTGATGTGTGCAGCGCGTACCGGGCAATTGCTCAACCTGTCGGCGCTGGCAGCCGACTGCGGCATCAGTCACACTACGGCGCGCAGCTGGTTGACGGTGCTTGAAGCCAGTTATGTGGTTTACCTGCTGCAACCGTATCACCAGAACTTTGGCAAACGGCTGGTCAAGATGCCCAAGCTGTATTTTCTGGATACCGGTATGTTGTGCCATCTGCTTCGAATTGACAGTCCGCAAACGCTGGCCACCCATGCCTTGCGCGGCGCTATTTTCGAATCGTGGGTGGTGAGCGAGACACTCAAGCATCGATTCAATCAGGCTCTGCCAGCCGACATCTACTTTTGGCGCGATAACCATGGCGTTGAAGTGGACCTGATGTTTGAACATGCGGGCAAGCTGCATGCCGTGGAAATCAAGTCGGGCGCCACTTTTGCCACGGACTGGGTGAAGGCCTGTCAGCGTTGGCAACGCTACGCCGGCGCTGTGGCTGCCGACCCGGTGCTGATTTATGGCGGGCAGGAAAGCTACTCGGTTCAGGGTGTGCAGGTACGCGCCTGGCATACGCTGGGCGCTTGAGCAACAGGGACAATACCGACCATGACGCAAACAATTACCTTGACCCAGCCCGACGACTGGCACCTGCATGTGCGCGATGGTGATGCCTTGCGCGCAGTGGTGCCGCATACCGCGGCGCAGTTTGCTCGTGCCATCATCATGCCCAATTTGCGTCCACCGGTCACGACAACGGCCGCGGCACTGGCTTACCGCGAACGCATTCGTGCCGCGGTACCGGAGGGCCTGAGCTTTGAGCCTCTGATGACGCTCTACCTCACCGACAATTTGCCCCCGGAAGAAATCAAACGGGCACAGGACGCAGGGGTAGTGGCGGTCAAACTGTACCCGGCAGGAGCCACCACCAACAGCGATGCCGGTGTGACCGATCTGCGCAAGACCTACGCGACGCTCGAGGCCATGCAGCGCGCCGGCATGCCGCTGCTCGTGCACGGCGAGGTGACGGCGCCGGAGATTGATCTGTTTGATCGCGAGGCGGTCTTTATCGACACCCAGTTCATTCCCCTGCGGCGCGATTTTCCGGAACTCAAGATCGTGCTTGAGCACATCACCACGCGCGAAGCTGCGCAGTACGTGCAGCAGGCTGATCGCTTTACCGCAGCCACCATCACGGCACACCACTTGCTCTACAACCGCAACGCCATCTTCATGGGCGGCATCCGGCCGCATTACTACTGCCTGCCGGTGCTCAAGCGCGAGCAGCACCGCCTGGCGCTGGTGCGGGCCGCCACCAGCGGGTCAAACAAGTTTTTCCTCGGCACCGACAGCGCGCCGCACGCCGCGCACCTGAAGGAAAACGCCAGTGGCTGCGCTGGCTGCTACACCGCCAATGCAGCCATTGAACTCTATGCCGAAGCGTTTGATGCCGCAGGTGCGTTGGACAAGCTGGAGGCTTTTGCCGGCTTCCACGGTGCTGATTTCTACGGCTTGGCGCGCAATACCAGCACCATCACGCTGCGACGCGAGAAATGGATAGCACCCGAGAGCTATGCCTTTGGCGAGGCGCGTCTCAAACCGCTTCGGTCGGGCGAAGTATTGCAGTGGAAGTTGGCCTGATTGACTGGCAGGCGCCCTGGTTGGCACCGTGGCGAGGTGCGGGTGAGGCGGCCGCCCGGTCGATAGCGGCTGGCCAATCTCAAGCGGCAGCGCTAAACCAGGTGGCGTCGGTGCTGCCTGATTTTCCGGTCCGCTTTGTTCCGCAAAGCGAATTGCCTGAAGCGACAGCCTACGAGCAGCATATTTTCGACACGGCTTGCGTCCCGACACGCGAAGGCCTGCACGATTTCTTCAACGCTCTGGCTTGGTTGCAGTTCCCGCTGACCAAGAAGCGACTCAACCAACTACATGTGGCCCAGATTGCACAGACCGGTATCCAGCCGGTGCGCGGGCCAGCGCGTGATGGTTTGACGCTGTTTGATGAGAACGCTGCGGTGCTGCAGGCGCCAGATGCACTCTGGGATGCGCTGGCGGCCAAGGACTGGCAGAGTCTGTTTGGAACTTTGCGCCCGCTCTGGCAAGAGGCGAGTCTGCTGTTGTTTGGCCACGCCTTGCTGGAAAAACTGGTGTGCCCGCGCAAGGCGATCACAGCGCATGTGTATCGGGCGAGCACCGCCTGCATGACAGCGGCAGAACTGGACGTCTGGCTGGCGCAGGATTTGAGCGCGGAAAAGCTGTCGACCAAGCCCTTTGCACCTCTGCCGGTACTGGGAGTACCACACTGGTGGTCAGCCAACGAAGACCCGCTGTTTTACGCTGACACGAGTGTCTTTCGCTTGCCCAGGTCTTGAATTCGCAGCGCCTGCCCTTAATATCGTGGCCTGCGCCCTGCTGATTCAGGCCGCTTGCAAAGGAAATCATGAAACGTATTCTTCTCTTTGTCTTGACCAATGTGCTGGTGGTGACGGTGCTCGGCGTTGTTGCCAGCCTGCTGGGCGTCAACCGTTACCTCACGGCCAATGGCCTGAACCTGGCATCGCTGCTGGGCTTTGCCCTGGTGATGGGCTTTGGTGGTGCCATCATTTCGCTCCTGATCAGCAAGCCGATGGCCAAATGGAGTTCGGGTGTGCGCGTCATCAATCAGCCACAAAATGCCGACGAAGCCTGGATCGTCGAGACCGTGCGCAAACTCGCGGACAAGGCCGGCATCGGCATGCCGGAGGTCGGGGTTTTTGACGGTGAGCCCAATGCCTTCGCCACGGGCGCCTTCAGGAATTCGGCCTTGGTGGCAGTCAGTACCGGCCTGCTCGTGGGCATGACGCGAGAGGAAATCGAAGCTGTCATCGGTCATGAGATTGCCCACGTGGCGAACGGCGACATGGTGACCATGACCCTGATTCAGGGTGTCATGAATACGTTCGTCGTGTTCCTGAGCCGCGTCATCGGTTATGCGGTCGACAGCTTTTTGCGCCGAAACGATGAACGATCCAGCGGCCCCGGCATGGGCTACATGATCACGACCCTGGTGCTCGACATCGTGCTCGGCTTTGCCGCTTCCATGGTGGTGGCCTGGTTCTCGCGGCACCGCGAATTCCGGGCGGATGCCGGATCGGCGCAGTTGCTGGGTCGGCGTCAGCCCATGATCAACGCACTGGCGCGCCTGGGCGGTATGCAGGCCGGCGAGTTGCCCAAGAGCGTGGCAGCCTTCGGTATTGCCGGTGGCGTGGGCCAGTTGTTTTCGACGCATCCACCACTTGAGGAACGCATTGCGGCACTGCAGAACGCGACCGCTTGAAACACGACCAGCCTGAACGGGCCATGCGTGTCTGACCGCTTTCTGTTCTGGGCGCCGACCCTGATCTGGGCCACGACCTGGCACGTCATCCTGTACCAGTTGGGCGATGTGGCGGTGATGCATTCGGTGGCGTTGCGCTTTGGTCTGGCCAGCGCCATGCTGTTTTCGATTGCCCGCTGGCGCGGCGAATCGCTGGCGTTCAGCCCGGCACAGCACGGCTGGTTGCTGCTCACGGGTGCCGTGCAGTACGGCTTCAACTACATGGGTACTTACGAGGCAGAAAAGAACCTGCCCTCGGGCCTGATGGCGGTGCTGTTTTCACTGATGATTTTTACCAATGCGATTGGCGGCGCCCTGTGCTTCGGCCAATCGATCAGCCGACGTTTTGTGCTGTCCGGCACGCTGGGCGTGACCGGCATTGTGCTGATCTTCTGGCCAGCCATTGCGGCGGCTCGCGAAGGAGTCGGCGTACTCGGCGCAGTCGGTCTGGGTTTGATGGCCGTGACCTTTGCCTCCATTGGCAATATGCTGACGCTGCGTTTGACGCGTCGTGGCGCCTCACTGATCCCCTTGCTGGCCTGGAGCATGGGCTACGGCGCCCTCACGCTGATGCTGATTGCGACGCTGGGCGGGGTCGAGTTTCATCTCGATCCGCGCCCGAGCTACTGGATCTCACTTGTCTACCTGAGCGCACTGGGTTCAGTGGCTGCGTTCCTGCTGTATTTCAATCTGGCCAAGCGGCAGGGGCCAGGACGCGCGGCGCTGACGGGGTTGGTTATCCCACCGATGGCGCTGCTGATGTCGGCAATGTTTGAAGGCTGGCGGCCGACGCTGGTTTCGGGCGCCGGTATGGCGCTGTGTCTTGTCGGGCTCTGGGGTGCAACTCGTCCGGCACGGTGAAATTCAGACAGGACCGGCATTTGTCGTCCCGCACGTCCAGTTTGTCGTCCCGCACGCCCAGTTTGTCGTCCCGGCGCCCAGTTTGTCATCCCGGACTTGATCCGGGATCCAGTGCCACCCCACCACTGGATTGCGGATCGAGTCCGCAATGACAGCCGGCGCCCGCAATGACAGCGTTGTATTGACGCTGCGCCAATAGTGTGGCGAATTTCCGAACTCTCAATAGGCCGCGGCACCTTCGACTGCTTTTACTGTCGCGGTCACTGCAGGGCGGCGAATCAGATAGTCAAACGCACTCAGGGCGGCTTTGGCGCCCTCGCCGGCGGCGATGACGATCTGCTTGTACGGTACCGTTGTGACGTCGCCCGCAGCAAAGACTCCCGGCAGGCTGGTGTGGCACTTTGTGTCGACCACGATCTCGCCGAAACGGCTCAACTCCAGCGTGCCTTTGAGGAACTCTGTATTGGGCACCAGGCCGATCTGCACGAACACACCTTGAAGTTCGACACGGTGCTCCACGCCACTGGTGCGATCCCGGTAGCGCAGGCCACTGACCTTCTGGCCGTCGCCAGTGATCTCGGTGGTCTGGGCGTTCACGTGGATGGTGATGTTGGGCAGGCTCTTGAGCTTGCTCACCAGCACGGCATCGGCCTTCAGCACATCGAGAAATTCCACCAGCGTGACGTGCTCGACAACGCCGGCCAGGTCAATCGCTGCTTCCACGCCCGAGTTGCCGCCGCCGATCACTGCCACGCGCTTGCCTTTGAACAGCGGGCCGTCACAGTGCGGGCAGTAGGCCACACCCTTGTTCTTGTACTGTGCTTCACCCGGCACGTTGACGTTTCGCCAGCGCGCCCCAGTGGACAGGATGACGCTGCTTGCCTTGAGCACACCACCGTTCTCCATATGCACTTCAGCCAAGCCGCCGGCGCTGGCCGCAGGAACCAGCTTGCTGGCGCGTTGCAGGTTCATGATGTCCACCTCGTAGTGGCGCACCTGGGCTTCGAGTGCTGCTGCGAATTTGGGACCGTCGGTTTCCAGCACGGAGATGTAGTTTTCGATCGCCATCGTGTCGTTCACCTGACCGCCAAAGCGCTCGGCCACGACGCCGACACGGATGCCCTTGCGCGCTGCGTAGACCGCCGCTGCCGCACCCGCCGGCCCACCACCCACGATCAGTACGTCGAAGGGATCCTTGTCGTTCAGTTTGGTGGCTTCCCGGGCGCCAGAGTTGGCGTCGAGTTTGGACACAATTTCTTCCAGCGTCATGCGGCCTGAACCGAACAGAGCATCGTTCATGAAGACCATGGGCACTGCCATGACCTGGCGCGCGTCCACTTCCGCCTGGTACAGGGAGCCGTCAACCACCACGGTTTGAATTTTGGGGTTGTAGATGGCCATGAGCGCCGCCGCCTGCACCACGTCGGGGCAGTTGTGGCAGGACAGGGACATGTAGACCTCGAAGTTCATCTCGGCGTCGAGCGCCCTGATCTGCTCAATGACTTCCGGGCTTACCTTGGGCGGGTGTCCGCCCGTCCA
>CAITQH010000015.1 GCA_903894475.1 uncultured beta proteobacterium
GGCCGTGCTTGCGGGTAGCGTGACGCGAGTCGAAATGGTAAGCGACAGTGTGACCGAAGAAAAGATGGCACTGGTCGCCTTCGAGCAGCTGCCGTCCGCCGTGACGGTGGGGGAAATGGCAGAAGTGACACTGGACTTGCCCGCCATCAGCCAATCAGCGCTTGCTCCGGGTGCCAGCATTCAACGCCAGGGTGGAGCCACTGGCGTCTGGCGAATCGAGGCCGGCAAGCCCGTCTTCACACCGGTGCGCCTGGGTGCCAGCAGCCTGGAGGGTCAGGTCCAGGTGCTCGAAGGCCTGAAGGCGGGGGACGAGGTAGTGGTGTACAGCCAGAAGGCGCTTGGCAGCGACAGTCGAGTGCAGGTCGTTGACGCACTGGTCAAGCCGGCAGCCGCCGGCGCTGCGCCATGATCAGTCTGGCCGGGCGTGACATTCTTCATGCCTGGCAAAAGTTTGTCTTTACCGGGCTCGGTCTGGGGCTGTTGATCGGCGTCACCTTGAGCATGGCCGGCGTGTACCGCGGCATGGTCGATGATGCACGCGCGCTGCTGAGCAACAGCGGCGCCGACTTGTGGGTGGTGCAAAAGGATACGCAGGGTCCGTACGCGGAATCGTCGAGCATCAGGGACGATCTGGTGCGCAGCATTCTTGGCATGCCGGGGGTGGCGCGCGCAGCCAACGTGACTTACTTCACCATGCAGGTGCAGCAAGGCAAGGACGAAGTACGTGCCATGGTGGTGGGCATGGAACCCGGGCAGCCGGGCGCACCGGGCTATCTGGTGGCCGGGCGTCACCTCACGCGCAGCCACTATGAAGCTGTCGCGGACGTAAAAACCGGCTTTTCGCTCGGTGACCGGATTCGAATCCGCCGTCATGACTACGAGGTGGTCGGCCTGACGCAGCGCATGGTGTCTTCGGGTGGCGACCCGATGGTCTTCATATCGCTCAAGGACGCGCAGGAGGCGCAGTTTCTGAAAGACAACGACGCCATCCTGAACGACCGTGTGCGCACGGCAGCCAATCCGGTCTTCAATCGTCCGGGCACGCCGGGTCTGCTGGACGCGGTGCAGGCAACGCAGACCAGCAGCCACAATGTGAACGCGATTCTGGTGCAGGTTCAGGACGGCTTGCTGGCGGAGCAGGTGGCCGAGCCGATCCGGCGCTGGAAGCATCTGCAGGTCTTTACGCGCGAAGGCATGGAAGACATTCTGGTGGCCAAGCTGATTGCCACTTCAGCCAAACAGATAGGCATGTTTCTGGTGATTCTCGCGATTGTCAGCGCGGCCATTGTGGCCTTCATCATCTACACCATGACCCTGGGCAAGATCCGCGAGATTGCCGTGCTCAAGCTGATCGGTACCCGCAACCGCACCATCGCCGGCATGATTCTGCAGCAGGCGCTCGGTCTGGGTGTGATCGGCTTTGTTGTCGGCAAACTGGCAGCTACTTTGTGGGCGCCGGTGTTTCCAAAGTTTGTGTTGCTAGAACAGGGCGACGCGCTGACCGGTTTTGTCGTGACCATGCTGATCTGCGCCCTGGCCAGCACGCTGGCGATACGGGCCGCACTGCGCGTCGACCCGGCTGAGGCCATCGGTGGGTAACAGAGCATGAATCAGCGCGGCATCATCATCGAAGGTCTGCGCAAGACCTATGGTCAGGGCGACACGGCGGTGGAGGCACTCAAGGACGTCAATATGAGGGTCGGACCGGGTGAGGTGGTCGGTCTGGTCGGACCTTCGGGTTCAGGCAAGAGCACGCTGCTCAAGTGTCTGGGCGCCATCATTGAGCCGACGGCCGGGCGCATGGTGCTGGGGGGAAATGTGATCTATGACGGTGGCTGGAAGATCCCTGACCTGCGCACGCTGCGGCGCGACAGCATCGGCTTTGTCTTCCAGGCGCCCTACCTAATTCCCTTTCTGGATGTGACCGACAACGTGGCGCTGCTGCCGATGCTGGCCGGAATTTCCAACGCGGCCGCGCGCGCAAGGGCGCTGGAGTTGTTGGGTGCGTTGGATGTGGCGCACCGGGCGCAGGCCGAGCCCTCGCAGCTTTCCGGTGGCGAGCAGCAGCGCGTCTCGATTGCGCGAGCCCTGGCCAATCGGCCGCCGGTCATCCTGGCCGATGAGCCGACCGCGCCGCTTGACAGCGAGCGTGCGCTCGGCGTCATGCGGATTCTCAACCAGATGGCGCAGCAATCGCGGACCGCCATCATCGTCGTGACCCATGATGAAAAGATCATTCCCTCGTTCAAGAGGATTTACCATATCCGCGAGGGCCGCACGGTGGAAGAGGCTGGTGAAGGGCGCTCGCTGGAAGCTTTGGCGTAGCACGCCGGTCGATAGCTAGCCAGCGCCACAATATGTCGAGATCCAAAGGTGAGGAAGTTTGCTAGATCGGAATCGCTTGACACACGTCAGTGCAATTCAGACCTTCGGGGGTATAGTTTCAGCACTTCATATTCAAAGGAAACCAACCATGAAATTGCTTACAGATCTGTTTAGCACCGACTACGGATTGATGAGTATTGCGGTGATCGCGTTCATGCTCGGCATGGCAGGCTGGTTTGGAGCTTTTTTCAAACGGAAAATGGCTGAAGATGCAAAAAAAGCCGGTCTCTGAGCGCTGAATTTGAGTCACGAGAATTTGAGACTATTGAGTGCCTAGCAAGGACCCCGGTTCCCGCAAAATCATCCCCATCCGAGCCGAAGAAGCCGATGGGGAACTGATATCCCTGTACGCCGCGCACCAGAGAATCTACCCGCGCAGCGTCTCGGGCCTGTTCTCGCAGTGGCGCTGGGGCGTGGTCTGGCTCAC
>CAITQH010000016.1 GCA_903894475.1 uncultured beta proteobacterium
CACGAATCAGCGGCAGCGGACGATCGGCCGCCAACACCTGTTTCACGATGGCAAATAGCTCGCGCTGCTCAAAGGCCTGGATGTCTTCCAACTGGTAGCCCACCAGCAGACCTTTTTGCACAATGGGCAAACCATCGTCTTTACATCGCAGATCGTGCAAACTGGTGGTCGTCAGCCCAAGCCGGTCAGCGGCTTCTCTGGTGGTGAGGAGGGCGGGTGCTGCGGGCTGTGGATCGCTGAACATGACGACGCCATGTTGGCTTCGTTATGCGAGATCTATCAAGTCAAATCTGGGAAATTGGACGTGGAGGTCGCGGCGAAGCCACCGGCGGCAGTGACGATCTAAGCGGCATGCGCGTCCAAGAGCCATTCAACATATGCGAAATGTCCGAAATGCGGTTGACGCTCATTGAGAAGTGGCGCACAATCATCGGCAACACGGCCCGCTCCTCTGCTTCGAAAGACGTACGGGCGGGTTTTCTATTTTCCGGGCCAAATGTCGACCTACGACAAGCCCTATCTCAGTTTCCCGCAGCAACTCCAGCTTTTGAAAGCGTGTGGTGCAGCTTTCATGAAGACGTTGCCGCTGGGGAAAGCCAAGAAATTTAAATATATCCAAGGCGCCAAAAATCATTCAATTGATGAATTTAGACGTATTGAATAATTGACAAACTATATTAAAAGCGCAATAATTCAACTATAAGATGAAAAATGGCGCTATGAAACCTAACTCTAGACATCTTTCAGGTCTTGGCAAGTTAGATCGTGAACGTCTCTCTGCGCTCATGCGAGGGACGAAGGGAACGATCACCAACGATCAGGCTGCTCCCATCATCGGCGTTAGCCCATCTGAAGCATCGAAGATGCTGGCCCGCTGGTGTCAAAAAGGGTGGCTGTCACGGGTTGTACAAGGCCTATATGTGCCCCTGCCGCTTGAGGCAGCCGGACCAGATGTGCCCTTAGAGGATCCATGGCAAATCGCAACGACACTTTACTCACCGTGCTACATCGGCGGATGGAGTGCCGCCGAACACTGGGACCTTACAGAGCAAATATTTAGAAGCATTGTGGTCATGACTACCTTGCGACCCAGAGATCGAAAGCCGGTTTTGCAAGGCTCTGCCTACCTGCTAACCACTGTGGCACAAGAAAAACTGTTTGGCCTAAAAACTGTTTGGCGAGGTCAGACCAAGGTGTCTGTATCAGATCCTTCAAGAACCATCATCGATATGTTGTCTGAGCCCAGGCTTGGCGGTGGTATTCGCTCGGTCCAGGATATGTTCCGAAACTATATGGATTCCGAGATGAAGGATATGAAACAACTGATCGATTATGCAGACCGGCTCGGCAATGGCGCAGTTTTCAAACGCCTAGGATTTCTACTTGAAAAAAATTCACCCAGCGAATCCGGTGCAATCGATCACTGCCTGCACAATCTAAGCATGGGCAACGCACGTATTGATCCGAAATTGCCGGCTGAGACTTTGGTCTCAAAGTGGCGGCTGTGGGTGCCAGAGGGCTGGAAGGCGGGTGTTGTGTGATCGATAAGCAGGAAATCTCTGATCTTGCGCGTGAACTGTCGCTGGACCTTCATGTGGTCGAGAAGGACTATGTGCTCGGTTGGTTGCTGGCCGGCATTTCTGCGAATCCCGAGCTGGCGCAAAGCTGGGTTTTCAAGGGCGGCACATGCTTGAAAAAATGCTATTTCGAGACATACCGATTCTCCGAGGACTTGGATTTCACGGTCACGGATGAGTCGCAACTCGACGAAGACTACTTGCTACGGACATTTCGTCAGGTTGTCGAGTGGATCTACGATGAAAGCGGCATTGAAATCCCGGCAGAGAAAATACGCTTCAAACTGTCAATGTTGGAAGGCGGGCGTTACGCCGAAGGCCGTGTCTATTACATCGGACCACTCTTGCAAAAGCGCAACCTGGCTCGAATCAAGTTTGATTTGACCAGCAAGGAGAAGCTCGTACTGCCGGCCCAGAGACGAGAGGTGCATCACCCGTACAGTGACAAGCCGGATGCTGGTATTCACGTCTTGAGCTACTGCTTTGAAGAAGTCTTCGCTGAAAAAATCCGAGCGTTGGCCGAGCGCGAACGACCGCGAGATCTCTACGACGTTGTTCATCTGTATCGCCACGATGAAATTCGCCCGGACCGGAATGTTGTTTTGAGCACCCTTAAAGAGAAATGCGCATTTAAGGGAATCTCGGTTCCTACCTCGGAGAGTTTGCTGCGCCAAGATGCCAGATTGAAGCTTGAAGCGGAGTGGCAGGACATGCTCGCTCACCAGCTCCCGGTGCTGCCATCACTGGATCAATTCTGGAATGAAATCCCGCGCGTCTTTGGGTGGCTTTATGGCGAGACGGAAAAACCCGTCTTTGCAAGCATCCAGTCTGACGTCTCGGTCGATGTAAGCTGGCAACCCCCCGCGATGGTTCATGCGTGGCGCACGGCAGTACCATTGGAGTCGGTCAGGTTCGCCGCTGCCAACCGGTTGTGCGTGAACCTTCAATATCAAAATTCATGGAGGTTGATTGAGCCCTATTCGCTGCGGCGTAGTACTGAGGGCAAACTTCTGCTCTGTGCGGTCAGGCATGACACAGGCGAAACTCGGACATATCGCGTCGACCGAATCCAGGGCATCGAAGTTAGCCCGACGTCATTTACCCCCCGTTATCTAATCGAGTTGACCCCGGCAGGTCCTCTGCATGTGCCCCCCACTGCTGAACGTCACCGAGCAAAAAAATCATTCCGTTAGTTTTGAAGCATGGCGTCGAAGAAGTTGACCACGTGGATGCAAACCCGCCCAGCCGGCGGATTTCATGGCAAAAACTCGTATTGGCGCCAGGCCAATTTCACAATCCGAAATGGGAAACATCCGCAAACAGGGGACAAACACCCGAATCTTTCCTCACCTGTTGTGAGAGCGAGTTTGAACCCAGGTCCGCATTGCACCACCACACACAAAATCCAACCCTTCATCCGGTTGGATTTGTTTTGCCTACACC
>CAITQH010000017.1 GCA_903894475.1 uncultured beta proteobacterium
GCCGGAAGATGTGCTGGCGCGCCCCATCGCTGCGGGTGACGCTCATGTCTTCGATTCCACCATCGACAAGATCGAATTCCTCGGCTCCTACTGTCACGTCCACGTGGGTTCGCCTGCGCTGGGAAGCCACAAGCTGATGGTCTACCTGTCGCTCAATTTTCTGTCCGAGCAGTCGCTCGAGGTGGGATCAACGCTCGCGCTCAAACTGCTGCCCGAGCGCATCAAGGTGTTCTGATGTCAGCCGTTCTGCCGGGGCCCCTGACGCGCGCTGTCAAGCTCAGGCAGCACTGGGTGGACCGTCTGGCACATGTCCTTATTGCCCTGATCGCGCTCGCCCTGATCGCCTTCCTGGCGGCACCGTTGCTGGCCATTTTGCTGCAGGCGCTGCAGGGTCACGAGGGTGAATTCATCTGGTTCGACAACTTTGTTGAATACGCCAAGACGCCAGCCCTGCTCGGCAGCTTGTGGAACAGTCTGTGGATCTCGTGCGTGGTGACGCTGATCGTGGTCCCGCTGGCTTTTGCCTTTGCCTACGCGCTGACGCGCTCCTGCATGCCCTTCAAATCACTGTTTCGCGGTATCACGCTGATACCGCTGCTGGCACCCTCGCTGCTGTCGGCCATTTCGCTGATCTACTGGTTTGGCAATCAGGGCGTGCTCAAGGACTGGATGCAGGGCCTGGGCATCGCCCAGATCTACGGCGCTCCAGGGATTTTGCTGGCCGAGTGCCTGGCTGTCTTTCCGCACACACTGATGATTCTGGTCACCGCCCTGAGCCTGTCGGATGCGCGGCTGTTTGAGGCGGCGGATGCGATGGGCACCAGCGTGCTGCGCAAGTTCCTCACCATCACGCTGCCGGGCGCCAAATATGGCCTGATCTCGGCGGCACTGGTCACCTTCACGCTGGTGATGACGGACTTCGGTATCCCCAAGGTGATTGGCGGCAACTTCAACGTGCTGGCGACCGACGTTTTCAAACTGGTGATCGGCCAGCAGGATTTCGCCAAAGGTGCGGTGGTTGCGATCCTGCTGCTGGCTCCGGCCGTGCTGACCTTTGGCGTCGATCATTACGTGAGCCGACGCCAGACCGCCATGTTGACGGCGCGCGCTGTCCCCTATTCGCCCAAACCGTCACCGGTTTACGACCGACTCATGACACTGTATTGCGCCGCCATCGCCGCGCTGGTGCTGGCCATGCTGGGCATGGCCGTGTTTGCCTCCTTTGCCTCGTTCTGGCCCTACAACCTGAGCCCGAGTTGGCGCCACTACCAGCTGGGGCTGCTCGACGCCGAAGTGGGTGTTGCCTTCTTCAACAGCCTGACGATGGCCGCCGGCACCGCGATCTTTGGCACGCTGCTGGTTTTTGTCGGCGCCTACCTGCTGGAAAAAACCAAAGGTGTGGAACTGCTGCACAGCTTGGTGCGTCTGCTTGCTGTGCTGCCGATGGCGGTACCGGGTCTGGTGCTGGGCCTGGGTTATATCTTCTTCTTCAACGCACCGACCAACCCCTTAAACGGCCTGTATCACAGCCTGACCCTGCTGACCGTCTGCACCATCGTGCACTTCTACACCACGGGTCACCTGACGGCGGTGACCGCCCTGAAAGCCCTGGACAGCGAATTCGAAGCCGTCAGCGCTTCGCTCAAAGTACCCTTTTACAAGACCTTCTGGCGCGTCACGCTGCCAGTGTGTGCGCCAGCCCTGATCGACATGGCGCGCTATTTCTTCATCAATGCCATGACGACCATCTCGGCGGTCGTGTTTCTGTATTCCCCCGAAACCAAGGTCGCCTCGATTGCCATCCTGAATCTGGACGAAGCCGGCGAAATGGGCGCCGCAGCGGCGATGGCCGTGCTGATCGGCCTGTCTTCCACCGTGGCCACGCTGCTCTTCATGGTGCTAGCGTGGTGGACATCGAAACGAACGCAAGCGTGGCGAGGTCGGTAGTGAAAACCCCATGCTTGTCGCGTATGAGGAGGATCTGGCTGGTGGGGCACTCAGCTCCGCGGCTGTCCCCCGACCTGCGGTCTCCTCCTTTATGCCGCTGCGCTGAGTGCCCCACCAGCCAGATCTTTGCCACAGGATCGGTATTCGAAGTTTGCGAACACCGATGCTCGTTGCCGAGGGTGATGCAGTGGGTGACGCAGCAAAATAAAGGCGGAGGCCGCAGACCGGGGGACATTTGCGGAGTCACCCATTGCGTCGCCCTCGGCCCCCAGACGCCTCTCAATAACTGACGGAGAACTGCCATGGACAGAGACAAGATTTTGCTGACCCCGGGACCTCTCACCACCACGCTGCGTACCAAACTGGCGATGCTCAGGGACTGGGGCTCCTGGGACGCTGACTTCAACGCCGTGACTGCCAGCGTGCGCAAGAGCCTGTTGGCGGTGATTCACGGGCAGGAAAGCCATGTCGTGGTGCCGCTGCAGGGCAGTGGCACTTTCAGCGTGGAAGCTGCGGTGGCGACGCTGGTACCGCGCGACGGCCATGTGCTGGTGCTCGACAACGGCGCCTATTGCAAGCGCGCCGCCAAGCTCACTACCTTGATGGGGCGACGCTGCACGGTCATGGATTTTGACGATGCGGTGCAGGTCAGTCCGGCTGCACTGGTCGAGCGGCTGCACAGTGATCGGACCATCACCCATGTCGTGATGATTCATTGCGAAACCGGTGCCGGTGTACTCAATCCGTTGCAGGCAGTGGCCGACGTCTGCGCGGCCAACGGCAAGGGCCTGATCGTGGACGCTATGAGTTCCTTTGGTGCGATTGAAATCGACGCTCGCAAGACCCGTTTCGACGCACTGGTGGCAGCCAGTGGCAAGTGTCTGGAAGGTGTGCCGGGGATGGGCTTTGTCTTTATCCGCAAGACCTTGCTGGACGAGTGCGCGGGGCGCAGCCAGTCGCTTGCGATGGACCTGCATGACCAGTACGTCTACATGGAAAAAACCACCCAGTGGCGCTTTACGCCACCGACCCATGTGGTGGTGGCGCTGGCCGAAGCGATTGCCCAGTTTGAGGCCGAGGGCGGTCAGCCGGCACGGCTGGCACGCTACACGAGCAACTACCAGACCCTGATCACCGGCATGAAGAAGCTCGGCTTCAAGCCTTTTCTGGACCCGGCGATCCAGGCACCCATCATCGTCACCTTTCACGCGCCGGCCGATTCAAAATACGACTTCAAGACCTTTTATGCCGCAGCGCGCGCGCGCGGCTTCATCCTGTATCCCGGTAAACTGACGCAGGTCGAGACCTTCCGCGTTGGCTGCATAGGCGCCATCGGTCCCGACGAGATGGAGCAGGCCGTGCATGCCATGGGTCTGGCCCTGCAGGATATGGGGATTGCCTCGGCGGCACCGGCATGACATAAATTTTCAGGAGACAGACGTGGCAAGCAAAGCGAAAGCAGCAGGA
>CAITQH010000018.1 GCA_903894475.1 uncultured beta proteobacterium
AGCAGGCCGTCGCTGATGTCGATCGCGGCACTGGCAATGCCGCGCAGTGCCAGACCCAGGGCGACCCGTGGTGTGGGCTGCTCCATGCGTGAGCGGGCCAACTCAAACACCGGCGCCGGTATCGACAGCGTGCCGCGGAAAACTTCCAACGCTATTCTGGCGTCGCCCAGCGTGCCACTGACATAGAGCTCATCACCGGGCTTGGCGCCACTGCGCAGCAAGGCCTGCGATTGGCCGTCGAGCACAGGGACCTCACCGAAGATCGTGATGCAGATGTTGAGTGGTCCCCGTGTCGTGTCGCCGCCAATCAGCTCGCAGTGATGGGCGTCGGCCAGCGCCAGCATACCCTCGGAAAATGCGGCGAGCCAGGTCTCGTCAGCGCGTGGCAGTGCCAGCGCCAGGGTAAAGGCCAGTGGCTTTGCGCCGCAGGCGGCCAGGTCGCTTAAGTTGACCGCCAATGCCTTGTGTCCGAGTTTGCGCGGATCGACGCTACTCAGGAAGTGCCGGCCCTCGACCAGCATGTCGCTGGAGATGGCCAACTGCATGCCCGGCGCTGGCTGCAGCAGGGCGCAATCATCGCCCACGCCAAGCGCGGCACGGCGCGCCGGTCGCTTGAAGTAGCGTGCGATCAGGTCAAATTCGCCCATCGTTCAGTGCAGGGTGCGCCGGCCATCATCAGCGCTGAGCGCATCCAGGATAAACATCGGCACATCGGTCTCAAATCTCTCACCGTCTTCGGCGACGCAGAAGAAGCTGCCGTGCATGGTGCCGGTGGGGGTGCGCAAGCGGGTGCCGCTGGTGTACTGGAAAGATTGCCGCGGCTGCAACAGGGGTTGGTGCCCGACCACGCCCAGCCCCTTGACGCGATCGGTGTGCCCGCGGGCATCGTTGATGTTCCAACTGCGCGAGATCAACTGGGCCGCGACCTCACCGACATTGGTGATGGTGATGGTGTAGGAAAACGCGTACACATCCTGCTCGGGATCCGACTGTTCGGCCAGATAACGGGGCACGACTTCGACGCGAAACTGATACTTGGACATAAGCTAATGCTATCTGATTAAACTCCCGACATGAATTACCGCATTGCCCCTTCGATTCTGTCGGCCGACTTTGCCCGCCTGGGCGAAGAAGTGAAGAGCGTTATTGCCGCCGGCTGCGACTGGATCCATTTTGACGTGATGGACAACCACTACGTACCCAATCTGACCTTCGGGCCGATGATTTGCAGTGCGCTCAAGCCGCATGCCAAAACGGCCGCCGGTCTGGCCGTGCCGATTGACGTGCATCTGATGGTGCAGCCGGTCGATGCGCTGGCCAGCGCCTTTGCCCAGGCCGGCGCCGATCTGATCAGTTTCCACCCCGACGCGTCCGGCCACGTTCACCGCAGTCTGCAGGTCATCAAGGGCCAGGGGTGCCAGGCCGGCTTGGCCTTCAATCCGGCCGAGCCGCTGGACGTGCTGGACTGGGTCATCGAGGACATTGACCTGGTCGTCATCATGAGCGTGAATCCGGGTTTTGGCGGACAAAGTTTCATTGATTCTGCACTGCGCAAAATTGAGGATGTGCGCCGGCGCATCAGCGCAAGTGGCAAGGACATTCGACTCGAAGTCGATGGCGGTATCAAGACCGACAACATACGTCGCGTGGCAGATGCCGGCGCCGATACCTTTGTCGCTGGCAGCGCCATTTTTGGCAAGTCCGACTATTCAGGCGTGGTCCATGCCATGCGCACGGCGCTCAATACTGCGCACGCTTGACGCCGTCCTATTCAGAACTCGATCTGGCTGCCCTGGAGCGGGTTTGCCTAGGTAATGCCGGTGCAGGTGGAGCAATGGCCTCAGCTGTTGGCGCTGCCGCTACCACTGGCGCAGCCGTCGGAGTGACGCTGGGCGTATTGGCCAGCACGGGCAAGTCCAGCGTAATGGATGCCGGACCGTCAGCGCTGGCGGCCAGTGCCGCACTGCGCGTAGCCACCGACTTCAACACCAGGGACTCGTTGATGGCAGCGCCAACCTGGTAGGGTCGTGCCGGTTTGCCATCGACCGAAATCAGGGCGTAGCCGCCGTGGCTTCGACTCGCCACCACGCCCATCAGCTTGAAGCGGCTGGCTGCGCTCTCCACCAGGGTAACAACGCTCTTCTGGCCACCACCGAGCAGCCGCGCCAGCACTTGCGGGTCGGTCTGGGTTGCGCGTGAGAAGGACAGCGCTGCTGATGGCGCGGGACTGGTTGCTGCCGGCGCGCTCCACTTCAGCAGCCAAAAAGCGGCGCTGGCCGCTGCCAGGGCGGCCAGCAAAAAAGTGGCAATTCGCAGCCACCAGAGGCGCAGGGATTGAGTCTTCATAGAACGATTATCATTGAAGCGCCAAAGATTTTAAAGTGATGCAAGCCCATGAAATTTAATCCTGCAACATTGCGCCGCCGAATTCAGGACGGCTTTACGTTGATCGAGTTGATGGTCGTGCTGCTGATCATAGGCGTGCTGGCGGCACTGATTGTGCCCAATGTGCTGGATCGTGCCGACGACGCCCGTGTCACCGCAGCAAAGACCGATGTCAATAACCTGATGCAAGCGCTCAAGCTCTACAAGCTTGACAACCAGCGTTATCCGACGGCCGAGCAGGGCCTGGCGGCGCTGCTCACCAAGCCCACCACCGCGCCGGTACCACCGAACTGGAAATCCTACCTTGACCTGTTGCCCAATGACCCCTGGGGCAAGCCTTACGTTTACCTCAATCCCGGTGTGAAAGGCGAAGTCGATGTAATGTCGCTGGGCGCAGACGGACAGCCCGGCGGTGAGGGCAAGAATGCGGACATTGGCAGCTGGCAGCCCTGAGCGATCGGTCGGCGGCTTCACTTTGCTCGAATTGCTGGTCGTGGTGGCCATCGTGGCCATGTCCTCGCTTGGAGTCGGCTTTGCCATGCGCGATGCCGCACTGGTGCAGCTGGAACGTGACGGCGAGCGGTTGAGTGCTCTGCTGGAGTCAGCCCGGGCACGCTCGAGAGTCAGTGGTGTGCCGGTGCGTTGGCATCCCACTGAAGACGGCTTTCGGTTCGAGGGTTTGAGTGAACCCGAGTTGCCGCAGCAATGGCTGGACGTGGATACGCGGGTTGCCGGTGTTACTGGCACAGTGCTGTTGACGCTGGGCCCCGAACCCATTATCGGAGCGCAGCAACTGTCCCTGGTCTCCAGCCGCGCACCCGGGAAAAGTGTGCGACTGAGTACCGATGGCGTGCGCCCCTTTGCACTGCAGGTGGCGTTGCCGTGAGAGCCTCGAGTGCGCAGCGTGGCTTTACTCTGATCGAGGTGCTGGTTGCGCTGGGCATTGTGGCCATTGCCCTGACCGCCGGTTTGCAAGCCAGTGCGGCGCTGACGCGCAATGCGCAGCGCCAGTCGGACCTGTTGTTGGCACAGACCTGTGCCGAAAACGAATTGATCAAAGTGCGGCTGGCCAAGCAGATGCCGGGCGTGGGAGACAACAGCATCATGTGTGAGCAGGCCGGCATCGTCTTTACGGTGGCGCTGGCGGTGCGCCCGACGCCCAACCCCAATTTCTTGCGGGTCGACGCGCAGGTGAACAAGGAAGCGACTCCGGTGCTGCGCCTGTCTACCGTGGTGGGGCGCTACTGATGGGCCGCAATTTGCCACTGACGCGCCGCGAGCAGGGCTTTACGCTGATCGAGTTGCTGGTGGCGATCGGTCTGCTGGCGCTGATGGCTGCGCTGAGTTGGCAGGGGCTGGACGGTATGACACGTTCGCAGGCCCGGATGCGCCAGTATTCCGATGAGGTCTACGCCCTGCAGGCCGGCTTGTCGCAATGGGGCGCTGATCTGGACGCCTTGGCCGTGCAGCCCAACACGGCCAGTCTGGACTGGGATGGTCGGGCACTGCGCATCTTGCGTCGCAACAGCGTCGACCCGGGTGCGGGTCTGAGTGTGGTGGCCTGGTCGCGCCGCAGCGTTGAGGGGCAGGGTCAGTGGCTGCGCTGGCAGTCGCCCCCTTTGCAGACGCGTGGCGAACTGCAAATGGCGTGGTTGAAGGCCGCGCAATGGGCTCAGAGTCCGACCGACGACGACCGTCAGCGCGAGGTGCAGATCGCGGCGCTCGATCAGTGGCAGATTTTCTATTTCCGCGGCGGCGCCTGGAGCAATCCCTTGTCGAGCGCAGGGGCCTCGGCCGATGCCAAACCGGTGACCGAGGCAACAACGCCGGATGCGGTCAGACTGGTGCTGACGCTGGCCCCGGGTCAGGCACTGACGGGCAGCATCACGCGCGACTGGCTGCGTCCCACGGTGGGAGGCGGCAAATGAGGTGGCAGCGCCAGCGCGGTGCCGCGATCCTGACGGCCATGCTGACAGTGGTGCTGGTGGCGACGCTGGCTGCCAGCGCGCTGTGGCAGCAGTGGCGTGCAGTGGAGGTCGAGGCGGCCGAGCGCGGCCGCACACAGTCGGGCTGGGTCCTCACGGGCGCGCTCGACTGGGCACGGTTGATCCTGCGCGAAGACGCACGCAAGGGTGGCGCTGACCATCTGGCCGAGCCCTGGGCGGTGCCACTGGAGCAGGCGCGGCTGTCCACTTTCCTGGCAGCAGACCGCAGTGATGTGATGGCTGCCGACGAAACCCAGGATGCTTTTTTGTCAGGCCAAATCATTGACCTGCAGTCCAGGCTGAACGTGACCAACCTGATCCAAAACGGCAAGGTGGATGAACCAAGCCGGATTGCCTTTGCGCGACTCTTTGACCTGCTGAACCTGCCTGCGAGTGAACTCGCGCTCATGATCGAAAATCTGCGCATGGTGCAGGACGCAAGCATAGCGAGTCGCTCCAATATGGCCTTGCCTCTGTCGCCACAGGAAATCGATCAGTTGACCTGGGTCGGTTTGTCGCCCCGCAGTCTGACCAGTTTGCGCCGCTACATCACGCTGCTGCCGGTGCGCACGCCAGTCAACCTCAACACCGCTGCGCCGGAGGTGATTTATGCCTGTGTCGAGGCCTTCGAGATGGCCGACGCGAGTCGCTTTGTGCGCGCCCGTGAGCTGTCGCATCTGGCGACGCTGAGCGACGCCAACAAAATCGCCGGCAGTGCCGGGGCGCGCTTCACAGAGACCGAGCACGGGGTAGCCACCCGTTTCTTTGAAGTGCGTGGCATTTTGCAGGTGGAGCAGACCCTGGTGCAGGAGCAATCGCTGGTGCAGCGCGATGGCATGGACGTCAAGCCGCTGGCGCGCAAACGTGGCGCACTGGCCCCTGGAGCCCCCTTACAATGAGCTGCAAGACTTGCGTATGACCACTCTCATCATCACCCTTTCTTCCGATTCGGCTGACGCGGCTGCCTTGTACGACTATCTGCTCAGTCCGGACGGGCGCGTGGTGGGTGAGCAGTCGCGTGTACCGCTGGCGCTGCTGCCGCAGGTCGACAACTCGGTCGAGGTGGTGGCGCTGGTGAGCGCCGACAAGCTGTCCTGGCATCGGGTCCAGTTGCCTCGCGGCACGCTGGGGCGACGCATGTTCCAGGAGGGTGGACCTTCGCGCCTGCGTGCCGTGCTGGAAGGTTTGCTGGAAGACCAGTTGCTCGATGAGACGGCGCAGTTGCACTTTGCGCTGGAGCCGCAGGCCAGCGAAGACACTCCGGTCTGGGTTGCCGCCTGTGACAAGGCCTGGCTGCGTTCGGCGCTGCAGGCGCTGGAGCAGTCCGGACGACCGGTCAGCCGGATCGTGCCCGAGTTTGCTCCTGATACGCTGAGCGACGCGCTGTACGTCACGGGTGAACCGGAGCATGCCCAACTGGTTTTGGGCAATGGTGGCGCGGTGGCACTGTGGCCTTTGTCGAAGGCATCGGTGGCCTTGTTGAACTGGCCAGAGACGCGTCCTCTGGTGGCTGAACCGGCCGTCGCGACACTGGCCGAACAACTGTTCAAACGCAGCGCCAGCTTGCAGCCGGTGGGTCAGCGGCGCTTGCAGGCGACCCAATCGGCCTGGGATCTGGCGCAGTTTGATCTGGCCAATTCAAGCGGTGCCAGAACCAGAAAGCGCTTGTCGGAGTCCCTTGTCAGTCTGCTACGCGCACCACGCTGGCGCCCTGCACGCATTGCGCTGCTGACGCTGCTGCTGGTCAATCTGGTCGGCTTGAATGCCTGGGCCTGGCGCGAACAATCCCGGATCACGGCGCAGCGTGGCGCCATTGCCGAACTGCTGACCAGCACTTTTCCCCAGGTGCGCGTGGTGGTCGATGCAGCGGTTCAGATGAACAAAGAGGTGGCTTTGCTGCAGCAGGCCAGCGGCGCGGCAACACCACGCGATATGGAAGTCATGATGGCAGCTTTCGGGCTGGCGGCACCGGCCTCAAGCACACCAACGGCGCTGGAATTTGCCACCGGCGAGCTCAGGCTCAAGGGGCTCAGGCTCAAGCCCGATGAAATTGCGGCGATCGCCTTCAAGCTCAAACCCCAGGCTTACGCAGTCAGCGCCGAGGGCGACGCGCTGCTTATCAAACAGGGTTTGGCACCATGAACTTTTCTTCCCTTCTGGCTGAACGTTGGCAGGCTTTGGCCCGCCGCGAGCGTCAGTGGCTGCTCGGCGCAGGGCTGCTGGTGCTGGCTGCTTTGGTCTGGTGGCTGGCGATCGCGCCAGCACTGCTTACTCTGCGCTCAGCGGCGAGCCAGCGCTCGCTGCTTGATGCGCAGCTGCAGCAGATGCAAAGTCTTCAGGGCCAGGCAAAAGCCTTGCAGGCACAGCCACGGATTGCGGTGGATGAGGCGCGGCGCTTGCTCGATGCATCAGTCAAGGCCTTCGGTGCCACGGCACAGTTGCAGATGGCCGGGGAGCGTGCAACCGTGACCTTCAAGGGCGTTTCGGCCGATGCCCTGGCCCAGTGGTTGCTGCAGGTTCGACTCAATGTGCGTACGGTGCCGAGCGAGGCACGGCTGCTGCGCGGTGCCAACGGCAGCTGGGATGGCACTGTGACACTGAACCTCAAGTGACACGGCAAAAGAATCCCCCCTGGCCCTGGGCAAGTGCTGGCGCTTTGCTCGGCCTGTTGCTGGCGACTCTGTTCTTTGCACCTGCGCGCTGGCTGACCGGGCCGCTGCAGGCCGCCCTGGACGGGCGGGTTGTGTTTGATGATGCGCAGGGGACTGTCTGGAACGGCTCGGCCCGACTTGGTCTGGCCGGTGGCGCCGGCAGCAGTGACGCCAGTACCCTGCCGGGAAGGCTGGTCTGGATTCTTAGCCCTCACTGGAGTGGCTTGCGGGCCGAAATCCAGGCGGACTGCTGCATGCAGCAGGCTTGGCGCCTGAATGTACAGCCGCGCTGGTCCGGCACAGAATTGGCGCTGGCGGACAGCTTGTCGCAATGGCCGGCGCAGTGGCTGACCGGACTGGGAACTCCCTGGAACACCGTGCAGGCGGACGGTCAGTTGACGCTCATGACGCAAGCGCTGACGCTGCAGTGGGCCGCCGGTCGCCTGTTGCTTGGCGGGCGTGTCCAACTCGACGCAACTCAGATGTCTTCTCGTCTGTCGACACTCAAACCGATGGGCAGTTATCGCATCTCGCTTCTGGGCGGCGCAACCCCCAGCATTGCTCTGGAGACACTGGAGGGCAGTCTACAATTGTCCGGCAGTGGTCAGTGGGTCGGGTCAAAGCTCCGGTTTGAGGGCTTTGCCAGTGCCGCGCCGGAGCGCCTTGAGGCTTTGTCCAATCTTCTGAACATTATCGGACGCCGTGACGGTGCCCGTGCCATCATCAAAGTGGGTTGAATCTGTATGAAATTTACCAGTTTCCGGCGTCCCTCCAGCATGGCTTGTTCCCTGGCCATCAGCATGATGCTGCTTGCGACGGCAGCCCGGGGCGCTGAACCCGTGACGCTGAACTTCAGCAATGCCGAGATCGACGCCGTCGCGCGCACCATGGCCAGCATCACGGGTTTCAATGTGGTAGTGGACCCGCGCGTCAAGGGCACCCTGACGCTGGTGACGGACAAGCCGGTCAGCCGCAGTGCGGCCATGAACCAGTTTCTGGCGGCATTGCGGTTGCAGGGCTTCACCATGGTGGAGTCGGCCGGTTTGTACAAAGTGGTGCCGGAAGCCGATGCCAAGTTGCAAAGCGCCGGAGTCACGATCAGCGACAACGCTGCCGGCAGTGGCGAGCTGGCGACAGGCAACCAGATCAGCACGCAGATTTTTCGCCTCAACTTTGAGTCGGCCAACAATCTGGTAACGGTGCTGCGACCGCTGATCAGCCCGAACAACACCATCAACGCCAACCCCGGCAACAATTCACTGGTCATCACAGACTATTCGGACAATCTGCGGCGTCTGGCGCGCATCATCGCGGCCATGGATGTGGCCAACGCCACCAACGTCGAGGTACTGACGCTCAAGCACGCGATTGCGGTGGATCTGGCGCCCCTGGTGCAGCGCTTGATCGAGTCCGCGGGTACCGCAACAGTGGGTGGTGATACTTCGTTCAAGACCACGCTGATCGCCGAGCCGCGTTCCAACACACTGATTCTGCGGGCCGCCAATCCGGCCCGCGTTGCACTGGTCAAGTCGCTGGTGGACAAACTTGATCAACCGGTGGCCAACAGCGGCAATGGCGCGGCGGGCAACATCTACGTGGTCTATCTGAAGAACGCCGACGCAACCAAGCTCGCTGTCACCTTGCGTGCTGCCATGACCGGTCAAACTCCAGCCGCGGCCACGGCACCCGCGGCCGGTGCCGCTGCCGCGCCGGCAGCTAGCGTGTCTGCCACGGGTGGGCAGGTGCAGGCCGACGTTGCCACCAATTCGCTCATCATCACGGCACCTGAGCCGCAATACCGGCAATTGCGAGCCGTTATTGACAGGCTCGATGGACGACGTGCCCAGGTCTTGGTGGAGAGCCTGATCGTGGAGGTGAACTCCACACGGGCGGCGGAATTCGGCATCCAGTGGCAGGGTCCTTTGGGTAAGAATGGCGACGGCGTGATTGGCCTGCTGGGAACCAATTTTGGTGCTGCTGGCAAGAACATCGTCAACCAGGCGCTCGGCGCCGGCACAGTGGCGCCGGGGACTGGTTTGAATTTTGGCGCGGCGCAACAAGTCAACGGGGTTTACGTACTCGGATTTTTGGCTAATTTTATGGAGTCAAGCGGTAGCGGCAATGTGTTGTCCACGCCGAATTTGTTGACCCTGGACAACGAGGAGGCCAAGATCGTGATCGGTGAAAACGTGCCCTTTGTTACCGGTTCCTACACCAGCAACAACACCAGCGGCAATACAGTCAATCCGTTTACCACGGTGGAGCGCAAGGATGTAGGGCTGACGCTCAAGGTCAGGCCGCAAATCAATGAGAACGGTACCGTCAAACTCGTGATCTACCAGGAGACTTCAGCGGTCAAGGCCGGCACCGAGACCGCCGCAAATGGGCCTACCACTTCCAAACGCACGATCGAGTCCACCGTGCTGGTCGACGACGGCGGCATCGTGGTGATCGGTGGTCTGTTGCAAGACCAGTATTCCGGCAACCAGGACAAAGTACCGGGCCTGGGCGATTTGCCCGTGTTTGGCAACCTGTTCAAGACCGATTCACGCAGTCGCAACAAAACCAATTTGATGGTGTTCCTGCGTCCGGTGGTGGTGCGGGACTCGCAAACCAGTGAGCGCTTGTCAATGGACCGTTACGAACTGATGCGCTCGGGAATGCAGGCGATGCAACCGATGCCCAGCAGCCTGGCGCCTATCAATGAAACGCCTGTGCTGCCCGCGCTTCCAGCAGCCCGGCCAGCACCTGTTGCCGCCCCCAAAGCACAACCCTGAGCCGTATCAGCTTGCCATGCGCTACCCGCTGCCCTACGCCTTTGCCCGAACCCATCAGTTGTTGCTGGTGCAGGATGATTCCAGCCAGTTGACGCTGTGTTTGCACGGCGAGTCGGGCGCCAGTGGTTTGAGCGAGGTCATGCGCAAGTACCCGGTGCGGCAGATCGAGACCCTGGCGGCACCAGCGTTGATACAGCGCATCAGCGCCGCCTACGCGCAGGGCGAATCGAGCGCAGCAGCCGTCGTCAGTGAGGTCGAGAGCGATGCCGACCTCTCAAGAATGATGCAGGATCTGCCGGCCATCGAGGACTTGCTGGAAACCTCGGACGACGCTCCCATCATCCGCATGCTCAATGCGCTGTTGACCCAAGCCGCGCGCGACGGTGCCAGTGACATCCATATCGAGCCCTACGAGCGTCATTCCAGCGTGCGCTTCCGGGTCGATGGCAGCCTGCGCGAAGTGGTGCAACCAAACCGGGCCCTGCATGCGGCACTGATTTCGCGCCTGAAGATCATGGCCGATCTCGATATTGCCGAGCGTCGACTACCGCAAGACGGCCGCATCTCGTTGCGCATCGGCACCCGCGCGGTGGACGTGCGCGTCAGCACGCTGCCAAGTGCGCACGGCGAGCGCGCGGTGCTGCGCCTGCTCGATAAATCGGAAGGTCGTCTGAGCCTGGAAGCGCTCGGCATGCAGGGTGATGTGCTCAAACGCTTTGAACATCTGGTGACTCAACCGCATGGCATCGTGCTGGTCACCGGGCCGACGGGTTCCGGCAAGACCACCACGCTGTACGCCGCGATGGGTCGGCTCGACGCCGGGCATAGCAACATCATGACGGTGGAAGACCCGATCGAATACGAGTTTCCTGGTGTCGGGCAGACTCAGGTCAATGCCAAGATCGAACTGACTTTTGCCAAGGCGCTGCGCGCCATTCTGCGGCAGGATCCGGACATCATCATCATCGGCGAAATCCGAGATTTCGAGACGGCACAAATAGCGATTCAGGCATCCCTGACCGGACACCTGGTGCTGGCCACCATCCACACCAATGACGCAGCCAGCGCGGTCACACGTCTGACCGATATGGGCGTGGAGCCCTTTTTGCTGAGTTCCTCACTGCTTGGCGTGCTGGCGCAGCGTCTGGTGCGCAAGCTCTGCACCACTTGCCGGGGCGCGGGTTGTCCATCCTGCGGTCAGACCGGTTACCAGGGGCGCTCCGGCGTCTTTGAACTGCTCGTGACCGACGACTCGATCCGGGCCCAGATTCACAGTCGTGCCTCGGAGGCCGACATCCGCGCCGCGGCCCTGGCGGCGGGCATGGTATTGATGCGCGACGATGGCGAGCGCCTGGTGCAGCTCGGCCTGACCTCGCGCGAAGAACTGGTCCGTGTAACCAGGGATTAGTTGAATGACAGTCGGCGCCATCTTGGAACTATGCAGATGTCATCCCGG
>CAITQH010000019.1 GCA_903894475.1 uncultured beta proteobacterium
GTTGCAGGCACGTTTTCCAAAGCTCCATGCCGAACTCAAGCGCGAGGTCGTTGGCGGCCTGAGCCTGCTCTACACCTGGCAGGGCAGCAACGCGGCGGCGCAGCCCATCCTGTTGATGGCGCACCAGGACGTCGTGCCAATTGCCCCGGGCACCGAAAAGGATTGGGCCGAGGAACCCTTCTCCGGCAAGATCAAGGATGGCTATGTCTGGGGCCGGGGGGCCTGGGACGACAAGGGCAACCTGATGGCGCAAATGGAGGCGGTCGAGATGCTGCTGGCCAGCGGCTACAAGCCCGAGCGCACGGTTTATCTGGCCTACGGTGCGGACGAGGAAGTCGGTGGCCTGCGCGGCGCGGCCAAAATTGCAGCGCTGCTCAAGGAGCGCAAGGTCAGACTCGATTTTGTGATCGACGAAGGGCTCCTGATTACCGAAGGCATCATGCCAGGCCTGAATCCGCCGACGGCGCTGATTGGTGTTGCGGAGAAAGGCTATCTGTCGGTCGTTCTCAAGATGGCAGCCACGCCGGGGCACTCCAGCATGCCGCCGCCCAAGGGCACGAGCGCGATTGCCATGATGAGCGCAGCCTTGAAGCGCGTTGACGACGAGCAGTTGCCCGGTGGCATCCGCGGTGTAGCTGGTGAAATGTTTGACACTGTTGCGCCCGAGATGAGCGGTTTTTCACGCGTTGCCTTGTCCAACCTCTGGCTCTTTGGTCCGGTGGTGCAAAAACAGTTGGAGGCGGGTGCCAGTACCAGCGCCATGTTGCGCACGACGACGGCGCTGACCATCGTGAATGCTGGCAACAAGGAAAACGTGTTGCCCGGTCGCGCCGAGGCTACCGTCAATTTCCGCTTGCTGCCAGGTGACACCAAAGAGCAGGTCATGGAGCGCATGAAGTCCCAGGTAACGCAAGCCACGGGCACTGACAGGTTTGAGCTCTTTGCCCTGCCGGGCGCCGTCGATGCTTCCAAGGTGGCGCCGACCGACTCCAAACAGTACGCGCTCATCAACCGCACGATTCGTGAAGTCTTTCCTGGCACGCTGGTCGCGCCCGGGCTCATGATCGGTGCGACCGACTCGATTCATTTTGGTGACATCAGTGACCATATTTTCAAGTTTTCGCCGGTGCGCGCCAAACCCGAAGACCTGCCACGCTTTCACGGCACCAATGAGCGCATCACGGCCGCCAACCTGGCCGAACTGATCCGTTTTTATCACCGTCTATTGACCATGGGTGCGAAAGCATCATTGAATTAAGGAAGAACCCACCATGACCTCAGCTGTAATTGTTTCCACCGCCCGCACGCCGCTTACCAAGAGCTGGAAAGGCGCCTTCAACATGACGCACGGAGCCACGATGGGGGGGCACGTGGTCGAACAAGCTATTGCGCGGGCCGGCATTGAAGCTGCCGAGGTGGAGGACGTCATCATGGGCTGTGGTACGCCCGAAGGTGCCACCGGGGCCAACATTGCCCGACAGATTGCATTGCGTGCCGGTTGCCCCATCACGACCTCAGGCATGACCATCAACCGCTTTTGTTCATCGGGACTGCAGACCATTGCCCTGGCGTCCCAGCGCGTGATCGCCGGCGAAGGTGACATTTTTGTTGCCGGTGGTCTGGAGGCCATTTCCTGCGTGATGCAGGAGATGAACCAGCACATGCTGACCGATCCCTGGCTGATCAAGAACAAGCCCGAGGTCTACCTGCCGATGCTGCAAACGGCAGAGATCGTCGCCAAGCGTTACAACATCGCACGCGACGCCATGGATGAGTACGGCGCCGCCAGCCAGCAGCGTGCCGCGAAAGCTTTGGCGGCGGGCCTGTTCAAGGACGAAATCGCTCCCATTACGGTGACCATGGGTGTGGCCGACAAGGTGATGGGTTTGTCGACGAAGAAAGTAACTGTCAGCGACGACGAAGGTATCCGCGATGGCACGACCAAAGAGGGCATCAGCGGCCTGCGCTCGGCGCTGCCGGGCGGCTTGATTACAGCGGGGAACGCCAGTCAGTTGTCTGATGGCAGTGGTGCCGTGGTGGTAATGCACGAGAAAGTGGCCGAGAAGAAAGGCCTTAAACCGCTGGGCCGTTTTCTTGGCTTTGCGGTAGCTGGTTGTGAGCCTGACGAGATGGGCATTGGCCCGGTGTACGCGATTCCCAAGGTACTCGCTCGTCTGGGCTTGAAAATGAGCGACATCGACCTGTGGGA
>CAITQH010000020.1 GCA_903894475.1 uncultured beta proteobacterium
CGGAAAGTCAGGCGCGTGGGGCCTGACCAGGCGCGCTCGGCTACCGGATGGCGCGGATCACCGGGGTAACAGATGACGCGCTGGCCATCGTGGTCGAACGGTGAGGGTTCGATCAGCGCCGGGGGGCGGCTGCGGGCCGCCGTCAGTACGGCAGCGACATTGGCAAAGTGGGCTAATTGACTCAGAGTGAGAATCTGTGGTGGTGCCATCTCGATCTGGCTGTCCCAATACTGACGCAATGCTTGAGCGGGACTGAGCCAGACGGTTTCGGTGGCTTCGTGGTCGTCGTGCAGCGCCTCCTGCTCCTGCGGCGCTTGGGCCACAAAGAAGCGCGTATCAAAACGCTTGTGGGTCAAGGACGCCACGCGCGGCGTGATCCAGCGCGACCAGGGAATCAGGTGGCGCGTCTGCAGTGGCAAACCCAGTTGCTGCAGCACACCCATGAAGCCCTGCCCGGCACGCAACATCGCACGTGCCTGCTGAAAGACATCCGGCGCGACACCGTCGCACAACAACAGGCCACATTCCTCGAAGGTTTCGCGCAGGGCCGTGACATACAGGGCGGCAGCGGTCTTTGCATCCAGATCCGCCTGCTGCAAGGCTTGTAGCAAGTGCGGCAGCGGTTGGTCGAAAAGGTCTTGCGCAACTTCACCATCCGCGCCGTCGAGCTTGCCACCGGGAAAGACGTGCACACCGCCCAGCACATTGGAATTGCTGTGCCGGCGCATCATCAATACTTCGGGCCCGAGCGCGCTGTCACGCAGCAGCATTACCGTGGCTGAGGCCAGCGGCGCCGTGTGGACTTCTTCAGAGTGGATTTCAATCGCCATGGCCTGCATTGTCAGCGACAGCCGCACGCCGTGCTGTCGCCAGCGGGCAAAAATCGGTTCAAATCGGCCCATGAACACTGCAAGCAAAAGTCTTTCCCGGCGCGCCGCGCGCCGCTTCTGGGGCTGGGGCGCCGCTGGCACGGTGCTGGACACGCGGGAGCAGGCCACGGTCAAGTTCATGGTCGAGCAGCTCGGCGGCCAGTTTGCCGCGCTGACGCCACCAGCCGTGGAAGATTTTTCTCTGTCCGCACCCCGAATTGCGGCGCCGACAACGCTTGCCGCCATGTTCTCCAGTGCGCCGCTGGACCGGCTCAATCACGCCTATGGCAAGAGCTATGCCGACTGCTCGCGCATGTGGCTGCGCCAGGTTCCCCGACCACCCGACTGGGTCGCCTATCCGGATGACGAGCAGGCCGTCGTCGACATCCTGGACTGGGCCGTGCGCAACAAGGTCGCCGTGATTCCCTACGGTGGTGGCAGCAGCGTCTGCGGCGGCGTGGAACCCGCAGTGGGCCATGACTATGCCGCTGCCATTTCGCTGGACATGGAGCGCCTGGGCCAGGTGCTGGAAGTGGACTCGGTAAGCCGCGCCGCACGCATCCAGGCCGGTGCTTATGGCCCCGACATTGAAGCCCAGTTGCGAGCGCACGGCCTGACGCTGCGCCACTTCCCGCAGAGCTTTGAGTTCTCCACGCTCGGTGGCTGGATTGCGACGCGCGCCGGCGGTCACTACGCCACGCAGCACACGCACATCGACGACTTTGTGGAGTCCACACGAATGGTCACACCAGCGGGGCTGCTGCAGACAAGGCGTCTGCCCGCATCAGGTGCCGGGCCAGCGCCGGACCGTCTGGTGCTGGGCAGCGAGGGCACGCTGGGCGTCATCACCGAAGCCTGGATGCGCCTGCAGGCCAAACCAAAGTTTCGCGCTTCCGCCTCGGTCAAATTTGCCGACTACTTTGCCGCCGCACGCTGCCTGCGCGCGCTCACGCAATCGGGCCTGAACCCGAGCAACTGCCGATTGCTCGATCCGATGGAAACCGTCTTCTCCGGCGTTGGCGACGGGCGCCAGCCGATGCTGGTGCTGGGCTTTGAATCAGCCGACCATCCGCTGAACGCCTGGATGGAGCGCGCACTGGAACTGGTGCGTGATCACGCGGGCGAGTATGACGCCGCGGCCGTAGCCCGGTCGATGGCCACCGAAGGTTCACAGGAACATAGAAAGGGGGCCGCCGGCGCATGGCGCGAGGCCTTCATCCGCATGCCTTACTGGCGTGACCCGGCGGTCGGCCTGGGCGTCATCATGGACACCTTCGAGAGCGCCATCACCTGGGAGCGCTTCGAGTTTTTCTACCAAAATGTCAAGAGCGAAGTCCAGTCAACGATCCAACGCGTGACCGGTCAGGAAAGCCTTGTCTCGTGTCGCGTCACCCACGCCTACCCGGACGGCCTGGCGCCCTATTTCACCATCGCTGTGCTAGGTTCTGCCAACGGCGACGTAGCCAGTGCACTATCAGCCTGGCGCGAGATCAAGCTTTCAGCCAACGCAGCCGTGGTGGCACACGGCGGCACCATCACGCACCACCACGCGGTGGGCCGTGATCACCGCAGTGGCTACGAACTGGAATCACCCCTGCTGTTTCGGCAAATGCTGGGCGCAGCCAAGAAGGTGGTTGATCCGTCCGGCATTCTCAATCCGGGTGTACTGTTCGACGCACAAGGCCACAGCGCCGCCGCAGGCAGCGTGCTGGCCGGTTGAGGTGATCCGTTCTGCTCACAGCAGAAACGGGACCAGCCACCAGCTTCTTTTCTTGTACGCTGCCCAATCCGGGTAGCGCGACATGCTGGCTTCTTTCATGACCATGTTGACGGCAAAGAGGCCGAGCCAGACCCAGGCCAGCACCAACACCGGGAACCAGTGCCAGACCAGCATGGCAAAGCTGCCGTAGATCATCATCTCGCCCAGGTAATTGGGATGCCGCACCCAGCGGTGCATGCCGTCGGTGATGAGGCCACGCTGCAGGCGCAGCGTAAAGAACTTCTGCGCATCGGCGGCCATCATGATCACCGAGCCAAGCAGGCACAAGCTGATGCACAGCGCAAACCAGACCGCTTCGGGCAGGGGGTAGACCGGCTGCGAGATGCGCGAAATCAGCAACCAGCCAAACACCCAGTAAAGCCCCAGAACCGCGGCAAAGGCATTGATGCCGGCGACGATGGTGATTCTGATCTGCCAGTTCGGATCCGGAAAAGCCAGGTCCTTGATCAGCCAGACCAGACCATAGCCGCCGTGCAGCGCCAGATAGACCCACGCTGCGGTAGAAGTGTTCTGGTAATACCAGATCAGAAAACCAAAAAAGAAGAAGCTGCCGCCCTTTTGAA
>CAITQH010000021.1 GCA_903894475.1 uncultured beta proteobacterium
CCATTCCAGCCACCGGCGAAAGTCAGGACCGGCCGGTCGCGGCCCTGGTCCGGGATGCCAATGCGGTCACCCAGATTGAGGTTTCGTTTTCACTGACATGTCGGGCTCCATTGCGGAGAAAAGTCATTCACGACTGGCAGCTTCCTGGAATTTGAATTCGACGCGAGTGAGCCGCCACTGGTGGAGGCGGGCAACGTGCCTGCGACCATTCATATGATGTGACTGCTGCGACACCCAAACGGCGTAACGGGCACACGTTTCAACAATTGCCCTTTCGGTCTATCAATTTCAACACTTTTCTTGCAATCTAGGTGCTTGCTGGAAATTCAATTGCTGCCGTTCGCTTGTCAGTCAACTGACCCTACACGGTTGCCCGACCAGCAATCAGTTCAAATCAGGCTCCATGCGCGTCTGGCTGACTGATGGGTAGCGTGATGGTAAAACGGGTGCCGGTGCCAACTTGGCTCCAGACCTCGATTTCACCATGATGGCGCTCGACGCTCCTGGAGGCCAACCACAGGCCCAGCCCGGAGCCCTTGCCCAGGCGATCGGTCAGGATCGATAGCTCGCGCTTGGCTTCCAGCGATTGCACAGCGTTGACCAGCAGCGTCATGAAAACCTCTAAGAGCTGAGCTGACTGACAGCATACGGCCTCAAGTGCGGCAACGCAGGAGCCAAATTCTTTTCTTTCCGTAGGGGCGGCTTTACTCGTCATGTCAGCCGGTCCCGAACCCAGGCGATGACCTGGCGCGCACTGAAAGGCTTGATGAAAATGCGCGTCGACACCGGGCAGGTCTCGCTGACCTCACTCGCAAATTCGATGGACTCGACGCCAAGCTCTTGCAGCAGCCTGCATCCGACCTGCGCCTTGATTTTTGGGCTGTAGAAGAAGGCTCCAAGACCATTTTCCAGTTCCCTCAGTTGCGCCAGCGATATGTTGTGGCGCCTGGCAAACGCCGTCTCATCAATATTCGCATCGAGCCGGCATTTGTGCAGAAGGTCCTGTTCAACCGCCGTCCAGGATGAAATCTTCGTAGTCACCTGAATCTCGCCAGGATGCTTTCCGAAAACATGACGGCCTTGGTCTTGTACCGCAGCCGGCAATGCCGACCCTGCTGGCATCCTCCGGCAGGAGCGTTCAAGTCGCAGCAAGATTTCGCTGCTTCTTCGCTTCTGTTGATGCGGTCTTGGCAGTGCAGCAGCCAGTCACCAATGCGATTGCGCCACACGCTGAGAACGTAAGTCTTGCTTGTCATACCAGCCTGTCCCGAACCCAGGCGCTGACCTGACGCGGACTAAAGGGCTTGATGAAATACGCATCGGCACCAAACCGCCGAGCCTGATCTGAGTCGGCAATCTGGCCTCGCGCACTTACCATCGCGACCTGAATACTATCGGTTTGCGGGTTGCTCTTGATCGCTTGAAGCACCTGCAAGCCATCCAGTTCGCCGGGCATCATGACATCGAGCAAGACGACCTTTGGCGGGAACTGCCGGATACTTTCGAGCGCGCTGAGGCCATCTTTTGCTTCATCAAGTGCGTAATCCTCGCCCAAGGTGATGGCAAGCAGACGCCTAATGTCGGGGTTGTCGTCAACAATAAGGACTTGGGTCATGGCAGGCATTCAATCGAAGTGAATTAGTCCAATAATGGCCGAGTATTGGCGCTCTACGGAATAGGAACAATTACCCCAAAGGGCAATTGTTCTTTTGGGCCAGTTCCCTAGCATGCGAAGCACGATAGCGATCCAGCTGGATCTCACGTGAAATGGTGAAATACGTATGGCCCATCCCGCAGTCAAACTCAAGAATCGTCGGCAAGCTGCCCTGCGATTGAGTGAAACCAGCGCCCTGTTGGAAGCAGCCCTGCAGACCATGTCACAAGGAATTTGCGTGATTGGCCAGGACGGCCGCTACAAAATGGTCAATGACAGGGCCTGCGAGTTGCTGGACCTGCCGAAGTCACTGCTGCAGAGCCAACCTTTGTTGTCTGAAGTGGTGAAGTTTCAGCGCGATCGGGGTGACTTCGGACCGGGACTCTCTCGTGTGCAGGAGTCGGCGCGCAACTATGTAGCCACCTTGGGCGTGGATGTGGACGAACGTATACCCCGGCGCTACCTGCGCCAGGACCATATTGGCCGCTATATTGAGGTCCACACCCACCGCATGCCATCAGGTGATGTGGTTCGGACCTACACCGACGTCACGCGTTACGAGGAAGTCAATCGGCAGCTCAAGCTAGTGCTTGACGAATACCAGGAACTCAGTGACAACGCGATGCAGCGCGGTCGCGATCAGATGATCGCCGCGCTGACTCGACTCTCTCTTGTTCGTGACAACGAAACCGGACTGCACACCAAGCGCACTCAACTCTACGTCAGGGCACTGGCGCAAGCCCTGGTTCGCGCTGGCCACTACACCGAGCAACTAGCCGAGTCACAAATTGAGCTGATTGCCAAGGCCACCCCGATGCACGACTTGGGCAAGGTCGGCATACCCGACCATATTCTGTTAAAGCCCGGCCTCCTCACTGACGAGGAAACGCAACTTATGCGCACACACGCCGCGCTGGGCGAGTCAATTCTGCGGGTGATGGCAGGCGCAGGGCAAGCCGATGGCTCCCTGTTTTCTGTAGCAGCCAGTTTGGCCGGCGCGCACCATGAAAACTGGGACGGCAGCGGCTATCCACGGGGTCTGAGCGGCCAGGACATCCCGCTGGGAGCACGCTTGATGGCAGTTGCTGATGTGTACGACGCACTGACGACGGCCCGCGTCTACAAGCGCGCATGGACGCATGCAGAGGCGAGCGCTGAAATCCTGAAGCTCGATGGCATCAAATTTGACCCGCTGATTGTTGCTGCGTTCCAGCAGGAGGAGGCGCGCTTCTATCTCATTGCGGAGGAATTTCGCGATAAGGAAGAAACTCATCAGGCGCACAAAGCACCAGCATAATCATTACGCAATGCAGGCAAACCCAAGGATGAAAGAAATACCCCGCACACCCTCGACCCAGGCGCCCGTTGCTTTGCCCGGTGTTGTAGCGCTGGTTGATGATGACCTCCAGATTGGTCAGGCGCTCAGTACCTGGTTCAAACTGGGTGGCTTGCAGACCGCGCACCACAGCTCAAGTGAGAGTCTGCTTCAGGCGATCACGCAGACAAATGGGCATCCAACGCTGCCGTCAAGCACCGACCCGTCGCAGCGGACTGAATTGGTCGCCGCCGTGCTCGACCTGAACCTGCCCGGCATGTCGGGTTTCGCGCTGGCCACCACGCTGCGGGAGCGCTTCCCCCGCTTGCCAATGGTCATCATCACCGCCCTGCGCGAGGATGAAAGGGCGCCTTATGGCGCTGCGCCCTCGAGCATCACCTGCCTGCAAAAGCCTTTTGACCTTGATGCCCTGGACGAGGCGCTTTTTCCGATGATGCACGCCAACATGGTCGATGACTTGACAAACCGATCATGAACAACAAGCCGATGCTTGCCGGCAATGTGCGACGGACGATTACCGTGGATGATGAGCGCATGGCCGCGCGTTGCGCTGTTGGGCGCGTGGTCCTGATTGACGATGACCCGCAAATTCTGGCAGCACTGGGCGCGCTGCTGGACATGGAAGGCTATGCCGTAGAGACGTATTCGTTGGCTTTGAGTTACTTGCAGGTGCTGACCTTCAACCGTCCTCTCTTTCCCGGGCCAAGTTGCGTGCTGTGCGACGTCAAGATGCCTGAAGTCGATGGCCTGGAATTGCAACGCAGACTGGCCGAGCTTGACCACATACCGCTGCTACTGATGAGCGGTGACAGCGGCGCCTTGGAGGCGGTCAGTGCCTTTCGCGCAGGCGCCCTCAACTTCCTGATCAAACCGATCGAGGCCGATTTGCTGCTCGATGCAGTGGCTCACGCTCTGGCCGTGAGTGCACAGCGCCAGCAACTCGATGGCCGCCAGACCGATCGGGCACGACGCATTGCCTCCTTGACCGAGCGTGAACGCGATGTCGCCCGCTGCGTGGTGCGTGGCAGCATCAACCAGGATATCGCCGACGAATTGGGTATTGCACTTCGCACGGTCAAACTGCATCGGCAGCGCGCGCTGGAAAAACTCGGCGTCAATACGGTAGCCGATCTGGTTCGACTGGCGGAACCAGGCGGCCTTTAAGGAGGCACAGGATTATCCAGGCAATCGGTTCGCATTCACCGGCAATGTCATGGTCACGCAGGCGCCTGCATCGTCGGCATTGACAATGCTCAGGGTGCCCTGGTGCTTGGCCATGATGTTGCGGGAGATCGACAGCCCCAGCCCCAAGCCGGTGCTCTTGGTGCTGAAAAACGCGGTGCCGACCTGTTCCAGGTTCTCGGGCGTCAAGCCCGGACCAGTGTCGGTGATGCTTAATTGCACCTGTTTTTGCGTCGTGTTGATCTGAATCTCGATCACGCGATGCCGGACCTGTTGCAAGGCCTCGATGGCGTTACGCAGGGCATTGAGAAGCACCTGAGAAAGTTGTATCACATCCCCTTGCACCAGAACCGGGCTGTCGGTCATCGCGAACTTGACCAGCACTTGATGCTGACGGATATCCACTTCCATCAAATCAAGGGCGTCAAGCACCACTTGCTGCAAATCCACTACCAGGTGCTGCGCCTGGCTCGGGCGAATGAAGGTACGTATCCGCTCGATGATGTCGCTGGCGCGCCGGGTGTTGTGGATGATTCGCTCAATCAACTCCCCGACCTGGGCCGTCTCCAGACGACCGCTGCGCAAGCCCCGCTGCATGACCTGTGCGTTGGTCAGGATAGCGGTCAGCGGCTGATTGAGTTCATGCCCGAGTGAGGCCGACATCTGGCCCAGACTGCGTTGGCGATCAAGCTGGACAAGCTGATCGGTCAACCGTCGCCCCTCTGTTTCCAATTCGCCTCTGCGGCGTTTGTGTTCGGAGATGTCACGCGTCACGCCGAGCACCTCGAACATACCATCCTCATTCACCATCGGATACGCCATGACTTCGGTCCATACTGTGGAGCCGTCTTTGCAGCGGTATTCGAGCTCGCCCCGAAAAGTTTGCGGTTCTGCACCAGCAGCCAGGTCAACGTGTAATTGCGTGAAATATCCGATGCTAATGGCTTGGGAATCGGGGGTCAGGGTCTCCTCAATGGTTTGTTGCATCGCCTCCATCGGGGTGAACCCGCGCACGGCCATGACAGCCGGGCTGACATAGGTAACGCTGCCGTCGGGCGCCATGGTCCAGATCACATCCCGGGTGTTGTCGGCCAGCAGCCGAAGTCGATGTTCGCTTATGCGCAAGGCATCCTCAGCCTGTTTGCGAGGGGTGATGTCTTCCTTCACTGCCAGGTAGTGGCTGACCACGCCGTCCTCATCGGCAATCGGTGCAATGACGGCCCATTCATGGTAAAGAGAGCCATCTTTTTTGCGATTCACGAGTTCGCCTTGCCACTCCTGGCCAGCAGTTAGGGCATCCCATAATTCCCGATAGGTACTGAACTTTGTCTTGTCTGACTTCAGTATCCGTGGGTTCTTCCCGACCACCGCATCGAATGGATAGCCGGTGACTTTGCTGAAGCTCGGGTTGACATATTCGATGTTGCCGGCCAAATCCGTGAGCACAATGGTGGTCGGGCTTTGCTCAACCATGCGCGTCAACTTTCGCAATTCGATCTCGACCTGCTGGCGTCGCGCGATTTCATCGTCGGCCCGCGCCAGCGCCCGAAACACCAATCTGTTGCTGTAATACACCGCACTGGCGGTCATTCCAAATAGCGCCGTAAAGTTCATCCATTGCGTGATGCCAACGCTGTAGTTCGGCTTGGGCAAGAGGCCAGCATTCTCAGCCAGGATCAAGCCCATCACTGCCAGCGAGCTTGCAATGGTGGCAAGCACAATGCCGGGCAGCTGAAACAACATGCCGACCAGAATCACCCAAAAGACATAGATCGACGCCGTCGGTGTCCGGATGGTCCCCAAACTGATGTTCGCTGCCGTTAGAAAGACAAAAAAGAGGGTGGTCAGGGTGAATGCGACAAAGGTGACTCTGCCGCTGTGCAGTATTCGGCGAATCGACAAGAGCACGGCAAACCACAAAATAGCGATGACCAGTGCACCGATCGGGACGTTGTTGCCAAGCACGACGCCGATGATGATAAGCACAGTCAGCAACAAATTAACGGTAATGGCCCCATTTATCAGCTCAGCGTGGCGCGTCTTTTCTTCATCACCTTCAAAAAGAGGTGACGCGAACCAGCGTCTGATCATGTCTATCACATGCGTCCCCCAGTTTGTTGCCAACGAACAAGTTTACGCTCCACCGGTTGACGGGATAGCTTGTGCCTTATGGTCGAGTTGCAAAGAAATGACTCTGAGCGCGTCGGATTTACCTGGTGACAATGGCAAAGGTGCCGGTGGCCTTGTCAATCAGGCTGAAGAAACGGATCAGGTCGATCTTGCTGCCGCCGATCTTGAGATCGTCGCTCAGCAGGGTGTCTTTCACACCCGCAGTACCCGCCATCATCTTGACAAAGATCGGCTTGGTCAGCGTCAGAGTCGCATTGGCGTTGTCTGCCGGGTTAGCCTTCTTGAAGTGCAAAACCGAATTTTCAATCCACAGCACAAAGGACTCCTGACTGTCCGAGAACACCAGATTGATTTTGAGGTCCTTGCCCTCAGCCGCCGGACCATCCAGACCGGCAGCCATGGCTTCCAGAAAGCGCTCGATCGGGGTTTGCGACAGCATGTCTACAAAGTAACTGCGATCAACCCCCTTCTTTGGCGCTCCGCTGCGCAGTTCAAGCGCTGCCGTCAGATAGCTGTTGCGCCAGGTTGATGCCTCGGACATATAGCCCATCTGGTCGTACGTCTTGGCCAGCAGTTCCTTGGCGCCTTGGTGCGCAGGATCGCCAAAGACGACTTGGTCGAGCAGTTCTGCCGCCCAGCGATAGTCACCTTTGTCAAACGCGCTCTGGGCCGCAGCAACCGTCTTGTCGACGCCTCCCATGAGTTCCAGATAGCGCTTGGCAGACTCCTGTGCCGGCAGCGGGTTGAGATGGGCTGGGTTGCCATCGTAGGCGCCCAGGTAGAACTGGTAGACCGCCTTCACGTTGTGGCGCAGGTCGCCGTAGTAACCGCGGGCGCCGAAATGTTCCGACAGTGACTTTGGCAGTTTGACCGTCTCTGCGATGTCGCGTGGGGTGTAGCCTGCGTTCATCAAGCGAACCGACTGATCGTGCGTGTACTTGTAGACGTCGCGGTGCTTGGTGATGAATTCGGCAATGCGCGCGTTGCCCCAGATGGGCCAATTGTGTTGACCCACATAGATTTCAGAATCACCCAACTGATCGAGCGCCTGCTGCATGTACTGTGACCAGCGCAAGGCATCACGCACCTTGGCGCCACGCACCGGCAGCAGGTTGTGCATGGTCTGTGTCAGGTTCTCCGCGCCGCCGTAGAGTTTTTTGTCCGGGATCGAGAACGTCATTTCGGCCGGTGCCTCGGCACCTGGAACATTGTGAAATACAAAGCGCACACCGTCGAGCAGCAGTTCTTCGGTGGGTTTACTGATGATCTTGTTGGGCGCCAGGATGCCGAAGCTGCCGTAAGCCGTCTCGCGGCCGATCCCGACATCAACAAAGCCCTTGGCTGTGCGTTCCAGGTTGCGTCCGGTCTGGTAGACCGATCGCCGACCCATCGCCGTGCCGACCATGATGTTTTCGCTGGTGGCCTCTTCCATGAAGCCTTCAGAAGCAACGACAGGAATCTTGCGCGCCGCAACCTCTGCGGCTGTCACAACACCCAGGGCGCCGCCAAAGTGGTCGATATGGCTGTGCGTGAAAATGATGACCGATACCGGCTTTTCACCCAGATGCTTGGCGACGAAGGCCAACGCTGCTGTGGCGCTTTCGCGCGCAGTCAGGGTGTCGATAACAATCCAGCCGCTCTTGCCCTCGACCAGGGTCATGTTGGCCATGTCAAAGCCACGCACCTGGTAGACACCGTCCGTTACCTTGAACAGGCCCACCTGCGAGTCAAGCTTGGCATGGCGCCACAGACTCGGGTTGACCGTTGCCGGCGCTGGCCCGTCGATGAACTTGAAGGCATCGAAGTCAATCAGGGTCTGGCCAGTGGAGTCGACGATCTTGCCCTCGGGCTTGGCGACCAGCCCTCGTTTGGCATCTTCGAAGTCCTGTTGCTCATCGAGTCTGAGGTCTTTGGCAAACTGGGCGTTGACCTTCAGCGTTTCGGGCATCGCGTCTCCCGCTGCGCCACCTACGCCGGCAGTCTTGCTGCAGCCGCCTGCCAGGATAAGCAGCGCCGCCAGGCACAGTGTCTGGGATACATGAATCAGTTTGTTCATATGAAGTGCTCCTTGTCTTCCGGTTTTTTTGTTGGACGGTTATCACTGGCCTGCACGAATCAACTCGGCCGCTTTTTCCGCAATCATGATGGTCGGTGCGTTGGTGTTGCCGCCGATCAGGGTTGGCATGATGGAGGCGTCGACCACGCGCAGGCCTGCTATGCCCTTGACACGCAACTGCGCATCAACTACCGCCAGTGGATCGCTGTCCGGTCCCATCTTGCAGGTGCCAACCGGGTGGTACTGGGTGTCGGCTCGATTGCGAATATCGCGCGCCATGCCCTCGGGGTCATCAAGCGCAGCCGGGTAGAGCATCTTGCCGCGGATCGAATCAAAGGGCCTGGATTCAATGATGCGCTGTTGCATCTGCCCGCCTTTGACGAGCAGATGAAGATCGCGCTCATCGGCGAGGAACTTCGGATCAATGCTGGGCGCAACGCGGGGGTCTGGACTGTTCAGCGTCACGACACCACGGCTGTAGGGACGTAGCACGTCGACGTGGCAGGATATGCCGTGGCCCAGGTGCATGGTGCGTGCGTGGTTGTCAACGATGGCGATCACAAACACCAGTTGCAGATCGGGTATGGCCACCTCAGGTGAGGATCGCATGAAGGCGCCGGCAGTCGCGATCGAACTGGTGATTAGGCCGGAACGCTTGCCGCGCCATTGCAACATGGCATTGGCCAGCTTGGCAGACCCGCGCAAGGACACGCCAATGGTGTCGGTATGGCTGGGTACACGCCAGGTTTGAACGTAGTCGATGTGATCCTGCAAATTCTTGCCTACACCCCACAGGTCTTTCACGACCGGGATGCCAAACTTTTGCAACTCATGGGTGGCACCAATACCGGACAGCATCAACAACTGAGGTGAACCGAACGCACCGGCGGCCAAAAGTACTTCACGACGCGCACGTACCTGCTCGAGATGGTTGCCCTGGTAGTAAGCCACGCCGCGGGCGCACTTGCCTTCGATCATCACTTTCGCCGCTGTTGCCTGGGTGACGACCGTGAGGTTGGGACGTGAAAGATTGGGTGTTAGAAAGCCCTTGGCTGCGCTGCATCGTTCGCCGTTTTTCTGCGTGACCTGGTACAGGAAGGCGCCATCCTGCTCGGCGCCGTTGTAGTCCGGATTGAGTGCAAGTCCATTCAGCTGTGCTGCGTCCAGAAAGAGCTTGTTGACCGGGCTGGCGTGGTTCTGGTAGGTGACGTTGAGCGGTCCGCCCTGACCATGAAAGCCATCGACAAACTGTTCGTTGTTTTCGCTGCGCTTGAACAGCGGCAACACGTCGTCATAACGCCATCCGGGGTTGCCCAAGGCGGCCCAGTGGTCATAGTCCCACGGGTTCCCACGCACATACAGCATGGCATTGATGGAACTCGAGCCGCCCAGCGTCTTGCCGCGTGGCTGGTAGCCGCGACGACCATTCAGACCCGGCTGCGGCACCGTCTCAAAAGCGTAGTTGTTGATCCTGGTGGGGACCATCGCCACGACGCCGACTGGGGCGTGAATCAGCACGCTCTTGTCGGGTCCTCCGGACTCCAGCAAGCAGACCGTGACACCAGGATCCTCACTCAAGCGCCCTGCCAGCACACACCCGGCTGAGCCAGCGCCGACCACCACGTAGTCAAACTCCATACTTGACATCTTTTGTCTCCATATCTATGCAGCTCTTGCATCACAAGCTGTCGTGAAAAAAGTCAAGCGTAGCGAGCGGGCGTTTAAGAGCAATTGCCCCAAAGGGCAACAAATGGAGCATGACTGCGGATAGCAAAACCATCACGACTGCGACTTGACTGCCGTTTCGCTGGGTTTTCTGTTATGTGCTTTCCCGCGTTTATAGGTAGCTTTGCTTCTCCCGAGGCCGAGTGACAGGTGTTGAGATCACAGTTCGCTGAAAGACCGCTTTGGAGTGCAATCTTGGCCGTCTCTTGTGGTCGGCAAAAGCCAGCGGGCACCTTGAAGTGCCCACCCGAAACATGACATTCGGGGATTGACAGATCAGGTTGCCGCAACCCTGCCGGTCGTGAGTGCGAACAAGGTGTCCTTACGCCACAGTGGCTGAGAGGATGCTAGCAGCGATCTGCATCCTCAATTTCGGCTCTGCGCCTTCGGTTGAAAAGCCCCAAGCGCAATCCGCGTCGTTTGAGGTGGGCAGGTCAACACATGATGTCGAAAACGCAAGCCCATCACTGCGTCCGAGCAAGGCCGCAGAAGCCAAACGGCTGCTCAGGCTGTTTCACTCAATCCACCTTCGCGCCAGAAGCCTCTACAGCCGCACGCCAGCTCTCCGTGTCTCGGCGCACAAAATCAGAGAACTCTTGAGGAGTACCTCCGACAACTTCAAGGCCTTGGCCAGCCAGGTTGCTGCGTAGTGCCGGGTCTGCCAGCGCCTTGCCAATTTCAGAGTTCAGCCGAGCAATCGTTGTCGCTGGCGTGCCTGCCGGCACCATGATGCCCTGCCATCCCACCGCTGCATAATCCTTCAGACCAGCCTCTGCCATGGTAGGCACGTCGGGCATCACAGGTGATCGTGTAGCGCCAGTGATCGCCAACGCTCGGACCTTGCCAGCCTTGACGTACGGCACCGCCGTGACCAAGTCGTTTGAGAGAACTTGAACATCCTTTCCAAGAAGTGCGCTGAGTGCCGGTGCCGCGCCCTTGTATGGAATATGCGTCATTGAAATGCCAGCTCGCAACTTGAACAACTCAACTGCCAGATGCGGGAAGGTTCCGTTGCCCGCCGATGAGTAATTGAGCGCGCCCGGCTGCCTTTTCGCCAGCGCAATCAGTTCAGCCAAATTCGCCACCTTGACGTCTTCTGCCACCAGAAGCAGGTTCGGCACCTTTACCATCAAAATGACCGGGGCGAAGGCGGCAGCAGTATCGTAGGGGAGCGTTTTGTAGAGACTTGGGTTGATGGCGATATTGGTGTTGGCAAACAACAGCGTGTGCCCGTCTGCAGGTGCCTTTGCGACCGTGTCGGCACCAAGAATTCCGCCGGCCCCGGCTTTGTTGTCGATAACCACTGGCTGACCCAGGGCAGAGGACAAGCGAGTGCCAATCGTGCGCGCCAGGACATCGGCTGAGCCGCCGGGTGGGAAAGGCACAACGATGCGTATCGGTTTGAAAGGAAAGTCCTGGGCCGTCGCCGTAACGCAGGCCAATGCCATGCAGGCACCGATCAAATACTCGATCAAACGCACGACAAACTTCATGATTGTTCTCCTGCTTGCGGAATAACTGGCAACAATAAATAGGACTCGAAGGCGCCGCCAAAATGCAGGGTATGACGGGTCAGAACTGGGTTGCAGGTATGCACCCAGATCGGATCTTCTGCTGTCGAGTCTTGCCCCCGGATGTCCAGGGCAAGACAATGCCCCTTGCGGAACAAATTTGACACTTCCCGAATCTCCATTGCATAAGCGTAGCTTTGACCCATCGTCAATTGCTCCTTGCCGCTGTGTCTTTGCCAAGGTCGAAAAGGTGTCGATTTTTCGGCATCAAGTTCCCGCTGCGAAGCCCGCAGCCATCCCTTGGTCAGAGTACGTGAAGTGCCATCGGGTGCCAGGTCGCGCAGGGTGACAATCCAGGTTGCGTCGGGCTGGTCCAATGTTGCATGAAAATTCAGCATCACCGGACCAGTCACCTCGACGTCGGCGGTGAAGGGCTCGGTCAGAAACGTCACAGCAGGCGGCAGTTGGCCGGGCGGCAGGTCGGGGTTGTTCAGGAGCTCGACGGCGTCGGAATGATCCTGCTGCTTGCGGGAAAGTGAACCGTGTGAGCCCAGGTAGAACCTGGTCCACGCAGTGCGCGCCAGCGGCCACTCGTTCTCGAAACGATACTCGCCACTGCCCTTGATCAATAACTGGATCGGCGGCTCATCCATGAAGCCTGTATCGTTCCCCTTGAGCCAATGGTCATACCAGCGCAGAATCAAATCATGATGGTCGGTCCAGGGGCGCAGTGGGCCAAGACGCGACTCCGTCTCCATCACCAGCAATTTCTTGGGGGCGGTGATACCTTCGTAGGCTTGAAATGCACCAGCCAGATGCACAGCCCAACTGGTCCAGCGCGTGACCAGGAAAGTAGGGATGCGGATCCTGTCAAACATCCGATATGGCGAACGTTCCCAATAGAACGGGCCATCAAACGGCTCCAGCATCCAGCCGAAAAGTAGAGGGTTCTTGTTCGGATATTTGAGTTGAATATGCAGATAAGGAGAATTCTGCACCTCTGGTGTCTGCATCAACGCCGAGACACGACGATCAATCTCATGCTGGGGCAAGTAGTCGTAACTCAATGGGCGCATGCCGTCCACACTCACATGACCCCACCACTGGTGCCAGAACCCCTCATTGAGCAGTCCGCCGTGGTAAACGCTTTGCCGATAGCGATCGGTCAGCGCCTCGTAGGGAACGATCGCTTTAAGATGAGGTGGCTGCTGCGCCGCCACCATGTATTGCATCACTGCGAAATAAGACATGCCCAGCATGCCGCAGTTGCCGTCGCACCAAGCCTGCTCGGCCATCCACTCAATGATGTCGTAACCGTCTTCCTGCTCCTTGGGTCCCTGGTAACAGTACTCACCCTCCGAATCGCCCGAGCCACGTGCATCGGCGATGACGTGAACGTAGCCGCGGCTGACAAAGTATTCCGAATCGCCTGCTTCGAGTCCGCCATTGCCTGCCAATGGACTGAGTGGCGATCGTTTGTCGGAAATGCGTTGCAGATCCTTGCCATAGTGAGAGTAAGACAAGAGGGCCGGATAGCGGCCAGGCTCGTCAGGAAGATAGACGTCGCAGGCCACACGGGTGCCGTCACGGGTCCGAATCATGACGCCCCGCTGCACAGACATACCGTAGGCCGGTTGGGATACTTTGCTGTGCCAGTCCTGTGCAGTCATATTTGCTTCCATCAAGAGGTTTACCACGCCGAATTCGGCTGGAACGCTTCAGTTTAGGATAGAGTTCGATGGTTGTAATAATCAACTATCACAGGTAGAAACCCGCAGTCTGCCAAGCAAATGTCGCTCCAAGCGCCGAAACGGCTGGATGAATTATTGAATTACCGGCTTGCACGTTTGCTGGCCAAGAGCAGCGCACCTGGAATCAGGCTGTTCGAAGGGAGATATGGTGTTTCAAGGCGTGAATGGCGATTGGTGGGTCTTGTTGCAGTTTATGGCGCGATGTCTCCGTCAGATCTGGCAACCCTGGCTCACCTGGATCGCCCATGCGTTTCCCGGGCCATTACGGAGTTGGTTGAAAAGGGATTGCTGGTGCGTGCTGGCGTTCCAAACGACGGACGTCGAGCCCAGGTCGACATTACCCGCAAAGGCAAGAAGCTGTACGAAGTGGTGTTGCCGCAGGTAGTGAGCATCAACAATGCCGTGTTGGGGGTCCTTAACTCTGATCAGCTGACCGAACTCGACAAGATTCTTGACTTGCTTACCCAATCCGCCGAAGAGGTAGTGCGCTCGTCTCCCGTGATTGGAGAGGGTTCACGTCACATTGGCGGTCTGCGTTCGATGCCGGACTTGAACTGAAATGGTCTTGACAGATCTTGACGCCCGTGAAGGAGCCTTTGTTCCACAGACAGCGGGTTTGTACGTAGGATAGTTGTTTTGTACAACGATCGCATTCCGTCCTAGACTGAAGCGTCCGCATCGAATTTGATGTGGATGACTATTATTACAAAGGAGACATAATGGAAATGCGCAATTCGCGACTCCGTTTGGCGTTCAGCAGACCGGTCGTTTTTTCAGTCGGACTTGCACTCCTGACAGTCGGGGTGCTGACCGCTTGCGGGGGCAGCGATCCGATTCCCCCTGTAGTTGCACCTACCCCCACCCCGGTACCCGTCGTTTCAACGCCAAGCGTCTCGGTACTGTCGTCGCTGGCGCACCGCGTCAGTGGTGGCAGTGCACTCGTGGATATCGCCATGCCCGCGAATGCCACGGCGTCAGATGCCTTGGTGGTAACCGCTAACGGAAAAGACGTGACCTCGATCTTCAAGGCAAGCGCTACAACGGGCCATCTATCCGGCCTGGTGACCGGACTCGCGGCTGGCGATAACGCACTGGTGGCCAAGGTCGGCAATTCCGCTGCAGCCACGGTGACCTTGACCAATTACGGCATTGCCGGTCCGGTTTCATCCGGGCCATACGTTACCCCCTTCATCTGTCAGACCAGCACATTGGCCTTGCCGGATGGGACCAAACTGGTGGCCACGGCAAATGACCCCAATTGCTCGGCTGCGACCAATGTTCAGTATCAGTATCGGACGACAGCTGAGGTCTACAAGACATTGACTGACACCACGAAGATTCCGACCGATGTGAAGATGATCAAGAACGCAGCTGGGGCGTCTGTTCCGTACATCGTGCGGGTGGAAACAATGACCATCGACAGAGGTATCGCTCAGATCACCATCCTCTTTGATCCCACGACGGACGTAGAGCCTACCCCGGCAACGCCTCCGAAAAACTGGAACAAACGCCTTGTCTACGGCCACGGAACTGGTTGCATGGCCGGTTGGTTCATTCAGGGTGGTGTCTGGGGCTATAACCCGATGAATGACACTTGGCTTTCACGCGGATACGCAGTGGCCAACAACACCTTGAACCACCCGACCAATAGTTGCAATCAAGTGATCTCCGGCGAAGCTGCCGTGATGACCAAAGAGTATTTCATCAAGCGTTTTGGAGCTCCGGTTTATACGATTTCTACAGGAACTTCTGGCGGCTCGATCGCAAGCGTGCAATTGGGTGATATGTTCCCGGGGCTTTTTGACGGTGCGCTTGTCGATGCCAGCTTCCCCGATGTCATCACGATTGCGCAATCAGCGACTGATGCGCATTTGCTGTCCAACTACTTTGCCAGCACTTCTCCATCTGCCGCTTCGTTCACATCCCAGCAGAAGGCATTGGTTTCAGGCTACGCCGCAGAAATAACGATGGTCGCGGCTGGCAATCAAATGGGGCGCACGGATCCGGTACCGGGCCGTCTGGCACCAACTTTTGCTGGCGTTGGAAATTACGCATCGGCCGTCTGGAATGCGGTGGTGCCAGTGTCCCTGCGCTACGATCCAAACGCCACGCCGCCAAATTTTGCTGGTGCTAGACCCACAATTTACGATATCGGTGTCAACGTTTACGGCAAGGGAGTGAATCCACTCGACCCCTCCGGCAAGACAACCATCGGTTTACGCACTTTTGACAACGTCGGCGTGCAATACGGGCTGTCAGCACTCAATGCGGGTGCCATCACGGCTACACAATTTCTGGACATGAACGCCAGCGTTGGTGGCTTTGATACCGATGCCAATCCGGTCACTAAACGTAGCGTCGGAAACGACGGGGCGATCTTGCGCGCAAACCAGGCTGGCTTGCTGCTTAGTGCCAGCGCAGGCCTTGCGTCTATTCCGGTTCTTGACGTTACCAATATTTATGCGGAAGACACCAGTAATTACCATTTGCAGTGGGAGCACTTTGCGGTGCGCGAACGGTTGATCCAGTCCAATGGAAACGCAGACAACTATGTGATGTGGCGTGGTGGCCCCGGTACCGGTGCCACCACAGCCAATCCTGCCGCGCCTATTGCAGCGCTTAGCACCAATGCTATTGCTGCCTTCGAAAAATGGATGGAGGCCATCCTTGCGGACAAGTCGGCAGACCTTCAGCGGACCAAAGTTATCCGCAACAAGCCGGCCGACCTGGTTGACGGTTGCTTTGACAAGTCGACGCCCCCGCAATTCATTGCGGAGAAGCAGACTTTAGGTACGAGTGGAACGCAGTGCAATATCTTGTGGCCTTCGTACCGTTTTCCGCGCATGGAAGCGGGTGGTTCGCTGGCGTCCAACAATCTGAAATGCCAGCTCAAGCCTGTGGACCTCGCAGACTACAAGTTGTCCTTCAGCTCTGCCGACTTGAGCCGCCTGCGCGCGACATTTCCTTCAGGCGTGTGCGATTTCAGCAAGCCGGGTGTGAATTTCACCAAAGTAGTTCCGTGGGCTTCCTTCGGCCCGTCGAAGGTCAACCTGGTGTTCGACATCACCGCGCCTTGAGTCGCAGTTTCCTGACTTTGTCTGGATTGACTGAGTCAGGAAGCCATCGCACGAAGGGCTAGCTATTGGGTCCTTCACCGAAGTTCCATAGAACCCACAACTTTGCCGTTGTGGGTTTTTTATTGAACACGAGTCGATGAAATCGCCGCACCAATCACTCTCGTTGCGACGATGGCTTGCGCCCGCTCCACCAGCTGTCCACGCTGTACACCAGCAGGGCAATCCAGATCAGATAAAAGCCGATGGCACGTGCTGGCTCGAACACCTCAGCGTAAAGCCACACACCCACCAGCATCTGCAAACTGGGCGAGATGTATTGCAGAATGCCCAGTGTTGCCATCGGTATGCGGCGGGCACCGGCGGCAAATAGCAGCAGGGGGATGGCGGTCAGCGGCCCGGCGAGCAAGAGCCAGCCCATGGTGAGCGCATCAGCTTGCACCAGCGCACCCTGCCCGTGCCATGCCCACCACGCCAGCGTGCCCACAGCGAACGGCGAGAGCAGCAGTGTCTCCAGCGTCAGGCCTTCCAGTGCGCCAAGTTGGGCCAACTTGCGCAGCAGTCCGTAAATGCCAAACGTAGCCGCCAGTAGCAAAGCGATCCAGGGCAGTCGTCCGCCTTGCAGCGTGAGCCACAGCACGCCTGCCGCGGCCAACGCCACGGCCAGCCATTGGCCACGGCGCGGTCGCTCCTTCAGGAAGATGAACCCTAGAAAGACATTGACCAATGGCAGGATGAAGTAGCCCAAACTGGCGTCGATGACATGGGCATTTTGTATGGCCCAAACATAGACCGACCAATTGATCGACAGGAGCAGGGCCGACACGCCAAAGGCAAGCAGCACGCGCGGCTGACGGGTCGCCTCGCGCAGCCAGGCCCAACGCCGCAGAACCAGCAGCACACACAGCAGAAAGAGCAGAGCCCACACCATGCGGTGCGCCACGACCTCCAGCGCATTGACGTGAGAAAGCTGCTTGAAGAAGACCGGCAACAAGCCCCATGAGGCGTAGGCCAGTGCGGCGTAGATCACACCGGGGTTCATGGCCTGAGCCTGATCAGCTTGGCCGACAGGGCGGTGCCGCAGACGATGATGGCGGCGCACAGCAACATCCACAGTGAAATCGTTTCCTGAAGGAAGACCATGCCATAGAGCAGCGCAAACACTGGAACGACGAAGGTGACGGTTTTGGTAAAACTGGCCGATATGCCGTAGCTCAGACAGGCCAGCAGGCAAGCCATGATGGCCCAGGCGCTCGACAGGCCGATGAAGAAGACCTTTTTCCAGTTGGCCGCGAGTTGTCGCCGCAGACCGCGCCACAGCAACCAGGGCAGCAGAAAAAGTGCGGCGATCACGACGCGCAGACCAGCGGTAGGCAGTGCACCAAATTCCTGACCAGCCAGGCGCATGAACAAAAAGGACGATCCCCAGAGCGCAGCCAGCAGCAGGAACTTGCCAAGCCAGGGTTTGCTGGTCTGAGCTGGGTTCAAAGCATGCCTTCGAGATGCAGCAAGGCGGTCTTGCGATCGAGTCCGCCAGCGTATCCGGTCAGGGCGCCGTTGGCTCCGATCACGCGGTGGCATGGCACCACGATGCTAAAGGGATTGCGCCCGACGGCGCCGCCGAGGGCGCGCACGGCGCGGGGCCGGCCGATGGCGCTGCTGAGTGCGCCGTAGCTGGTGCTGCTGCCATAGGGAATGGCCAGCAGGGCGTGCCAGACGGCTTGTTGAAAAGCGGTGCCGCACGCCATGTCCAGCGGCACAGTGAAGGTGTGGCGCTGGCCGGCGAAGTACTCGTCGAGTTCGGTCCCGGCGCGTCGCAGCAGCGGATGCTGGTCGTCACGCGCCCAGTGTGATGTGTCGGGCTGATGGCGCTGGCCGGCAAACCAGATGCCCACCAGTTGCTCCTCGCTGGCGGCCAGAATGATAGCGCCGAGCGCGCTGGTGTGGAGCGTTTGAACGGTGGATGCGGCGAATTTCATGTTGCTAACTCCTGCCAGGCTCGTATCACGGCGTAACTGCGCCACGGTTGCCAGGCCTTTGATTTCAGTTCTGCCTCTTTGGCGGAATGCTTGCTGTTCTGCAAACCCAAAGCGCGATGCAAGGCGACATCGCCGGCGGGAAAGGCGTCGGGCCAGCGCAGTGCGCGCATGGCAATGTACTGCGCTGTCCAGTCGCCGATACCGGGCAGGGCTTGGAGCGCGCTCATCGTGGCTTGAACATCGGCACCCGCGTGCAACTGCAGGCCCTGCGTCAGCACGGCGCGAGCGAGCGCCTGGATTGCAGCCTGGCGCTGCTTGACGATGCCCAGGCGCCCCAGCGCATCAGGGCTGGCGTTGGCCAGCGCGGCCGCTCGCGGGAAAAGTCGGTTCAAACCGTCGATAGGCGTCTGAATCGGCTCGCCAAACGCTTGCACCAGGCGAGTTGTCAGGGTGCGGGCCGCCGCAACGGTAATCTGCTGACCCAACACGGCGCGAACGGCCAGCTCAAAGCCGTCCAGGCTACCGGGCACGCGCAAACCGTCGCCCTGTGGAAAGCTCGCGTGCAGCAAGCTGTTGATGGCCAGTGGATCGGCGTCCAGATCCAGCAGAGAACGCACTCGGGCCAGCAGCGCTGGCAGCACCGGGCGCAATGAATCGCTCAGACGCAGTTCAAGGCGGTGGCCGACGGCGTCAAAGCGTGCTACCAGCCAGCCGCTGTAATGCTGCTGGCAGATCTCGACGCTGACCGTCTTGCTGATGCTCCTGTGCCCCGGCAGGAGCGTCACCTGCTCCGTGCCGGCCACGCTGCGGCTGGCAAAGAATTGCAACATCGCCGGCACGTCATAGGGGGGGCGGTAGGCGAGTTTGAGGTTGAGGCCGGGGTCGGCCCGACTCGAGCCGCCCGCGGCATGGCTGCGCCGCAGTTGGCTCGGGTTCAAGGCGTAGTGTTGGGCAAATGCCGTGTTGAAACTGCGCACGCTGGCAAAACCGCTCAAGCGGGCCACCTCACTGACGGGCAGCGTGGTGTCGGTCAGGAACTGCTTGGCCGACAGCAGGCGCCGGGTTTGCAGGTATTGCAGTGGTGAGACACCAAAACGCGCCTCGAAGATGCGCCGCAGGTGCCGGTCGCTGACGCCCAGACGCTGCGCCAACTGTTGCATGCTGGGCGTTGCGCCGTTCCAGTTTTCGTACCGGTCGATCAGATCGGCGGCCTGACCGGCGAGGATGCTGGAGGCGTCCTGCATCGACCAGACCCGACTCTCCACTTCTCGGTTGATGGGGTGGCCGCGCGGCGCAAGTTCTGGCCGGCAACGCAGACAGGGTCGAAAGCCGGCCCCTTCGGCCTGCGCCGGTTGCGAAAAAAAGCGGCAATTCTCGCGCTTGGGTGTACGCACACGGCAGACCGGCCGGCAGTAGATTCCGGTGGACGTCACGCCAGCGAAAAAGAGACCGTCGAATCGTGCATCCCGCGCCATCAGTGCGAGGTAGCGTTGTTCATTCATCGATTCGTCTTCAAGGCCTGTCATGCGCTGGATGATACGCGCGCAAAGGGCCTTGATGCAGATCTTTTCAGCCGTTTTCGGACATGCCCATGGACTAGACTGCGACCTACAATTCGGGGCGCAGCGGTCATGCCGCATTTTCAGGAACTTCACCATGCAGTTATCAGCTTCGATCTTCAAGGCCTACGACATCCGCGGCATTGTGCCGAGCACCATCAATGAAGCCGTGGCCGAGGCGCTCGGTCGCGCCTTTGGCACCGTAGCGCGCGCCGAAGGTGAAACGGCAGTCGCGGTCGGACGTGACGGCCGGCTCAGCGGTGCCATGCTGAGCGCTGCCTTGATGCGCGGTCTGGTGGCCGCTGGCGTTGAGGTGATTGACATCGGCATGGCGACGACACCGATGCTTTACTTTGCCGCCAGCACCGAGTGCCGCAGCGGCATTCAGGTGACCGGCAGCCACAACCCGAGGGACTACAACGGTTTCAAGATGGTGCTGGCCGGGCGCGCCATTTACGGTGACGAAATTCAGGCCTTGCGGCGCATGATGGAAGCTGAGTCCTGGTCGCTGCAAGGCGGCGGAAGTCTGCGCCAGATCGACGTTGAGCCGGCCTACCGGGCGCGCATTGTTGGCGACATCAAGCTGGCGCGTCCGATGAAGATCGTGGTGGACTGCGGCAACGGCATTGCCGGTGCGTCGGCACCCGCCATCCTGCGCGCCATTGGCTGCGAAGTGACCGAGTTGTACAGCGAGGTCGATGGCAACTTTCCGAATCACCATCCGGACCCGAGCAAGCCCGAAAATTTGCGCGACCTGATTGCCGCGCTGGCCGCCGGCGACGCGGAGATCGGTCTGGCTTTTGATGGTGATGGCGACCGCCTCGGAATCGTCACCAGCGCCGGCAACAACATCTACCCGGACCGGCAACTGATGCTGTTCGCGCAGGATGTCCTGAGCCGCGTGCCGGGTGGCACCATTCTGTTTGATGTCAAGTGTTCGCAACGTCTGGCGCCGGCGATCGAGGCGGCTGGTGGCAAGCCTTTGATGTTCAAGACCGGGCATTCGCTGATCAAGGCCAAAATGAAAGCCGTCAATTCGCCGCTCGGTGGTGAAATGAGCGGCCACATTTTCTTCAAGGAGCGCTGGTTCGGCTTTGATGATGGCACGTATGCGGGCTGTCGTCTGCTTGAAATTCTGAGCCGCTCAGCCGACGGCAATGCGGTGCTCGACGCGCTGCCGAGCAGTTTTTCGACGCCCGAACTCAACGTGAAATGTGCCGAGGGTGAACCGCACACGCTGGTGGATCAACTGCTGGCAGCGGCGAATTTCGCGGCACCCGCTGTGGTGAATCCGATCGATGGTCTGCGCGTTGACTGGCCCGATGGCTTTGGCCTGATTCGCGCCTCCAACACCACGCCGGTGCTGGTGCTGCGCTTTGAAGGGCAGACCGAAGCGGCTCTCCAGCGCATCGAGGGCGACATGCTGGCCTTGCTGCGCTCGGTCAAACCCGGCGCCAAACTGGACGAGGCCGCGCATTGAAGATGCGGTCGAGCCGCGTGCCCCAGCGCGCTCCCGTCCTCCCGGCACCGTCTGTCCTCCCGGCACCGTCTGTTCTCCCGGCACCGTCTGTTCTCCCGGCACCGTCTGTTCTCCCGGCACCGTCTGTCCTCCCGGCATCAGCTGTCACCCCGGCATCATCTGTCATCCCGGGCCTGACCCGGGATCCATGGATTGCGGATCAGGTCAGCAATGACACGGGGGTCCGCAATGACACGGGGGTCAGCAACTACAGGTGGTACCGCAATGACAGTCAGGACTGCACTGGCAGGCCGTGTGTGGGTGACGGGCTATGAAAATTTTGATCGTCAAGCTGTCTTCGCTTGGCGATGTGGTGCATGCCATGGCGGCCTTGCAGGATATTCGGCGTGCCTTGCCGCAGGCGCAGATTGACTGGGTGGTGGAGCGTGGTTTTGGCGCCTTGGTGCGGCGTTGCGTGGGCGTGAATCGCGTCATTGACTGCGAACTCAGGCGCTGGCGCAAGGAGCCTTTGTCTGCGCAGACATGGCACGCCTGGCGCAGTTTTAAAGCCGAACTGCAACGCGAACCGTATGACGCGGTGATCGATCTGCAGGGCTTGACCAAGTCTGCCCTGATTTCCTGGCTGGCGCATCTCACAGCGCAGGGCCAGCGCTACGGCCTGGCACTGCAAAGCGAAGGATCGAGCTTTGAAGCGCCGGCGCGCTGGGTGGCCGATGTTGCCATTGAGTTGCCAACGCACATTCACGCGGTCGACCGTTCGCGTCAGCTGTGCGCCAAAGCGCTTGGCTACGAGTTGGCGCAGGACCTGTCTTTCGGATTGATGGCGAAGGCCCCATCGCAGGTCGGCGAGCGCCCGCTGGTGGCCCTGATCCATGGCACTTCGCGTGTTGACAAGCAGTGGCCAGTCGCCTGCTGGCAAACGCTTGGTCAAAACTTGATTCAGCAGGGATACCGCCTTGCCTTGCCTTGTGGCAGTGATGCGGAAGAACAGCTTGCGCGCCAAATTGCCAGCGGCCTGAGCGATGCCGAGGTCTGGCCGCGCCTGGAACTCGACGCCCTGACCGATGCGCTGGCCGGCTGTGCCGGCGTCGTTGGTGTTGACAGTGGCCTGAGTCACATCGCTGTGGCATTGAACTTGCGCCACGTTCAGATCTACAACTTTGACACCGCCTGGCGTACCGGGCCGCAAGGCAGCTTGCGTCAGCGCAGCGTCTTTGCCAGCCCGACGCCCTCGGCCGAGGCGGTTTGGCAGGCCTGGCTTGGACTGACAGAAGAAAGCAGTTCGACATGACCCGGCTGCTCTACAGCTTTCTGATGTGGTTGGCGCAACCGCTGTTGCGGCGCAAGCTGGCACGCCGCGGCGAGCAGGAACCGGGCTACCTGGAGGCGATTGAAGAGCGTTTTGGTCACTACGGTCAGGCGGCGTCTGCGGTCGACGGCAATACGGTCTGGCTGCACGCCGTCTCCTTGGGCGAGACACGCGCAGCCGGGCCATTGGTGGCAGCTCTGCGCCGGCGCCTGCCTGGCATGCGTTTGCTGCTGACGCATGGCACGGCCACCGGTCGCATGGAAGGCCGCAAATTGCTGCAACCGGGTGACCTGCAGTGCTGGCAGCCCTGGGACACGAGCGGCGCCACCGCACGCTTCGTCGAACATTTCAGGCCGCGCATCGGCATTCTGATGGAGACCGAGATCTGGCCCAATCTGGCTGCGGCCTGTGCGCAGGCTGGTGTTGCGCTGGTGCTGGCGAACGCCCGCCTGAGCGAGCAATCGCTGCGTTGGTCGCAGCGTCTGGCTTGGCTGGCGCGCCCGGCCTATCGCAGCCTGAAGGCGGTGTGGGCGCAGACGCAGGACGATGCAACACGCCTGGCCGCGATGGGCGCCCCGGTGCAGGGTGTTCTGGGTAATCTGAAATTCGATGCCACGCCGGATGCCGCGCAGTTGGCGCTGGGGCGATCCTGGCATGCCAGGCTTGAGCGACCTGTTGTGATGTTTGCCAGCTCGCGGGACGGTGAGGAAGCGGCCTTGCTGCGGGCGCTTGCTGCGCCCGAGATGGCGCAGGCAGCGAACGCAGTGCAGTGGCTCTTGGTGCCGCGCCATCCACAGCGTTTTGATGAGGTCGCCGCGCTGATGGCGCAACAGGGCTTTGCCGTTTCCCGGCGCAGTCTGTGGTCTGAGGGACCGCCGTCTTTCACGGCCGATAAGCCGACACTCTTGCTTGGCGACACGCTGGGCGAGATGGCGCTCTATTACGCTCTGGCCGATGTTGCACTTCTGGGTGGGAGTTTCGAGCCGCTGGGCGGGCAAAACCTGATTGAAGCGGCGGCCTGCGCCTGTCCGGTGGTGATGGGTCCGCACACCTTTAATTTTGCCGAGGCGGCGCAGCTGGCCCTTGCGGCGGGCGCCGCGCAGCGTGTCGACAATCTCCAAGAAGCGGTGTTGGCAGCATCAGCCTTGACGCAGGATGCACAGCGGCTGCCCGCAGCGCGGCTGGCCGCTGACGCCTTTGCGCAGGCGCATCAGGGGGCGCTGGAACGCACGCTCGACGGTATTTTGTCGTCGTTACGAAACCCCTGAACCCGGTGTCGTCGCGGCGCAACAGCCGTGAACCCGAAATCGTCACCGTGTGCCGCCCCTGAACCCGGTGTCGTCACTGCGAGCGAAGCGCGGCAGTCCATGCAGTCAGAAGTCATGGATTGCTTCACTTCGTTCGCAATGACGGGGGTACAGCGCAATGACGTGGGTACAGCGCAATGGCGGGGGTGTCGCGCAATGACTTACTTGGCCAACAACAGGGAGTTGACGCTTTGCAGGTCGTCGGCCTTGAGCGTGCCATTGGCCTGGCGCAACTTCAGACCACCGAGCAGAACGTCGTAGCGTGCTTTGGCCAGCTTGGCCTTGGTATCGAACAACTGGCTCTGCGAGTTGAGCACGTCAATGTTGATGCGCACGCCAACCTGGTAACCCAGCTTGTTGGCGTCCAGCGCGCTCTGGCTGGAAGCCTCCGCCGCTTCCAGCGCTGCGACCTGGCCCTGACCCGAGAGCACACCAAAAAAGGCGGTGCGTGTGCCCTGCGCCACTGCCCGTTTGGCGCCCTCCAGGTCATTGCGTGCCTTGTCTTCCAGTGCGATGGTTTCCTTGATCCGGTTCTGGGTCGCAAAGCCGGCAAACAGCGGCAGGTTGAACGACAGGCCGATAGAGCCGGCATTGACGCGGGAACCGACGCCCACTGTGCTGTTGCCTTCCAGATTGTTCATGGCGGTATAGCTGGCGCTCAAGTCAAGCGTTGGCTTGTGGCCGGCCTGTGCCTTTTTGGTTTCTAGCAGCGCCACATCGAGTGCGATCTGACCCTGGCCTATCGCCGGGTGCACGGTCTCGGATTGTTGGACCCAGACGTTGACGTTGTCCGGCTGCAGCGCGGGCAGCTTCAGCGGCAGTGCCAGCGCCAGTGGCTGGGCGTTGTCCTTGCCAACGAGCTGATCGAGCGCAATTTTCTTCACGCGCAGATCGTTTTCGGCCGCGATCTCCTGGGCGATCACCAGATCGTAGCGGGCTTGCGCCTCGCGGGTGTCGGTGATGGTGGAGGTGCCGACCTCGAAGTTGCGTTTGGCCGATGCGAGTTGCTCGGCCACCGCTGTCTTCTGGGCTTTCACAAAGGTCAGGCTGTCCTGCGCGGCCAGCACGTCGAAGTAGCCCTGGCCAACGCGCACGATCAGGTCCTGATCGGCGCTCACCAATTGGGCCTGCGCCAGATCAATCTGCTTGATGCCTTGCTGGTAGCTGGCCCAGTTGGCCGGGCGGTAAAGCGCTTGCGACGCGCTGACGGTGGCGCTCTGGGTGCCGTAGGAACGGTCGCTGCTGGGGCCCAGATCGGGGATGACTTCCTGCGTCGAACGCGACAGCCCGAGCGCCAGATTGGCCACCGGGAGAATCGCCGCCTTGGCCTGATCGGCTTTCGCCAGCGTTGCGTCAAACTGCGATTTGGCTGACTGGTAGGACGCATCAAAACTGCGTGCCGACTGGTACAAATCGATCAGACTTTGCGCCTGCGCCGGCAAGGCCAGCGCGGCTCCGACGGCGACAAACAGGGGTAGCAGACGAAACGTTTTCATGAGTGCCTTCGCGTGGGGATCAGAAGCGGAACGGTGAGGGCACCGGAAAGTTCAGCAGGGTCGGAGCAGCGCTGTCCCAGGGCTGGCTGGTCGAAAACTCGGCCTCACCGGTGCGGCTGATGATGGTAGCGCGCATCACCGGCTCCTGCCCGACGATGGCCAGCAGACGACCACCGACCTTGAGTTGAGCGAGCAGATTCTGCGGAACTTCGGCAACGCAGCCGCCCAGCACGATGACATCAAAAGGGCCTTCTGCCGCTGCGCCAACAGCGCCATCAAACTGACGCACTTCGGCGTTGTGAATGCCGGCCTTTTGCAGGTTGGCGCGCGCCATGGCAGCCAACTCGGGCTGGATTTCCAGAGCAATGACACGTTGCGCCTGGTGTGCCAGCAAAGCGGTCAGGTAGCCCGAGCCGGCGCCAATCTCCAGAACCTTCTCGTGCTTCTGCACGGCCGCGTCCTGCAGCAGTCGCGCCTCCAGTCGGGGCGCGAGCATGCGCTGGCCGTGGCCGATCGGGATTTCCATGTCGACAAAAGCCAGTGCCTTGTGCGCCAGCGGGACAAAGTCTTCGCGTTTGACCACTGACAGCAGGTGCAGCACCTGATCGTCCAGAACGTTCCATGGACGAATTTGCTGTTCGATCATGTTGAAGCGCGCTTGTTCAAGGTTCATTTCTTTACTCCGAGGGTCGGTTAACTGATTTGGCAAAATTTTACCCGCTGGCGCCGTCGCGGGCGCTCCAGCGGCGGCGCAGCCATTGCGCCAGATCATCCAGATAGCAGTAGACCACCGGTACCACCACCAAAGTCAGCAGTGACGAAGTGATGACGCCGCCAATCACTGCCTGTCCCATCGGAGCGCGCTGCTCCGAGCCCTCGGTCAGCGCAAAGGCCAGTGGCAGCATGCCAAAAATCATGGCCAACGTGGTCATCAGAATCGGGCGCAGGCGCACTTTGGCAGCCATCAGCAGGGCGGCGCCGCGCTCCATGCCGTCCTCGCGGGCGCGAATCGCAAAGTCGACCAGCAAAATGGCGTTCTTGGTCACTAGGCCCATCAGCATCACGATGCCGATGATGGAGAACATCGATAGCGTCGAGCCGAACATCAGCAGCGCCAGCACCACACCAATGAGGGTCAGCGGCAGGGCCGTCATCAGGGCCAGCGGCTGGAAGAAGCTCTTGAACTGACTGGCCAGGATCATGTAGATGAAGACGATGGCCAGCATCAGCGCGGAGATCGCATAGTCAAACGACTCGGCCATGTTCTTGGTCGAGCCGCCCATCTGGTAGCGGTAACCGGGTGGAAAACGTATGCTTGCCAGCGCAGCCTTGATGTCGTCTGATACCTCACCGACCGAGCGTTGATAGACGTTGGTGCTGATGGCTACCTCGCGCGTCATGTCGCGCCGGTTGATCTGGTTCGCCCCAGTGGACTCGAGCACCCTGGCAATCTGGTTCAGGCGCACGATGCGCGCGCTGCCGTCGGCGTTGGCGCCCATCGTGAAGGGCAGGTGCTGCAGATCATCCGGGTTGTTTCGTGCATCGGGCGCCAGACGGACATTGACATCGTAAGTCTGATCATCCGGTGCGCGCCAGTTGCCCACCGTCTGCCCCGCGATCAGGGTACGCAGCGCGCTGGCAATCTGACCGATGCCCAGACCCAGGTCGGAGGCGGCATCGCGCCGCACCGCCACGGCCAGCGTCGGCTTGTTCGGTTTGACGCTGGAGTCCAGATCGACCAGGCCGGGAATCGGCCGGATCCTGTCCATTACCAGTTTGGTGAGGCGCTCGAGCTCGGCCAGATCCTGACCCTGCAGAGAAAACTCGATCTGCTTTTGCCCACCCACCGGATCCATCAGGCCAACGTGCGTTACCGTAATACCGCTGACCTGCTTGAGCCGCTGGCGCAAGGCAGACGAGAGTTCATCGACGCTGCGCTGGCGTTCCTTTCGGTCCACCAGGCGGATATAGAAGCTGGCGTAGCTCTTGCCGGCGGCGCTGCCGGTGTTGATGGTCGCCAGCGAGTAATGCACTTCGGGATTGCTGCGCAGAATGGCTTCGACCTGCTTGACTTTGCCTTCGGTCACTTCGATCGAAGAACCCATCGGCGTATAGAAGTTGAGCCAGGTTTCAGAAAAATCGGCGGACGGCACAAATTCGGTGCCCAGCAGCGGCACCATGAAAATGCTGGTGATAAAAATCAGCAGTGCCGCGAACAGGGTCTTGAGCTTGTGCACCAGTGCCCAGCGCAGGATGCTCTGGTAGAGGTCGATCAGCAGATCGGTCGCATGGTCGAACCAGCCGGTAACGCGGCCAATCGTCTTGTCGTAGAGCGTGACCGGTGGGCCGTGGCGGCCGTGCGCATCGATGCTGGGGTCATGCCAGATCGATGAAAGCATGGGGTCCAGCGTGAAGCTGACAAACATGGAGATCAGTACGGCGGCCACGATGGTGAGACCGAACTCATGGAAGAACTTGCCGATGATGCCGCCCATGAAACCAATCGGCATGAACACTGCCACGATCGACAGCGTGGTGGCCAGCACCGCCAGGCCGATTTCCTGGGTGCCGTCGAGCGAGGCCTGATACGGCTTCTTGCCCATCTGCACATGGCGCACGATGTTTTCACGCACCACGATCGCATCGTCAATCAGCAAGCCAACACACAGGCTGAGCGCCATCAGCGTGATCATGTTGATGGTAAAGCCGAACAGGTTCATGAACAGAAAGGTGCCAATCAGCGCGATCGGCAGTGTCAGACCCGTGATGACGGTGGAGCGCCAGGAATTGAGAAACAGGAACACGATCAGGATGGTGAGCAGGGCGCCTTCAAAAAGGGTCTCGCGCACGTTTTCCACCGCCACCTTGATCTGGCGCGAGCCGTCGTAAACCGGTTCGAGTCGTACGCCCGGCGGCAGTTCAGCCTTCATTGCGGCAACCGTTTTTTGCAGTCCCTCAATCACGGCAATCGTGTTTTCGTCCTGCGCCTTTTGCACGCTCAGCAGCAGAGTGCGCTGTCCGTTGTAAAGTGCCAGGCTGTCGGTTTCCTGGGCACCATCGACGACGCTGGCGATCTGGCCGATGCGTACCGGCGTGCCGGCCTTGCGCGCGACGATGATTCGGGTGAAATCTTCCGGACGCTGCATGCGCGCTTCGATCTTGACCACGCGCTCCTGTTCCAGCGAGCGGATCGCGCCCATGGGCAGGTCCTGATTTTCATAATTGACGGCCGCCACCACCTGTTCGGGTGTCACGCCAAAGGCTTCCATGGCCTGCGGGTTGAGGTAGATATTGATTTCGCGCTTGGTGCCGCCGACCACCGTCACGGAGCCCACACCACGCACATTTTCCAGGCGCTTTCTGAGTGTCTGGTCGGCCCAGTTCGTCAGTTCAACGTCGGACATGGATTTGCCGCCCGCTGGGCCTGCTTTGGCGGGCTCTGCCAGTACCGCGAGTGACCAGACCGCCTTGCTTGCCGGGTCGAAGCGCAGCACACGCGGCTCCTTCACCTCGGTGCGCAGGGTGGGGCGCACGATGGCGACTTTTTCTCGTACATCGTCGGCGGCCTTGCGCCCGTTGATGTGCAGCTGGAATTCAATGATCACGACCGACATGCCTTCATAGCTGCGTGAGGTCAGTGCGTTGATGCCGGCAATCGAGTTGACACCTTCTTCGATCTTTTTGGTGATTTCGCTTTCCACAATTTCCGGTGAGGCGCCCGGGTATTCGGTTGTGACCACTACGACCGGAAAGTCAACGTTGGGGAACTGGTCCACCTGCAGACGCTGGTAGGAAAACAGACCCAGCACCACGATGGCAAGCATGATCATGGTGGCAAAGACCGGGTTCTTCAGGCTGACGCGGGTGAACCACATGGCTTACTTGCCGCTGGCCGCGGGCGCGAGGGTGATGGGGGTGCCATCACGCAGGGTGCCAACACTGCCCGATACCACTTTGGCGTTTTCGCTGACGCCCTTGATGGCGACCATGGCCTGAGCGTCGATCTCGCCACGCGCACCAAGCTCCACCGTCTGGTGCCGCACCTGCTGCTTTTCCGCCAGTTGAACATAGGGTTGCGGTTTGTCGGTGCGAACCGCGCTCAGAGGCACGGCCAGCGTCTGCAGGTGGCCCGTGCCGAGTACGCCTTGCGCAAACAGACCCTGGCGCAGACCAGGGGCCGGGTCCACCGCCAGATAGGCGACAACGGCGCGGCTGCCGGCAACAGCGCTCGGGTTGATCCGGACCACGCGAGCGTTTACCGGCTTGGCAGAACCCTCTATTTGCAGCACAGCGCTTTGACCCAGACGCAAGTCCATCGACTCGGTGGCGCTCAGGCTGGCTTCGAGTTCAAGCCGGCTCAGATCGACGATTTCCACAATCCGTGCTTCCGGCGAGACCCGCTCGCCAGGCTGTGCCAGGCGCTGCGAAACCAGACCGGCCAGCGGCGCGCGCAAGACCGTGTCGTCCAACGCCTTGCTTGCGACCTCCGAGCCGGCCTGCGCGGCTCTAAAACTGGCCTCGGCGGCTGCCAGGCTGGCCAGCGATGTATCGAGTGCGGTCTTGGAGATAAAGCCTTGATCGACCAGTGAACGGTTGTTGTCAAAGGCGCGCCGGGCAATGTCAACCTGGGCCTTGGCCGACTCGGCCAGTTGCTGCGCCTGGCGGACTCGCGCCTGGTATTCGCCCGGATCGACGCGGGCGATGATCTGACCGGCCTTCACCGTGTCGCCTTCGCGCACGGTCAGGTCCTGCAGTTCGCCAGCGACGCGGGCTTTCACAATGGCGGAATTGACCGCCTTGAGCGCGCCCGAAATGGCCAGTCCGATGGCCATGTCGCGGCTCTTCACCTCAATCACATCAAGAGCGCCCAGTTCGACGACGGGTTGGCTGCGATCTGCTGCCAGTCTGGCGACCGTTGCCTGCTGCGCCTGACGGCTCGACAGCGCGCGCCAGACGCTGCTTGCGAGCAATCCGACCAACAAGGCGAGCAGCGCCCATTTCATCCAGCGTTTCATAAACAGTGAGTTCCTTTTTTGGTCACAGCGGAAGCGGGGCGCAGGCACAGACCGGCAAGAATGATTTGCAACTGGCTTGCCAGATATTCTTCGGGCACCAACTCGGTTTGCTCTGCCGGGTCATAGCAGGCAGTGTTGGAGTGAATCAGAAGTTGCAGAAAGATCATGGGTGCAAGTACGGCAAAAACTGCGTATTTCATGTTGAGCGGCGCAAATTCGCCATGGTCCACGCCGCGTTGCAGAATGCGTGCAATCAGCAGGTGGGCCGGTTGGATCACTTCCTGTTGGTAAAACAGGGCGAGCTCCGGGAAGTTCTTGCCTTCTCCTAGCATCAGCTTGGTGATGCCTGAGACCTTGGCGTTGCCCTGGCGCTGCCACCACAGCGTCATGCAGTGGCGCAGCATGTCGGGCGTGCTGCCGTCAAAGGCATCGAACTCTGCGTTCCATTGCGAAAAGCCGCCAGAAATGTTCTCCCTGACCACAGCCTTGAACAACTCTTCCTTGCTCGCGAAATACAAGAACAAAGTCCCTTTGGAAACACCGGCTCGGTGTGCCACTTCTTCGGCGCGGGTCGCGGCAAAACCCTTTTCGACAAACAGGTCCAGAGCGGCGGCCAGCAGCTCGCCTGGACGCGCGTCCTTGCGCCGCTCGTGCTTGATCGACGGCGGTGCATTCGCGGTGCGGGGGGTTTTGCCTGGAGACACGTTTGTTAATGACTGGTTGGTTAGTAATGTAGCTTGCGACGGCCAGACTGTCAACGCTGGCGATGTAAATTTGAGCAAAGTGGACACCCCTGCGGGAGCTGAAACAGGGTGGCGCGTAAGATGACCGGATTGAGCGCTGTGCAAACTTGGGGAGTATTGAATGACCGAGCTTCGACAAACCATCACTCTTGGCGGCGGCTGCTTCTGGTGTCTGGAGGCGGTCTATGTCTGCGTCAAGGGTGTGCTGGACGTGGAAAGCGGCTATTGCAACGGTCACGTGCTGCAACCGAGCTACAGCGATGTCTGCAGCGGCGCGACCGGTCACAACGAAGTGGTCAAGCTGGTGTTTGATTCGACCCAGATCAGCGCACGCGAAATTCTGGAGATCTTCTTCGTGATCCATGATCCGACGACGCTCAATCGCCAGGGTCATGACAGTGGTACGCAGTACCGCAGCGGCATCTATTTTTCGACGCCGGTGCAGCAGGCGCTGGCCAGAGAGATCATTGATGAGATGACGAACGGCACGGTCTACCGCAGCCCCATCGTCACCGAAGTGCTGCCGCTGGCGAATTACTGGGCCGCCGAGGATTACCACCAGGATTACTTTGCAAAGAACCCGCAGCAGGGCTATTGCGTCGCAGTGGCGGCACCGAAAGTTGCGAAATTTCGTCGTACTTTTGCACGCTTGGTGCGCTGATATTTCTAAACGGCGGCCGTGACCGATCCTGTTTTTTCCGCCCTCTTGCCTGTCGTCGTCCTGATTGCGATTGGCTACATCAGCGGTCGCGCCGGCTGGATCCGCTCCGAGGCCAGCAAAGACCTGTCAGATCTGGTCTTTATGGTGCTGGCGCCGGCCTTGTTGTTTCGCACCATGAGCACGGTGCATGTGGAGCAACTCAATTTCAAGCCGGTGGCCATGTATTTTGTGGCGGCGGCCTTTATCTTTGCAGCGATGCTGGTCTGGCAGGGTATGTCACGCCGTGCGGCCGTGCTGGCGTTGGCGGCAACTTTCAGCAATACCGTGATGATAGGAGTGCCCCTGGTGGCGCTGGCTTATGGCGAAGCCGGATTGGTGATGCTGTTCACACTGATATCGGTGCATGCGCTTGTGCTACTGACACTGGCTACGGTGGTACTGGAACTTGCTGTGGCACGCGAACAGTCGGTCAGTGACAGCGGTGCGCCGCGCCACATGGCGCTGACCGTACTGGCGGCGATGCGCAACGGCATCATCCATCCGGTGCCCCTGCCCATCCTGTTGGGTCTGGTCTTTGCGCAAACCGGTCTGGTGGTTCCAGCGCTGCTGGACAAGCCCTTGCTGCTGCTGAGCAACGCGTTTGGCCCGATCGCGCTGCTGCTGGTCGGTGTTACCCTGGCCCAGGTGCGTGTAGGCGAGCATCTCAGAGCGGCCCTGGGCCTGGCGCTGATCAAGAATCTCGCGTTCCCGGCGCTGGTTGCGCTGTTGAGTTGGTCGCTCGGACTCAGTGGTCTGACTTTGTCCGTGATGATTGTGGCTGCTTCCATGCCGATCGGCGCCAATGTGTTCCTGTTTTCGCAGCGCTACCAGGTGGCGCAGGAACTGGTGACGGCCAGCGTGGCAGTGTCAACCGTGCTGGCGCTGTTGACAGTTTCGCTGGTGATGACCCTGTTGGGTACGACTTATTGAGACTTCCATAAATCATGACAGTCCGGATCGTCATTGCGAGCCTCCCGAATCCGGCCCGATACCGCACACGGACTCTGAACCTGAAATTGTCATCCCGGACTTGATCCGGGATCCAGTGCCACGCGAGCCATGGATTGCGGGTCGGGGCCCGCAATGACAAGCAGGG
>CAITQH010000022.1 GCA_903894475.1 uncultured beta proteobacterium
ACCAACGACCTCGATATCGAGACCCTTGAATTGCTGGAGGAACTGCTGCAAAACTACGAAGGAACCGTGTTTCTGGTGAGTCACGACCGCTCTTTTCTTGACAATGTGGTCACCAGCACGATTGCCTTCGAGGGCGCTGGCCTGTGGCGTGAATACGAAGGCGGTGTGCAGGACTGGTTGATTCAGTCCAGACGCAGCCGGGAGAGTCAAGCTGTGGTGAAGGCCGTTGCCAAGCCCAAGACGGAAGCAAAAATAGCTGTGATCAAGGCGGCGCCAGCAAGCAAGAAGCTCGGTCATCGCGAACAGCGTGAACTCGACAAGCTGCCGCAAACCATTGAAGCGCTGGAGCAGGAGCAGACGGCCCTCAGAGCCGAGCTTTCTGACGTCAATCTGTACAGCAAGGATGCCAAGCGTGCTACCGCCCTCTACCAGCGTGATGCGGCGATTGACGAAGAACTTCTGAGCGCGTTGGCGCGTTGGGAGGAACTCACGGCCCTGCAATCGACCAGCCCATGAACAGCACCGAATTCACCGCCCTGCTGGTTCTGGCCAGTGTCGCCAGTTTTACGCCCGGCCCCAATACCACGCTCTCCACCGCGCTGGCAGCCAATCTCGGTTTGAAGCGTTCAATGCGTTTTGTACTGGCGGTGCCGCTGGGCTGGGGTTTGCTCCTGTCCATCTGCGCTGGCGGTGTGGGCGCTCTGTTGCTGGCTGTGCCGGCGCTGCGCATCGGCATTCAAAGCCTGGGCGTGGCCTACCTGGTGTGGCTTGCCTACAAGCTGGCGCGCTCAACCACCCTGGCGCAGGTCGATGCAGCGCAGCTCCAAGTCACTTTCTGGCAGGGAGTGGCCTTGCAGTTCCTCAATATCAAGGCCTGGATGCTGGCACTGACTGTGGTGGCGGGTTGGGTGGCAGGGCATGCTGATGCCCTGGAGCGTTTTGCCATCATCCTGCCGCTGATGCTGGCCTTTGGTTTGACCAGCAACCTGACCTATGCGCTGATCGGCTCGCTGCTGCGTGACTGGCTCAGCGGACCGCACGGCTCTGGCATCCGTTTGCGCTGGTTCAACCGCTTCATGGCGGCGATATTGCTGATGACTGCTGTCTGGATGGCTACGTTTTGACGCGCAACCACGACATCCGCAAAGGGCTTTGGCTGGGTCTGCTGGCAGTGACGATTTTCGCCCTGACGCTGCCCATGACCCGTCTGGCGGTGGGAACGCCGCAACTGCCGCAACTCTCAGGCGTGTTTATCGCGGTTGGTCGCGCCGTCGTTGCCGCGCTTCTGTCTGCGGTGTTTCTTTGGCTGACGCACGCGCCATGGCCGCAGCGTGCCGACTGGCGACCCTTGAGTATCGTGGCCTTGGGTGTGGTCTTTGGCTTTCCGCTGTGCACCTCGATTGCCATGCGCCATGTAGAAGCGGTCCACGCCAGCGTCATCGTGGGGGTGCTGCCACTGGCAACAGCGGCGGTAGGGGCCTGGCTGCATCGGCAACGGCCGTCCGGCGGATTCTGGCTTTGTGCCGGCCTTGGGACGGCGCTGGTGGTCTCGTTTGCCCTGATGCGATCAGGGCGTGCCGGGTTGACACTGGCATCCGCCGATACGCTGCTATTGCTGGCCATGGCCTGCGCAGCGATCGGTTATGGCTACGGCGCGCAACTGTCGCAGCGTATGCGACCTGACTACGTCATCTGCTGGGCGCTGCTGATCTCCTTACCGGTCAATCTGCCGCTGGCCATTATCGAGTGGCCCGCTTCAGCGATCAAGGCGCAGGCATGGTGGGCCTTTGCTTATGTG
>CAITQH010000023.1 GCA_903894475.1 uncultured beta proteobacterium
ACTTTCATGGCACTTTCTTTCGTCATCGCGAGGCCCTGAGCAGAACGTCACTGCGAGCGAAGCGCGGCAGTCCATGCCCCCGGATTTCCTGGATTGCCGCGCTTCGCTCGCAACGACGATCCTGCCTTTCATGATTTGTGGAAACATCAAAAATAGTGCGGCACCAACACCGAAAGCCTGGATGCGCTGGCAGCACAGCGTAAGTAGAGAGCCCAGTCCAAAGGAAGCGTTCGAGGCGCCATCCAGTGGATCTACTGACAAAAGTCAACACGCATATTTTTCATGAGAGCAAGATCAGCTTCAATCTCATCTCGTCGGCACCGGCGAGTGCAGCGTAGGTAACCGTCAATCGGTGCCAAGCGGTTTGCTCCGCTTTTCTTTGTCAATAAAGGATACGCAAATGACTATCTCCTGGAAAGCAGTCACGCCGATCGTCGTGACCATCGCCATCGCACTGTTACCGGCACCGAGCGGCCTGGCGCCGCACGCCTGGTACTTCTTTGCCATTTTTGCCGGTGTGATCGCCGGGCTGATGACTGAGCCCCTGCCGGGTGGGGCCGTGGGTCTGATCGGCGTCGCACTTGTCACCTGCCTGGCGCCCTGGGTCCTGTACTCGCCGGTGGAATTGGCGAAAGCGGGTTTCAATCCGGCCAACGCCGCTCTGACCTGGGCCTTGTCCGGTTTCTCCAACGCAACCGTCTGGCTGATTTTCGGCGCCTTCATGTTCGCGCTGGGCTACGAGAAGACCGGCCTGGGGCGGCGCATCGCCCTGGTGCTGGTCAAGGCGATGGGGCGCAGAACGCTGACACTGGGCTACGCGGTGATGATCGCCGACACCATCCTGGCACCGTTCACACCGTCCAACACGGCGCGCAGTGGCGGCACCATCTTTCCGGTGATCCGCAACCTGCCGGCGCTCTACCAATCGAAACCCAATGATCCATCGGCGCGCCGCATTGGCTCCTACATCATGTGGGTTGCGTTAGCGACCACCTGCGTTACCAGTTCGATGTTTCTGACCGGGCTTGCACCCAATCTGCTGGCGCTTGAACTGGTCAACAAGACTTCCAAGATCAACTTCAGCTGGATGCAGTGGTTTATGGCATTCGCACCGATCGGCATCACGCTGCTGATTCTGGTGCCGCTGCTGAGCTACTGGTTTTATCCACCGGAGGTGAAGGAGAGCAGCGAGGTGCCGGCCTGGGCCGCCAAGGAATTGCACCAGATGGGCGGCTTCTCCGCGCGCGAAGCCATGCTGGCCGTCGTCGTTATCGCGGCACTCATGCTGTGGATCTTCGGCGGCAGCTTCATCAACGCCACGACGGTGGCCCTGCTTGTCATCTCACTGATGCTGGTCGGCAAAGTGGTCACCTGGGACGACATCGTCAAGAACTCGACGGCATGGAATACGCTGGCGTGGTTTGCAACGCTGGTTGCCCTGGCCGACGGACTGAACAAGGTCGGCTTCGTCAAGTGGTTCGCCGAGTCGGTTGCCTCGCACATGAGCGGTTTCACGCCTTTCGCGGCGATGGTCGTGCTGGTGCTGGTGTTCTATTTCACGCACTATCTTTTCGCCAGCGTGACCGCTCACGTCACGGCGCTGCTACCAGTCATGCTGGCGGTCGGTTCCACCATCCCCGGCATCGACATGCCCCATTTCGCGCTGCTCTTGTGCCTGACATTGGGCATCATGGGCGTGCAGACACCCTACGCCACCGGTCCGTCGCCGGTCTATTACGGTTCGGGCTACCTGCCCTCAAGTGACTACTGGCGTCTGGGCGGAATCTTCGGGCTGATCTTCATTGCCGTGTTGCTGCTGATCGGCCTTCCGTGGTTGTCGATGATTGGCTAAGCGCAAGCGACTTCCTTGAGCTGGCCGGCACTTTTGCCATGTGCTGAACGGCCAGCTCATTCAGAGCCGTCACGGCTTCTGCGATATCCGGGATGATGCGCACGCCCCTGGGCTGCTTTCTGACGCCCGCCAGGCCGGCACCGCCAGCCCAAATCTGCATCCGCAGCGGCAGCAAGCGCCGCAAATGAAGCAAGGTCGGCACCACATCGCGCGCCGGATAAGCAAAACTGAAGGACAGCGCGACCACATCTGCCTGGCATGAAA
>CAITQH010000024.1 GCA_903894475.1 uncultured beta proteobacterium
GCCAGGCTTGCAATGCCAGCTTGCGATGCTGCTTCAGCGCATCGGCCTGCTCGGCCCCAGCATGGCCAAAGCGCAGCGCATGTGGCTGTACAGCTTCCTTCATGGCCTGCCATGCGGCAGGTGCAATCGGTCGTGCGGGGTCATAGGCGCTGCGGTTGGTGTGGCGCAGCAGGATCTGCCTGAAAAGCGGGTCTTTGCTGATCGTCGCATCCGGCACCAGTGTGATTCGCGCCACCGGACGTGTGTCAAGCTTGTCGGGTCCGAAAGCGCCCTGCGGGAAAAGCGTGATATCGGCGCGCAGTCCGCGTTCACGCGCCGCCAGGGCAAGAAGTTCCAGAAAGGTGCCGTGGCTCATCATGATCTGACGCGAAAGCGGATCGGTTTGCGGCAAAACGCGCTTCAGATCACAGCTCAGGACGATCTCGCCGGGTGTCCTCAGATCAACCACCCAGGACTGCAGGTTGTGCGAGTGCGGCGCCAGAATCGCATAACTCAGCAGCCAGCGTCGCACATCGGCGCTGGTGCTAGCGTCATGAGCGGGGCCGCGCCACGCCTCAATCGCCTCGTCGGGCATCCTGTTGAAGCCGCAAGCCGACAGGCCACCCGCACCCAGGGTCGCAGCGGCAATGGTGCCCCCACCTGCGATACGAAGAAAGTTACGCCGTTGCATGCTGGACCTCTGCCTTCAAGTTTCCCAGCAGCCCCAGGTCTGCCAGTGCCGATTGCGCTGCCTGCGCCAGCGGTGTGTGCGGTTCCGGACCGATCAAGGCCTCCAGCTTGTCATTGGCCAGCGAATGCGGCGTGTGCCACAGATACTGCATCTCGGCGAGTTCCCGAAACAGCGGTACTGCCCAGCCCAACGCCTTGAACAGCCACCAGGGCATGGCACCGCGCTTGAGTGTCGCCCGTGAAGCCAACCAGCCCCGCGCTCGCGCCAAGGGCTCGAGCGCAGCGATCCAGTCGGATCCGGTCAAGCTGTAACCCTTGAAATGAAAGCTCTCAAATGATTGGAAGGCGGCTGGCTCGGCCAAGGCGCAACGCGCGATGCGCTCGAAAGTGCGGGCCAGGTCAGGCAGATAGGCCCAGGCGGTCGGTATATCCCAGGCGCCAGGGTAGCTCAGTGTTCCCTTGCGCAGGTTTTTCGTCACTGCGAGATCAAACCAGCTGCCCTTGCCGCTGCCGAAAAAATCCCCAGCCCGGATCACTACGCTGCGCAGTTGACCGTCTTTGCTGGCCTCGCACATGCGCTGTTCCATGGCGATGCGAATTCTGCCTTTGCGTGTTTGCGCCTGCTGTGAGGTGTCCTCACGCAACACAGGTGGCATGCCGGCGCCAAAGTTATAAACATTGCCAGGCAACATCAGCAAGGCCTTCAGGGAGGTTGCCAGCGTGATCGCATGCTCCAGTGCCGCCACGGCCTCCTGCTCCCAGCGCGGATAGGGTGGATTGATGGCATGCACCACGACCGTAGCGCCGCGCGCCGCCATGGCCAGAGCCTGAGTGTCACGCAGATCGGTGGTAAGCCATTCAATGCCCGTCTCGGTCGGCGCCGCAGCACCAGGGCGCAGTTGCCCCAGCACACGCCAGCCGGCATCACGGAAGGCGCGTGCCGTGGCCAGACCAAAACGACCTCGCGCACCCAGAATGAGAACAGCAGTTTGCATCAGTTTTCCCTCTTTCGGTTGACGCCGGCAATGGCGGATGCACGCATTGTGAAATCAATCGTCTTGCACCACAATTGCATAAATATTGATAACAGAGATGCATTTATGAATACCAGAACGAAGCACGGATTTGACTGGAGTCTGGTGCGCTCCTTTCTCGCCGCACTGGACCACGGCACGCTTCTGGGCGCCGCGCGGCACCTGAAAACAAGCCAGCCAACCCTGGGACGACACATCGCCGAGCTGGAAAGTCAGTTGGGAGTTGTGCTGTTCGAACGAACCGGGCGCGGCCTGGTACCTACGGCGACCGGACTGCAACTGGCCGAGTCGGCACGTGGCATGGAGGCCGGTGCCCTGCAGCTGGAGCGCACACTTTCCGGCGTTCAGACACAGAGCAGCGGCACCGTACGCATTACCGCCAGCGTCCCGGTGGCTGTCTTTCTGATGCCTCCGGTACTGGCGGCCATGCGGCAGGCGCTGCCGGAGATTCAGGTCGAGCTGGTTTCAAGCAATCAGGTGAGCAACCTGCTGCGCCGTGAAGCCGATATTGCGCTGCGCATGGTTCGCCCCGACCAGTCAACACTGATTGCCAGGAAAATCGGCAACGTGGGCTTGGGCGCATACGCCCAGCGTGGCTATCTGGCGCGTAGCCGCCCCTTGCGCCAGGCGAGCGATTTGCTGCAACACGAACTCATTGGCAGCGACGCTGACCCTGCCATCCTGCATGGCTTCGCGGCCATGGGTTTCCCGGTCACGCGCTCGTTGTTTGCCCTGCGCAGCGACGACTTCATCGTGCAATGGCAAGCCATCCGTGCCGGTCTGGGCGTCGGGTTTTGTGCCGACTACATGGCGCGCAGCGCTCCGGATGTGGTGCAGGTGCTTTCCGGTCAGCTCAAGGTCCCGTCGTTGCCGATGTGGCTCGCGGTGCACCGGGAA
>CAITQH010000025.1 GCA_903894475.1 uncultured beta proteobacterium
AAACCAGCAATGGAGATTCGGTCAGTTTTTATGCGCAGGGGCGACCCGATTGGGTGATGTCAGCGATTGCCGGCAAGATTTTTAGCCATTACCAGCGCACCCGTTTTCCTTCAGTTGTTGATATGAAAGGAAGATCTGTGACCTTGGTCGGCGCTCCCGGGTCGCCGATCGGGAGCGCACCGACGACCAAGATTGCACAAAAATCGTGTGAAGCCTTGGGTGCCCGATTGCCAACGCATGGGGAATACGAATTTTTGTCTATGTTGGGCGATTGGAATGGTGGCGTCGTGCTTGGCCACAGGGTCTGGGCGATGGCCGATGAGCATGTGTTGGCGCCCGACCTGAGGAATCCGTCGCCGGTGCGGCACCCCGACGAGGTCAATGCGGACGAGTTGGGCTACTACTGCGTTCGCTGATGTCTGTTGCCTGAGTCGCACCCGTCGTGTGGCGGACAAACTCTTCAAACTGCGATAGCGGCAGAGGTCGGCTAAACAGATAGCCTTGGTAAAAGTCGCAGCCTTGTGACTCCAGGGTTTCTTGCTGTGCCGCTGTCTCCACGCCTTCGGCGATCACGGCCATATGGAGTCCCTCAGCCATCGCGATGATCGACCGGGTAATGGCATTGGCCGGGCCGTGATCGGGGATGCCGCTAACGAAGGCCTTGTCGATCTTGATCTGATCGAGCGGCAGGCGCGCCAGATAGGACAGCGAAGAAGATCCGGTGCCGAAATCATCGATAGCAAAGGTGACGCCTAACTGCTTGATTTGAAGCATCTTGGCAATGGCCTGCGCAACGTCAGATAGCACGAGACTCTCAGTCAACTCAAATTTCAGGCGCTGCGGATCGGCACCACTGCTTGCCAGAACCTGTTGCACCTGATCCACAAAGTGAGTTTGCTCAAATTGCTTTGGACTGATATTGACTGCAAGTTGCAGTCTGCCGAGTTGTTCGTCTGTGGCCCAGACCTTGAGTTGTTCGCAAGCTGTCTGCAACACCCACAGACCGATCGGAATAATCAAGTCGGTTTGTTCAGCAAGCCCTATGAACAGGTCCGGACTCACCAAGCCATGGCTCGGATGTTGCCAGCGCAGCAGCGCCTCGGCGCCTATCACCTGGTGCTTTGCATTGACCTGGGGTTGGTAATAAAGCGCGAACTGTTTGAGCTGCAGTGCGTGGCGCAACTCAGCTTCGAGTGAGCGGACCTGTTCCGCCTTTGTCTGCATCTCGGGCTGAAAGAAGCTGGACTGGTTCGATCCCTCCTTCGAGACTTGAGACAATGCCAGACCGGCGCGCACCATAATTTCGTCGACCTTGTCCGGGTAACGGAACAGGCTGATCCCCGCGTTCAGTCGGCAATGGTGCAGGATACCTTCAACGGCGAATGGACTGCTGACAATCTGACGCACGCGATGCTCTATTTGCACAGCCATGGCTTGCGCCTGGTTCTCGTCTGGATCCAGACGCGGCGCGATGATTGCAAAGTCGCAGGTGTCGCGCCGCGCCACGGTATCCTCGGAGCGCACTGCTGCACGCAGGCGAACTGCAATCTGCTCGGCCAGCAAGTCGCTGCAACGCTGACCCCGCGTGTCGCTGAGCAAGTTGAAATTGGCAAAGCGGACAAAGAAGACAGCGCCGTAGAAGCGACCACCCACAGCAGCGGCGAGTTCGCGGCTAAGGGTGTTTTCAAACAGTTGGGTATTGGGTAAATTGGTGCGCGGATCGTAGTAGGAAAGGTGGTGAATTCTGGCTTCAGCCTCGCGCAGCGGCGTCAGGTCGGTGTGCGTGCCAATCATGCGCAGCGGCTTGCCATCCGTGCCCCGGCTGACGATCATGCCGCGACTCAGAATTGATTTGTAGCTGCCGTCCTTGCAGCGCATGCGAAATTCAACGCGGTAGCTGTCGCTGTTGCCATCTATGTAGGCGTGCTCTGCTTTGAGGACAGGCAAACGATCCTCTGGATGCAACAGCGTCTCCCAGCTTGCTGAACGCGGCGCTACGTCAGCTTTGTCGTAGCCCAGCATCTCTCGCCATCGATCCGAGAAAGCGACTTCGCCGGTTTGCAGGTTGTGATCCCATACCCCGTCACCCGAGCCTTCAATGGCAAAGCGCCACAGGAATTCACTTTTTTCGAGTTCGGCTTTCTTTTGCTCCAGGGTTTCCAGCAGGGTGATCTTCTGGCCCAGCATCTCCATGAGTTCCGAGTGCGACTGGCTGTCCCTGAAATGGTGTTCTTCCTGCAGGCGCGAATTGGAGGCCTCGAGTTCCTGATGTTC
>CAITQH010000026.1 GCA_903894475.1 uncultured beta proteobacterium
CACAACCTTCAAGATGCCACGGATGGTGTTCACGACCAGAGTTGCCAGGGCTTCGCCTTCGACATCTTCAGCCACGATCAGCAGGGGGCGTCCTGCCTTGGCAACTTGCTCAAGGGTAGGCAGCAGGTCGCGGATGTTGCTGATCTTCTTGTCGAACAGCAGCACAAACGGGTTGTCCAGCAGAGCGGATTGCTTTTCCGGGTTGTTGATGAAGTAGGGCGACAGGTAGCCGCGGTCAAACTGCATGCCTTCAACAACGTCGAGTTCGCTGTCGAGTGACTTGCCATCTTCAACGGTGATGACGCCTTCCTTGCCGACCTTGTCCATCGCGTCAGCGATGATCTTGCCGATGGCTTCGTCGCTGTTGGCCGAGATCGAGCCGACTTGAGCAATTTCCTTGGAAGTGGTGGTGGCCTTGGAGGCCTTCTTCAGTTCGGCGACCAGAGCTGTGACAGCCTTGTCGATGCCGCGCTTCAGATCCATCGGGTTCATGCCGGCGGCCACGTACTTCATGCCTTCGCGCACGATGGCTTGCGCCAGCACGGTAGCGGTGGTGGTGCCGTCGCCAGCGATGTCAGAAGTCTTGGAAGCAACTTCCTTGACCATCTGGGCGCCCATGTTCTGGAGCTTGTCCTTGAGTTCGATTTCCTTGGCCACGGACACACCGTCCTTGGTCACGGTCGGGGCGCCGAACGAGCGCTCCAGAACCACGTTACGGCCTTTGGGGCCCAGAGTAACCTTGACTGCGTTGGCCAGGATATTGACACCCTCGACCATACGGGCGCGGGCTTCGCCGCCGAAAATGACGTCTTTTGCTGCCATGTTATTTCTCCAATAAATTTAAAATTAATACGAAACGGGTTGTTGGGGAAGAAAGCGTAGCGAGCGGTTCGTAGGCTAGTCGCACGGAGCGCAGCAACCGGAACGTACATCTGTACGTGAGGATTGCGAGCACCGCGCAACGACGCATACGGGCCGCGCAGTAGCTTTATTTCTCAACAACAGCGAACAGGTCGTCTTCTTTCATCACGAGCAGTTCGTCACCGTCCACCTTGACGGTTTGGCCGCTGTACTTGCCGAACAGAACGCGGTCGCCGACTTTGACGGCCATCGGGCTGATTTCACCCTTGTCGTTCTTCTTGCCCGGGCCGACAGCCAGCACTTCGCCTTGATCAGGCTTTTCGGCGGCACTGTCAGGAATGACGATGCCAGAGGCGGTCTTGGTTTCGTTTTCGACGCGCTTGACAATGACGCGATCGTGCAGAGGACGAAGTTTCATGAGATCTCCTTGAATTTGAAACAGGGGTTAAAAACACGAGCGCCAAGCCCGGCAGGCTGGCACCGCATCATCTTGACGAGAGTGCTCCTTCAAAATGGAAGGTTGTTAGCACTCAGGTCTTACGAGTGCTAATGATAAGGCAATTTATCAAGTTTTCAAGACCCGAGGGTTTGGAGTGTGGAAATAAATAGCTTGGCGTGCCTGGACTTGAGTCGAATTTGGAGGACTCGCTTACTTGGGGAAAGTTGCAAAAAGCGCAATAAAACTGCAAAATTTGAACGATGGATAAACTGGACAAGCTAGATAAGCTCATTTTGAGCAAGCTGCAGGCCAATGGGCGCGCCACCTTTGACCAGATTGCCGAAATGGTGAATTTGTCGCCCAGTGCGGTGCTGCGGCGCGTCAAACGACTCGAAGCCGACGGCGTGATTGACCGCTATGTGGCGCTGCTCAAGCCCGAATCCGTCGGTCTGGGCTTGATGGCTCATATTCATGTGCGTCTGGAAAAAAGCACCGAGAATCATCAACGCAGCCCGCGCGATTTGTTCCGCTCCAGCGTTCAGACCTGGCCCGAAGTCGTTGAGTGCGACGCTTTGAGCGGGGAAATGGACTACTTTCTCAGGGTGATGGTTCAGGACATGAGTGCGTACTCCCATTTTGTGATGGAGACGCTGCTCAAGCACCCCAGCGTGCAGGACTGCAAGACCAGTTTTGTCCTTGATCGCGTCAAAGCGACAACGGCACTGCCTTTGTAAGGCTGTTTGGCACTCTGGGCACAACAGTCTAGGGAAAACCCTTATAGTCAACGCCATGGTTGAAACAATTGATTTGGTCAAAGCGTCCATCGAGGCTGGTAAGGGCTTGTTGAGGCCGCCGCTTGAGGGGGCCGGGCCGTCGCCGGAATTGAGAGCGGCACCCGCGCTGGTGCCGATCCGCTCACTTGGTGTCAATCATCGCGAACGCATTGCCCATCACCTCATGTCACTTGAACCTCAGGATCGATACCTGCGTTTCGGGTTTGCTGCGACCGACGAGCAGATTCAACGTTACGCTGACACGCTGAATTTTGAGCGTGACGAGATATTCGGCATTTACAACCGTCGACTTGACTTGATCGCGATGGCACATCTGGCGTTTCCCGCCGATCCCGATCTGTCGAGCTGCGCGGAGTTTGGCGTATCGGTATCGAAGTCGGCGCGTGGCCGCGGCTATGGAGCGCGCCTGTTTGACCGGGCTGCCATGCATGCGCGCAACGAGGGCGTAAGCCGCATGTTTATACACGCATTGAGCGAGAACACCGCGATGCTGAAAATCGCCCGCAATGCGGGTGCCACGGTGGAGCGCGATGGACATGAATCGGAGGCGCACTTGCAGTTGCCGCCAGCCACCTTCGATTCGCGATTGAGTGAAATGGTCGCCGAGCAGATGGCACAGACCGACTACCGGATCAAGGTGCAGGTCAAGCAATTCTGGGACTTCCTCTCAGAGGTCCAAGCGCTTCGGCGCGACGCGCAGAAGGCGCAACGCGGCAGTCCGAACTAAGGCTCCGAGCGGACTGCCGCTGTGATCCGCTATCCTTGAGGGTCCACCACAACGGCATGTCCTGCGCATTTTCTGTGTCAGACCCCCATCCTGCGCGACTTCCTGAGCGGGAAGATAAACGCACTTTTCTGCAAAAACTTGCAGAGTTCATTCACCCCGGACCCGACTCCACCGACGAGTTGATCGAGACTCTGGCAGAAGCCGAAGAGAACCACATCATCGGCGCCGAATCGCGTGCCATGCTCGAAGGAGTGATCCGCATGGCGGACATGACGGCCGGTGATGTGATGGTGCCAGCGACGCGGATGGATCTGGTCAATATCGATGAACCCTTTGACGTCTTGTTGTATGGTGTGATCGACACCGCGCACTCGCGCTTTCCGGTGTACCAGAATGAACGAGAAAACATCATTGGTGTTCTGCTGGCCAAGGATTTGCTCAAATTGCAGCGAGCGCCAGAACTCAATATTCGGGCCTTGTTGCGCCCGGCAGTCTTCGTGCCGGAAAGCAAGGGCTTGAACGATTTGTTGCGTGAGTTCCAGAGCAACCGCAACCATCAGGCGATCGTGATCGACGAGTTTGGCCGGGTTGCCGGTCTGATCACCATCGAGGACGTGCTGGAACAAATCGTGGGTGAAATTGAGGACGAATTTGATATTGCCGAGGACGAGGGCGATATTTATGGCTTGGCCGACCGCAGCTACCGTGTCAGTGGCGACACCATCATTGAGCGGGTCGAAGCCGCTTTTGACGTGAAGCTCAGCAGCACCGACCCGGAAGATGAATTTGACACCATCGGAGGGCTGATTGCCCATGAAATGGGTCACGTTCCAAAGCGCGGGGAACGTCACGCCATGGCAGGGCTCAATTTTGTCGTTCTGCACACCAAGGGCGGCGCCGTGAAATGGTTCAAGGTTTCGCCCGTCACCGATGCCGCCTCCTGATCTACAGCGCAGCGGGTGGGACTGGATGAGAATGGCGCTGGGCTTGGGCGCCGGTCTGGCGCAAGCGGCCAGTCTGGCATGGCCCCTGTCCATGCATGCTTCACCTCTGCCGGCTTCGGCTCTGCGCCCCGGGCACCCGCTCTGGTGGCTCCAGTTGCTGGCAATGGCACTGCTGGCGTTGCTGTTGCAGACCTCCCGGAACTGGCGTCAGGCAGCCTGGATGGGCTGGTTGTTTGCCCTGGCCTGGCTGGGCGCTGCGGTGGGCTGGACCTTTGTCGCCTTGAATACCTATGGTGGATTACCAACCCTGCTCTCACTGCTGGCTGTGTTTGCCTTCGCCGGATTGATGGCGCTGTTGTACGCTGCCGCCTGTGGCGCTTTTGTCGCAATCGAGGCAGGCCATACACACTGGGCGGCGGCAATTTTTGCGGCCTTCTGGATGCTGGCTGAATTGGCACGAGGCAGCTGGCTGAGCGGATTTGGCTGGGGCGCTTCGGGCTATGCGCATGTAGACGGTCCCCTGGCTGGCTATGCGCCGTGGCTCGGTGTCTATGGTTTGTGCGCGCTGTCCGCCTGGCTTGGTATGACGATGGTGCGCGTCGTTCGCCTTCGCGGCGGCTGGGCAGAACTGCGCAGTCTGGCGTTGGCGTTGGTGGTGCTGGGACTGCCAGCGCTGATCTCATGGGTCACGCCGCCATGGTCGCAACCGAGTGGCGAACTCAGTGTCACCTTGTTGCAGGGCAATATTTCCCAGGATGAAAAATTCGAGGCTGGCAGTGGCATACCCCTGGCGCTGCAGTGGTATGGCGAACAACTGCAAAAGAGTCAGACTTCGCTGGTGATTGCCCCCGAGACGGCTATTCCACTGCTACCGCAACAATTGCCGCCAGACTACTGGCCAGCGTTGCAGCAACGGTTTGCTTCCGGGCAACAGGCGGCGCTGATCGGTATTCCGCTGGGGGACTACCAGCAGGGCTATACCAATTCGGTGCTCGGCTTGAAACCAGCTCAGACTCCAGACTGGCGTTATGACAAGCAGCATCTTGTGCCGTTTGGTGAGTTCATTCCGCAGTTTTTCAAATGGTTCACGGCACTGATGAATATCCCGCTAGGGGACTTCAATCGTGGTGCGCCCATGCAGGCACCCTTTGTCTGGCAGGGCCAAAAGTTGGCTACCAACATCTGCTATGAAACTCTGTTTGGCGAAGAGCTGGCTGCGCAGTTTTCCGAACCGACCCTGGCCCCGAGCATCTTCGTCAACATCAGCAATCTGGCCTGGTTTGGCAACGGTCTGGCGATGAACCAGCACCTGCAGATTGCACGCATGCGTGCGCTTGAGTTCGAGAGAGCCTTTGTTCTGTCCACCAACACCGGGGTCAGCGCGATCATCGACCATCGAGCACGCGTGCTGAGTGCGCTCGAGCCTGACACACGGGCGGTTCTGGTTGGGCAGGTCCAGGGAAGGGTTGGCGTGACACCCTACGCCTGGTGGGTCGCCCGATTTGGGCTGTGGCCGCTCTGCCTGCTGGCCCTGGCGCTTGTTTTGCAGGCGGTGCGGACCCGACAGACCGGGCGTTAGCTTGGTCTGCCTTCGCTTGTGCTTGTGAAGCCCCGTAAAATCAGGGCTTTACGGCAAGCGTCCAAACCACCTCGTCATGTTGACCTTTCAACAAATCATTTTGAAGCTGCAGTCCTACTGGGACGCGCAGGGTTGCGCCTTATTGCAGCCATACGACATGGAAGTGGGGGCTGGCACCTCCCACACGGCGACGTTTTTGCGCGCCCTGGGTCCTGAGCCGTGGAAGGCGGCCTACGTGCAGCCAAGCCGGCGCCCGAAAGACGGTCGCTACGGTGAAAACCCGAATCGCCTGCAGCACTACTACCAGTACCAGGTGGTTCTGAAGCCTGCGCCAGCCAATATTCTGGAACTCTACTTGGGCTCGCTCGAAGCGCTCGGATTTGACTTGAAGAAGAACGACATCCGTTTTGTGGAAGACGATTGGGAGAACCCCACGCTGGGTGCCTGGGGTCTGGGCTGGGAAGTCTGGCTCAATGGCATGGAAGTTACCCAGTTCACCTATTTTCAGCAGGTCGGTGGCCTGGACTGCAAGCCCATTACCGGTGAAATTACCTACGGGCTGGAGCGCCTGGCGATGTACCTGCAGGGCGTCGACAACGTCTACAACCTGGTGTGGACCGACACCGGGGCAGCGCCGGGCCGTTCCCAAGCTGACCCAGCCCCATCGGGGGGCAGCGAGCCACACGCAGTGGGCGAGCGTGGGGGCAAAATCCTTTATGGCGATGTCTACCTGCAAAACGAAAAGGAACAGTCGACCTACAACTTCGAGCACAGCGATATCGATTTTTTGTTTACCGCATTTACTGCCCATGAGAGACAGGCCAAGTACCTTATGGAACAGCAACTCGCATTGCCCGCTTACGAGCAAGTACTCAAAGGCGTGCACACTTTCAACTTGCTGGATGCGCGCGGTGCCATTAGCGTCACCGAACGTGCGGCCTACATCGGTCGCCTACGCAACCTGGCGCGCAGCGTGGCGCAAAGTTACTATGAAAGCCGCGAGCGCTTGGGCTTTCCGATGGCGCCGCGTGAGTGGGTGCAACAGATGACAAAGAAGGCCGCATGATGACGACGCAAAGCCTTCTGGTTGAACTGTTTGTGGAAGAGTTGCCACCCAAGGCTCTCAAGAAATTAGGCGATGCGTTTGCCAGCGAACTGGCCGCGCAGTTGCGCGTCCAGGGCCTGGTCAGTGCTGAATCGGTGGTGACGGCTTACGCCACGCCGCGCCGCTTGGCGGCGCACATTACCCAGGTCTGGCGCAAGGCCGCCGACAAGACGGTGCAACAGAAATTGATGCCGGTGTCGGTGGGGCTCGATGCTTCGGGTAAGGCGACACCCGCATTGCTCAAGAAACTGCAGGCACTGGGTGCCGATCTGACGGATCCGGTGGCGGCCGCAGCGGCGCTGAGAAAAGAAGGTGACGGCAAAAATCAGACTCTGTTTTACGATAGCCTGGTCAGTGGCGCCACGCTCGACAGTGGTTTGCAGGAGGCGCTGCAACAGGCAATCGAACGCTTGCCGATCCCCAAGGTCATGAGCTACCAACTGGAGAGCGATTGCGAACTGCCCGGCTGGACCAGCGTGCAGTTTGTGCGCCCGGCGCACGGCTTGGTGGCGCTGCATGGCAGCGCCGTGGTACCAGTGAAGATTCTGGGCTTGACCGCAGGCAACACGACGCAGGGACATCGCTTTGAAGCCGCCTGCTCGCCGGTTTTGATCGCGCAGGCCGACGACTATGCGGCAACGCTGGAGCGGGACGGCGCCGTGATCGCCAGTTTTTCCGAGCGCCGTGCCGAGATCGTGCGCCAGCTTGCAACCGCCGCCAGCAAGTTGGGCGGTCGAGTCAAGGCCATCGAAGACGAAGCCTTGCTCGATGAAGTGACGGGTCTGGTGGAGCGTCCCAACGTGTTGGTGTGTGCGTTTGAGCCGGAATTTCTGGACGTGCCGCAAGAATGCCTGATCCTCACGATGAAGGCCAACCAGAAATATTTCCCACTGCTTGATGCCAACGCCAGGCTGAGCAACCGCTTTCTGGTTGTCAGCAACATCAGCCCGACCGACACCAGCGCCGTGGTTGGTGGTAACGAGCGCGTCGTTCGTCCACGACTGGCCGACGCCAAGTTCTTCTTCGACCAGGATCGCAAGAAGACGCTCGAGTCGCGGGTGTCGGGTCTGGACAAGGTGGTGTATCACAACAAGCTGGGCAGTCAGGGCGAGCGCATGCAGCGGGTGCGTGCGATCGCCATGGCCATCGGCCAGCAACTCGGTGGCCCAGAGCTGGCGCAGCAGGCCGACCGCGCAGCCCGGCTGGCCAAAGCCGATCTGCTGACAGACATGGTCGGCGAATTCCCTGAACTCCAGGGCACCATGGGTGCGTATTACGCACGGCATGACGGCTTGGGTGACGAGGTTGCGAGTGCTATCGAAGACCATTACAAGCCGCGCTTTTCAGGCGATGAGTTGCCGCGCAATTCGACCGGCGTCGTGGTGGCTCTGGCCGACAAGCTCGAAACTCTGGTCGGCATGTTTGGCATCGGCAATCTGCCCAGTGGCGACAAGGATCCGTTTGCCCTGCGCCGGCACGCGCTGGGCGTGATCCGGATGTTGGTCGAAAAGGACTTGCCGCTTGACCTCGGCACGCTGCTCGCCCAGGCCAGCCCGGCTTTTGGTGAAAAGATAGATGCCAATTTGGCGCCCTTAAGCGAATTCGTCTTTGACCGCTTGTCGGGCGCGCTGCGTGAGCAGGGCTACAGCGCCAAAGAAATTGATGCTGTGCTGGCCTTGCAGCCTCAGCGTTTGAACGATGTGCCAAAACGGCTGGCCGCGGTGCGTGCTTTTGCCGCCTTGCCGGAAGCTGCCGCACTGGCCGCTGCCAACAAGCGCATTGGCAACATCCTCAAGAAGGCGCCGGCCGTGGATCCCCATGTCAGTGAGGTGCTACTCAGGGAAACCGCCGAAATTGCGCTTTATGCGGCGATAAAAAAAGTGCTGCCCAGCGCGAATGCGCAGTTCGAGAGCGGCGACTACAGTGACTCTTTGCGAACCCTGGCTGATCTGCGGGCACCGGTGGATGATTTCTTCGATGGTGTCATGGTCAACGCTGAGGAACTCGACTTGCGCCTGAACCGTCAGGGACTGCTCAAGAGTTTGCATGAGGCCATGAACCGGGTGGCCGATCTCTCCAAGCTTGCCAGTTGAGCCAGAAACACATGAAGCTCGTTATTCTGGACCGCGATGGCACTATCAACGAAGATAGTGCCGACTATGTCAAATCGCCGGATGAATGGACGCCCCTGCCCGGTGCGCTGGAAGCGATTGCACGGCTCAACCATGGCGGCTGGCATGTGGTTATCGCATCGAACCAGTCCGGCTTGGGGCGCGGCCTGTTTGATGTCTCGACGCTCAACGCCATGCACGCCAAGATGCATGGCTTGCTGGCTGATGTGGGAGCGCGCATTGATGCCGTGTTTTATTGTCCCCATGCACCCGATGCGGCCTGTCATTGTCGCAAGCCCGAGCCCGGTCTGTTTGAACAGATCGGTGAGCGCTACGGCATAGACCTGCGCGGTGTGCCGATGGTAGGCGATACCGTCAATGACTTGCTGGGCGCGGTGACGGTTGGCTGCGAGCCGCATCTGGTGTTGACCGGCAAGGGTGCAGGCTACCGCGGGCGCACTTTGCCTGATAATTTTCCCAAAGGGACGCGCGTCCACGCCGATCTGGCGGCCTTTGCTGATTTCCTGATTGCACGGGAAGCCAAAGCAGCGTGATGCCTTTGATCCGGTCCGTCTTGCACATGGCGTGGATGCTGCTGACGGTCATCCCGTGGGGGCTGGCGCTGGTTTTTGCTTCGCTCTGGGTTCGCCGAACGCCTCTTTGGTGGTTTGCAGTCAACTGGTTTCGTGTCGTGATTTGGGGCACTCGTGTCTTTCTGGGTGTGCGGGTCCAAGTCAGCGGCATGGAATATCTGCCCACGGGCCAAACTACATCAGCGATTCTGCTGTCCAAGCATCAGTCGGCGCTCGAGACCTTGCTGTTGCCGACCCTGATTTCGCACCCGCTGGCTTTTGTCTTCAAGCGCGAACTCTTGCGCATTCCGTTTTTCGGCTGGTCGATGGCGCGGCTGGACATGATCCATATCGACCGTGATTCCCGTGCCAAGGCGCTCAAACAGGTGGTAATCCAGGGCAAGGCCTTACTCGAACAGGGGGTCTGGATCATCCTGTTTCCAGAGGGTACACGGATTGAGCGCGGGCAGCAGGGCACTTACCAGACTGCCGGCACGCGTCTGGCGGTGCAAGCCGGAGCACCTGTGATACCGATCGCGGTATCGTCTGGAAAATGCTGGCCGCGCAAGGGCTTTATCAAATATCCGGGTGTGGTCCAGGTTTCAATTGGACGTCCGATTGCCAGCGTCGGGCGCGAGCCCAAAGAGTTGATGCGCGAGGTCGAGGCCTGGATCGAAGCCGAGATGCGTCGCATTGATCCCGAGGCTTACCTCTGAATTCATTTCTTCACCCGCGCGCTAACCGGGAGGCTCGTTTGTGCGACCTGTTGGTGGCGTATGAATTCAAGCGCGGCAAGCGGCGCACGATCGGTTTTGTTGTCGGCCCGGAGGGTCTGGCAGTTCGCGCACCCACTTGGGTGGCCTTGCGCGACGTGGACGCCGCCTTGCAGGAAAGAGCGCATTGGATCGTCAAGAAATTGGACGAGACCCGTGAACGCCATCAGCGCTTGATCGAGCAGCGCATCGAATGGCGCGACGCGACCCTGTTTCCCTTTCTGGGAGAACAAGTCAAAGTGGTGCTGGATACGGCGCTGGCAACAGGTGCGCTTGGCGCGTTGTTTGCAGCCGAAAGCATGCCATTGACGCTGTCCCTTGCTTTGCCTCAGAGCGCCACATCAGAGCAAATTCGGGATGCAGTGCAGGCCTGGCTGATGCGTCAGGCGAAACGAATCTTTGCCGAACGCCTCGATCATTTCGCGCCCATGCTGCATGTGAAGTGGCGCAAACTGACGCTCAGCAGGGCAGCGACCCGATGGGGTAGTGCAACGGTTGGCGGTTCGATCCGACTCAACTGGCACCTGATTCACTTGAAGATGGCGCTGATTGACTACGTGGTCGTGCACGAGTTGAGTCACCTGCGCGTGATGAACCACAGCCCGCGATTTTGGGAGACGGTGGCTTCCGTACTGCCAGACTTCGCGGCATTGCGCCGGCAACTTAAAGACGATTTGGTGCTGCGGACAGGTTCTTAGTCTGCCGCAAATCGAAAGACGCCGTCGTCGCCCTGTCTGCGCTTCAAGCGCCCCTCAAACCAGAGCGCATGCAGGTGGGCGATGGACTCGCCCATAGCAAAGGTGGTTTGGTGCAGGTCCAGCGTGCGCTTGAACAGCACCGGCACGATATCGGCAGCGCTGCAGGGTTTGAGCTGGCACGCTGCCATGACTTCAGCCAGACGGTCCCGGTGGTGCTCGTGCAACTGCTCGATGCGCCGAAACAGGCCGGTAAAGGGTTTGCCATGGGCCGGCAACGTCAGCGTTTGAGCATCCAGCAGGAGGAACTTGTCAATCGAGTCCAAGAATAGCTTGAGCGGGTTCGATTCGGGCTCCTGGTCGTAGACGCTGACGTTGGTGGAGATGCGTGGCAGCATCATGTCGCCGCCAATGAGCAGCCGCAAGTTTGGGCAATACAGCGAGATATGTTCAGGCGCATGGCCATAACCACTGATACAGCGCCATTGGTGAGCGCCAATGGTCAGTGCGTCACCGTCCATCAGGCGGCGGAAGTGACGTGGCACAGTCGGCACCAAAGTCTTGAAGTAGTTGGCGCGGCCCCTGACTTTCTCGACCGAGGCTGTGTCATTCAAACCATGAGCTGCAAAAAACACGGCTGCCGTATCACCGCCAAAGCCACTTGCACCCTCGCTGCCGATGCGCGCCAGGTTGAAATCGGTTGCGCTGATCCACAAAGTGACATTCCAGCGCTGGCATAACCAGTGCGCCAGGCCGATATGGTCGGGATGCATGTGCGTCACGATGACGCGCAGAATCGGAAGACCTTCGAGTTCCTTGGCAAAAATCTGTTCCCACTGCGCTTTTGCTTGCTCGGTGTTGATACAGCAGTCGACGACACTCCAGCCCGCTCGGCCATCGATTTCATCGCGCAGCAGCCACAGATTGATGTGATCGAGTGCAAACGGCAATGCCATACGCAACCATTTGACGCCGGGGGCAACATTCAGGCTGGCGCCTGGCGCCGGCAGGGCATCACCGAGCGGGTAATACAACTGCTTCTCAAGTTCGGTGACGTGTGATTTCAAAAGGGTTCCTGATTTGCTCCATAATTGACGTTTACGTAAACGTCAATCAGGACCGACATTCTAGGCGAGCACACCTACTTGCCGAGTCACCATTGTTGAGCACAAGTTATGGCCACCACCTTCAGCATCAGCGATCTGGCGCGCGAGTTCGATCTAACCACCCGCGCCATGCGTTTTTACGAAGACATGGGCTTGTTGCAACCCGAGCGTTGCGGCCCTGGTGGACGCACACGGGTGTACAGCGGGCGTGACCGCACCCGGTTGAAGCTGACGCTGCGGGCCAAGCGCCTCGGGCTGAGCCTGACCGAGGCCAAGGAAATCATTGACATGTACGACAGCCCGCGAGATACCGGGCCGCAGCTGCAGAAATTCCTGACGGTGATTGCCGCGCACCAAAAGCAGTTGGAAGCCCAGATGACGGACTTGCAAGCCAATCTCGATGAGCTCAAGGTGCACCAGCGCGAGGCCAGGGCGCTGCTTGCCAAGAGTCCGGGCAAGGAAAAATCGCAAATCGGCAAGAAGAATGCGAAATGAAATCATGAAACAACGGAGAAGGAAACCATGAACAATATGCCAGGACTCAACTTTCAGCTCGGTGAGGATATCGATGCCTTGCGTGATGCGGTGCGTGAATTCGCCCAGACTGAAATCGCACCGCGTGCCGGTGAAATAGACAGAAGCGACCAATTTCCAATGGACCTGTGGGGCAAGATGGGCGACCTGGGTGTGCTGGGTATCACGGTGGGAGAAGAGTTTGGCGGCGCCAACATGGGTTACCTGGCACACATGATCGCTATGGAGGAGATTTCCCGGGCCAGCGCTTCGGTCGGTCTGTCTTATGGCGCCCACAGCAATTTGTGTGTGAATCAGATCAAACGCAATGGAACGCCCGAGCAAAGAGCCAGGTACCTGCCCAAACTGATCAGCGGCGAGCATGTCGGCGCCCTGGCCATGAGTGAGTCCGGCGCCGGTAGTGACGTCATCAGCATGAAGCTCAAAGCCGAAGACAAGGGCGGCTCCTACCTGCTTAACGGCAGCAAGATGTGGATTACCAATGGGCCGGACGCTGACACCCTGGTGGTTTACGCCAAGACCGAGCCGGAACTGGGCGCCCGCGGTGTGACAGCTTTCCTGATTGAAAAGGGCATGGCCGGCTTTTCGGTGGCGCAGAAACTCGACAAGCTTGGCATGCGCGGTTCGCATACCGGTGAACTGGTATTCAACAATGTCGAGGTTCCGGCGCAAAACATAATGGGCGGTGTGGGCAACGGTGCCAAGGTCTTGATGAGCGGGCTGGATTACGAGCGCGCGGTGCTGACGGGCGGGCCGCTGGGCATCATGCAGTCGGTGATGGATAACGTACTGCCCTATATTCACGACCGCAAACAGTTTGGTCAGAGCATTGGCGAATTTCAGCTGATTCAGGGCAAGGTGGCCGATATGTACACCGTGCTGCAGGCCGGAAGATCGTTTGCCTATACGGTTGCCAAGAACCTCGATTTGCTGGGTGCTGAACATGTGCGCCAGGTGCGAAAGGACTGCGCCTCGGTGATTTTGTGGTGTGCCGAAAAGGCCACCTGGATGGCTGGTGAAGGGGTGCAGATTTTTGGCGGCAATGGCTACATCAATGAGTATCCGCTGGGTCGCCTGTGGCGCGATGCCAAGCTTTACGAGATCGGCGCCGGCACCAGTGAAATCCGGCGCATGTTGATCGGACGCGAATTGTTTGCCGAGACCTGCTGAGCAAAATGACGACTCGATCACTTCAGCACCTGTTCGACAACAACCGCGCCTGGGCCGCGCGCATGGAACTGCAGCGTCCCGGATTTTTCAGCCAGCTGGCTCAGTTGCAGACGCCGAAATACCTCTGGATTGGCTGCTCTGACAGTCGCGTGCCGGCCAACGAAATCACGGGTCTGGATCCAGGAGAGGTTTTTGTGCATCGCAATGTAGCCAATGTCGTGGTGCATTCCGACCTCAATGCCCTGTCGGTGATCCAGTTTGCGGTCGATCATCTGAAGGTCGAACACATCATGGTCGTGGGACATTACGGCTGCGGCGGTGTGCTGGCGGCATTGCGCGGCACTCGTGTTGGTCTGGCTGACAACTGGCTGCGTCATGTGCACGATGTCAAGCTGCGGCACCGTCGCCGAATTGAACACCTGGATGCGACCGAGCAGGAAGACGTATTGTGCGAAATGAACGTAATCGAACAGGTCGGCAATGTGGCCTTGTCGAACGTGATTCAGGATGCCTGGAGCCGAGGTCAAAAAGTCGCGGTGCACGGCTGGTGTTATGGCTTGCAAGACGGCCTGGTGAAGGACCTGGAAGTGAGCATGCACGGGTCCGATGAGGTGGTGAACGTTTTTCGAAGCGCCCTCAAGCGCTACCCGCGTGGCAGCGTGTTGAAAGCTTGATGCCGTGTTTCCACAACGTCTCGATTCCGGCGTTGCCTATGACATTGCCAAGGCCATGATCAATGGTTTTAACCGTCACTACCATCTTTTCCGGACCGAATCAGCACGCGCCAAGCACCGCTTTGAAACTGCAGACTGGCACGGCCAGCAGCGCGCCCAGCGCGATCGCATCGAGTTTTACGATCTTCAGGTGCGTGAATGTACCAAGCGTCTGGAACGCGAATTCAAAGCCGGCGAACAATCCATGGACATCTGGCAGCAGGTGAAGCTGCATTACATCGGCCTGCTGGTCAATCACCATCAGCCGGAACTGGCTGAAACTTTTTTCAACTCGGTCACCACCAAGATTTTGCACCGCAGTTATTTTCAGAACGACTTCATCTTTGTCCGACCTGCTGTCAGTACGGAGTACATCGAAAACGGTGAGCCCGAGTCGCGTCCCACCTACCGCGCCTACTACCCGACAAATGCCAGCATGCAGGAAGTCCTGGCACGCTTGCTGAAGGACTTCGGCCTGCGCCTGGCATTTGACGACCTGGAGCGCGACGCTGCCCTGGTGCAAGGCGCCATCACCGAGCGCCTGCGCAATGCTCCGCTGCGTGCCAATCTGCAGATCCAGGTCTTGACGGGGCTGTTCTTTCGCAACAAGGGCTGTTACATCGTAGGCAAGCTGATCAATGGCTTCAGTGAATCGGGCTTTGCGCTGCCGGTCCTGCACAACGTCCAGGGCAAGCTGGTGATTGATGCTGCATTGTTTGGTGAAGACGACCTGTTGATGCTGTTCAGTTTTGCGCGAGCCTACTTCATGGTGGAGATGGAAATTCCGTCGGCCTACGTGCAGTTTCTGCATGGCATCATGCCGCGCAAGCCGCGCAACGAAATTTACAACGCGCTTGGCCTTGCCAAGCAGGGCAAGACGCTGTTCTACCGTGACTTCTTGCACCATCTGCGACATTCGAGCGACAAATTCCGCATTGCGCCGGGCATCAAGGGCATGGTGATGCTGGTCTTTGACCTGCCGTCCTTTCCTTATGTGTTCAAGGTCATCAAAGACCACTACCCGTCGCAAAAGGACACCAGCCGTGAACAGATCAAGAGCAAGTATCTGCTGGTCAAGCAGCATGACAGGGTCGGGCGCATGGCCGATACGCTGGAGTACAGCGAGGTTGGCTTTCCGCGCCACCGTTTCGCCGACGAGTTGATTGCCGAAATTAAGGAATTTGCACCGAGTCAGTTGCAGATCAGTGAGCGCGACGACGACGGTCTGAGCGAAGTGATCATCAAGCACGTCTACATCGAGCGGCGCATGATTCCGCTGAACATCTACTTGCAGGAAGCCATTGACGCCGGTGGCACTGCCCTCGAGCCAAAGTCTCCGTCGGCGCTCTTCGCGCGTCACCAAATCGAGCGTGCCGTCGTCGAGTACGGTAACGCCATCAAGGATCTGGTGGCGGCCAATATTTTTCCGGGCGATATGCTGTGGAAGAATTTTGGCGTCACAAGACACGGCAAGGTTGTCTTTTACGATTACGACGAAATTGAGTACATCACGGACTGCAATTTCCGCAAAGTACCGCAGGCGCGTACCGAGGAAGAGGAAATGTCGGACGAGGTCTGGTACAGCGTGGGCAGCAAAGATGTATTTCCCGAGACCTTCGGACCCTTTTTGCTGGGCAACCAGGCAGTGCGCGAGTCATTCATGAAACACCACCCGGACTTGCTGGAGGTGGCGTTCTGGCAAGGCCACAAGGAGCGCATTCTGGCGGGCCACGTGTTTGATGTGTTCCCGTACGAACATGACAAGCGTTTTCGGCCCGAACAGCTTAAGTAAACCAGATCACCAACACCGTTTGACCATTTTTTTCAGGAGATCCATACCATGACCGATTCCATCGTTATTGTCAGCGCCGCACGCACCCCCATGGGAAGCTTTCAGGGCGACTTTTCAAGTCTTGCCGCTCACGATCTGGGTGGCTTTGCCATCAAGGCGGCGGTGCAGCGTGCCGGGATCAGCAGCGATCAGGTTGATGAAGTTCTGTTCGGCAATTGTCTGATGGCCGGACAGGGTCAGGCACCAGCGCGCCAGGCAGCGTTCAAAGGAGGCTTGCCGATCAGTGCAGGTGCGGTGACGCTGTCCAAAATGTGCGGCTCGGGCATGCGCGCCGCCATGTTTGCCCATGACATGCTGCTGGCAGGTAGCGCCGACGTGTTGGTAGCAGGCGGCATGGAAAGCATGACCAATGCGCCCTATCTGCTGCCCAAAGCCCGTGGCGGCTATCGTATTGGGCACGACCGGATTTTTGATCACATGATGCTTGACGGTCTGGAGGATGCCTACGAGGCGGGCCGTTCGATGGGTACTTTCGGTGAGGACTGCGCTGCCAAATACGGCTTTACGCGCGAGCAGCAGGATCAATTTGCCATTGCCAGTGTTCAGCGTGCGCAGGCAGCGACAAAGTCGGGAGCCTTCGCCGGCGAAATCGCACCAGTCACTGTCAAGGGCCGCGCCGGAGATACGGTGATTTCGATTGACGAGGGCCCAGGTAAAGTCAAACTGGAGAAGATTCCCGTGCTGAAAGCTGCCTTCAAGAAAGACGGCACGATCACAGCCGCATCGAGCTCCTCGATCAACGATGGCGCTGCTGCGATGGTGCTGATGCGCTCCTCAAGTGCTGCCAAGCTGGGCCTCAAACCATTGGCACGCATCGTCAGTCATGCGGTTCATGCCCAGGAGCCCAACTGGTTTGCAACGGCGCCGGTCGGCGCGGTAAAAAGGGTATTGGCCAGGGCTGGCTGGAGTGTGAAAGATGTCGACCTGTGGGAAGTCAATGAAGCGTTTGCCGTGGTGCCTATGGCACTGATGCATGAGATGGGTCTGAGTCATGCAATCGTGAATGTGAACGGCGGCGCCTGCGCGCTGGGTCATCCGATTGGTGCGAGTGGCGCTCGCATCATGGTCACCCTGCTTTATGCATTGCAGGCGCGCGGTCTGAAGAAGGGTGTTGCCACACTGTGCATCGGTGGTGGTGAAGGAACAGCTGTTGCGCTTGAGCTTTGTTAAACCTTGTCGGACAGACCGCAGCGACACCAAGTGCGCCAGCTCTGTCCCCAACTGAATAGGGGCCCCCATGCTGTTGACCCAAGACCAGGAAATGATCCGCGACGCGGTGCGCGACTTTGCGCAGGCCGAACTCTGGCCGCACGCGGCCCGTTGGGATAAGGAGCATTATTTCCCGAAGGAAGCTCATCAGGGGCTGGCGGCCCTGGGTGCCTACGGCATTTGTGTGCCCGAGGAGTGGGGTGGCGCCGACCTGGACTACGTCACGCTGGCACTGGTGCTGGAAGAAATCGCAGCGGGCGACGGCGGCACCAGCACGGCTATCAGTGTCACCAATTGCCCGGTCAACGCGATCCTGCTGCGCTATGGCAACGCGCAGCAGAAGAAACAATGGCTGACGCCGCTGGCGCAGGGCCAGATGCTGGGCGCTTTCTGTCTGACCGAACCGCATGTCGGCTCCGATGCATCGGCACTGCGGACAACGGCGACCAGGCAGGGGAATGGTTATGTCATCAACGGCGTCAAGCAGTTCATCACCAGTGGCAAGAACGGCCATGTGGCGCTTGTTATTGCGGTCACTGACAAGGGTGCAGGCAAGAAGGGCATGAGTGCTTTTCTGGTACCGACCGATGCACCGGGTTATGTCGTGGCGCGTATCGAAGACAAGCTTGGCCAGCACTCCAGTGACACGGCGCAGATCAACTTTGACAACTGCCGCATTCCGGTCGAGAACCTGATTGGAGTCGAAGGCGAAGGCTACAAGATTGCCCTGGGTGGACTCGAAGGCGGGCGCATCGGCATTGCTGCGCAAAGCGTTGGTATGGCGCGCAGTGCCTTTGAGTGCGCCCTGGCTTACGCAAAGGAGCGTGAGACCTTCGGCACGGTTATCTTTAACCATCAGGCAGTAGGTTTCAGGCTGGCCGATTGCGCGACCCGGATCGAGGCTGCACGCCAGTTGATCTGGCACGCAGCCAGTCTGCGCGACGCCGGTCGCCCCTGCCTGAAGGAGGCCGCCATGGCCAAGCTGTTTGCCAGCGAGGTGGCCGAACAAGTCTGTAGTGTGGCGATCCAGACACTGGGCGGCTACGGCGTGGTGAGCGACTTTCCGGTGGAACGCATCTACCGCGACGTGCGGGTCTGTCAGATTTACGAAGGTACGTCTGACGTGCAGAAAATCATTATTGGAAGAAACTTATGACCTTGCGGGACAGACCTTCAGCTCTGTCCCCAACGCGAAACGGGATGTTGGATGTTCACCTTGCGGGACAGACCTTCAGCTCTGTCCCCAACGCGAAACGGGATGTTCGATGTTCAACGTCCGTACAGATCTTCGAAGCGCACGATATCGTCTTCGCCCAGATAGGAGCCCGACTGCACCTCGATCATTTCCAGCGGTACGCGCCCCGGGTTCACCAGCCTGTGCGTCGTACCCAAAGGGATGAAGGTGGACTGGTTTTCCGAGAGCAGCAGGGTTTCCTCGCCGCGTGTCACTTGGGCCGTACCACGCACCACAATCCAGTGCTCGGCGCGGTGGTGATGCATTTGTAGCGAGAGCGTGCCGCCGGGTTTGACCACTATGCGCTTGACCTGGAAGCGTTCACCCGCGTCGATACTGTCGTACCAACCCCAGGGGCGAAATACCTTGCGGTGGATTGAACCCTCGGGCCGACCCTGTTTCTTCAGACTGTCAACAATTTTCTTGACGTCCTGTGTCTTGCCCTTGTGCGCGACCAAAATGGCGTCCGCAGTTTCCACAACCACCAGGTCGCTAACACCAATGCAGGCAAGCAAACGCCCTTCAGACAGGGCCAGCGTGTCCCGGCAATCCTGTAGCATGACATCGCCCTGGCTGACGTTGCCAGCACCGTCTTTGGGCAGAACCTGCCACAAGGCGTCCCATGCCCCCACGTCCGACCAACCGGCCGTCAGCGGCAGTACCACGCCGGGCGGCAGTGCACCGCTTGGCGTCGCGCTGCTATATGTTGCAAGACGCTCCATGACAGCGTAATCAATGGAATCACTGGGACATTTGGAAAACTCAGTCTTTTCGATCCGAACAAATTCACCGTCAACAGAGCCTTGCTCCCAGGCACTTTCACAAGCCCGCAAGATGTCAGGTCGGCAGACGCGCATGGCAGCCAGCCAGACCGAGGCACGCATCATGAACAGGCCGCTATTCCACAGATAGGAACCCTCTGCCAGGTAGCTTTGAGCGGTCGCCAGATCCGGCTTTTCGACAAACCTGGCAATCAATTTGGCGTTGCCACTCGAAATGGAATTGGCGGCGTAAGCAGCACCCGACTGTATGTAGCCATAGCCAGTCTCGGGCGCATTGGCAGTGATGCCAAAGGTGACGATCACTCCGTTGGCAGCCAGTTCGGCACCCTGGCGCACAGCACTCTGAAATGCCGCTACATCGGTAATGACGTGGTCAGAAGGCATCACCAGCAACACCGGGTCAAGTTCCTTCTTGCTGGCAGCCAAGGCTGCCAAAGTAAGGGCTGGTGCGGTATTTCTTCCTGTGGGTTCGAGCACGATGCTGCCGGGCTTACCCATAAGGCGCAACTGCTCGGCAATGACAAAACGATATTCCTCGTTGCATACGATCATCGGCGCTGCCAGTTCAGCGCCTGCAATGCCTTCGACGCGCCTTACCGTAGCCTGCAGCAGTGAGTCTGCACCGATCAGTGACAACAGTTGCTTGGGGTATTTCTCGCGCGAGAGTGGCCACAAGCGTGTGCCTGAACCACCAGACAGGACAACGGGTTGTATCAGCATGCTTTGTTTTTCTCCACTTATGCTCTGGCATCGCCCCAGCGCAGCTGGGAAGTATCGTCGCCGCGGTACAGTGTTTCGCCATAACGATCGACACAATAGTCGGGCGAGACGATCATTTCGAAAAACCGCATATCTGCTGCGATACGGGTGTACTCGAATAGAACGCTGCGCACCACCTTGGCGCCGGTTCGGATGTGACTGCCGTGTCCGATCCAGGCCGGGCCAACGATGGTGGCCCCGGGTTCGATGCGCACACTTGATCCAATGTAGACTGGGCCTTCAATGCTCACCTTGTCCCATGGAATCGAGGTATTGAGTCCAACCCAGATTCCGGGTTTGATCTGGCGCCCTGGCATGCTCATCTCGGCCACTTCGCCGCGCAGCACGCGCTGCAGGACCGACCAGTAGTCGCTCACGCGGCCAATATCAATCCAGTTGAAAGGGCGGTTCTGGGCAAAAAACGGCAGGCCGTGTTGGACCAGGTCGGGAAACAGTTGCGAGCCAATGTCGTACACCGTGGCAGAGGGGACCAAGCCCAGCACGGCGGGCTCAAAGATATAAATACCGGTGCTGGCCAAGGTGGATTTCGCTTCCTCGGGTTTCGGTTTTTCCTGAAAGGATTCGATGTGTCCGTCCGGGCCGGCGACCACGATGCCATAGCTTTGCACGTCTGCCAGCGGCACATCAAGGGCCACCACGCTGGCAATAGCATTCTTTGACTTGTGTTCAGCGAGTGCCGCCGTGATGTCCAGATCAATCAGCGCATCGCCGCACAGCACCAGGGTTGGCTCATCGAAGAAACCACTGAAATCCTGGATGCGTCGCATGCCTCCGGCCGAACCCATGGGGCGCGGCAAAATGTCGCCGTGGTCGCGAACACCCTCGTAGGAGTAGCCAATCTGCACGCCCCAGCGGTGACCGTCGCCAAAATACTCTTCAATCTTGTGGTGATGCCAGGCCACGTTCACCATGATCTCGATGATGCCGTGGCGTGCCAGATGCTCGATCAGGTACTCCATCACCGGTTTGCCGAGAATCGGCACCATCGGCTTGGGCAGGTCGCGTGTCAGCGGGCGCACCCGGGTACCCTGGCCCGCGGCCAGAATCATTCCTTTAGCCATTGCTCAATCCACTTTCATTGCACATGTTCTTGTTCCCTGGTGTCCTTGCAGTTCAAATCATCGCATAGCCATTGGGGTTGCTGTTCTGCCAGTGCCAGGCATCTGCGCACATCTCCTGAAGCCCTCGCGTGGCGCGCCATCCCAGCAGCGCCAGAGCCTGAGACGGATCAGCGTAGCAACTGGCGATATCTCCGGCGCGGCGTGGCCCTATCCTGTAAGGCACGGGCTTGCCGCTGGCGACTTCAAAGGCGTGCACCATATCGAGCACACTGTAACCAACGCCGGTACCCAGGTTGATCGCCACACACTCTGCGCGCTGTCGCAGGCGCTCCAGTGCCTTGAGGTGCCCGAGCGCCAAGTCCACCACATGAATATAGTCGCGCACACCCGTGCCATCCGGTGTGGCGTAGTCCTTGCCCCAGACGTTCAGGAACTCGCGCCGACCGACCGCGACTTGAGCCACAAAAGGCAACAGGTTGTTGGGCGTGCCGCGAGGGTCTTCGCCGATCAGACCGCTGCTGTGGGCACCTACCGGATTGAAATAGCGCAGGATGCTCAGGTGCCATTCCGGGTCACTGCGGTACAGGTCGCGCAGTATCTCCTCGATCATCAGTTTGGTCTGGCCGTAGGCGTTGGTTGCCGACAAGGGGTGTTGCTCGGTCAGCGGGAGTTGCTGCGGATCTCCGTAGACCGTGGCCGAAGAACTGAAGACCAGTGTCTTGACATCGCACTCCGCCATGGCCTGCAGCAAACGCACCGTGCCCACCACGTTGTTGTCGTAATAAGCCAGAGGTTTTTTGACCGACTCCCCGACCGCCTTGAGCCCGGCGAAGTGGATGACCGCACTGGCGCCGCTGCGCCGCAGGGTCTGCAGAAGTGTTGCCGAATCCCGGATGTCGCCTTCAACCAGTAATGGCTTCTTTCCCGTGATGCGTTGCACCCGCTCCAGCGCTTCAAGTTGGCTGTTGCAAAAATTGTCCAGCACCGTCACATCGTAGCCCGCATTGAGCAACTCAACACAAGTATGGGAACCAATGTAGCCTGCGCCACCTGTGACAAGAATCATGGAACTTTGTTGTTTTCCGAAGTGCTGCTGAGTTTATCCCTGCCAGGTGTCTGCTGACTGACATCAGCGTGCTTGTCAAATCAGGCTGCCGACTCCAACGCCGAAGTGGCGTGTCGATCCTGCCCCAGGAGTTTTGCCAGCTGCGGCAAGGCGACCCCGAGGGCTGCTTTGAGCGTATGGGGCGGATTAATGACGAACATGCCACTGGCGGGCAGACCCGGGCGGATCACCTCGCCGGCGTCATTCGCTGTCAGTTTGCTTGACTTCACCGTCAAGCTTGCATTCAGCCAGGCCTTGCCAGCCTTGGCAGCCAGAGTTTTCAGTTTGCGCGGAACATCATGCGCTTCCGGACGAGGAATAAGGGGATACCAGACGGCGTAGCTGCCGGTGGCAAATCGCGTTAGCGAGTCGGCGACCATGGTAACGACGCGAGCGTAATCGGTCTTGATCTCGTAACTCGGATCGCTCAGCACCAGCGCGCGCCGAGCGGGCGGTGGCAGGAATTTCTTCAGGCCTTCAAAGCCGTCTTCGCGCAGCACAGCCACCTGACGCCCGGCGTCAAGCTGGGCAACGTTGGCCGACAATGTCTTGGCATCTGTCGGGTGCAGTTCAAAAAGTTTGAGTTTGTCACGCTCGCGCAGCAGGCTCTGGACGATGAAAGGTGAGCCGGGGTAAATCCTGTGACCGCCTGCCGCGCTGAAACTGGCGACCAGATCCAGGTAATCCTGAATCACCGGGGCAAGACCGCCCGGCAGCGGTCTTGCCGCTATCAGTCGCAAGAATCCCTCCGCTGCCTCGCCGCTGGTCTCGGCGTAGTCACCGTCAAGCCGGTACAAACCAGCCCCGGCATGGGTGTCAAAGACGGTCAGGGCAGTGTTTTTTTGCGTCAGATGCCGCATGATAGCGATCAGCACCATGTGCTTGAGTACGTCGGCGTGGTTGCCGGCATGGAAGGCGTGGCGATAGCTGAACATCGGCTAATGTTAACCGCCTCGGCTGGACCTGAACGGTGCGCGACTGCCGGTGGTGGGGCTGGCGGACCGGGTGTCCGCTCTCTGTTCCACGCTCGCGCGCACATTTCGCCGGATCTCGGCCGTATTGGCTTCAACATGAAGCGAGTATGCCGACCGACGCGGTAAGCGCGAATGGGGCCGCCGATCGGACACCCAATCCACCAGCCCTGGGGCGACCGTGGCAGTCCAAGAAAGCGATGCGTTGGAAAACATGAGGCGCTTATAGATCTGAAAGATTCGGTGGCGATTTCCGGCTGTCTGGCAGATGAATTTCCTACGTTTGTTTAGGCAATCCGACTGCCGTGGCCTGGCGGGATTGCTTCCAGTCGCCATCTACAATCTGACAATAAAGTGGGTGGGCTTACTAGGGGACTAATTGGCGACTTTCAAAGGCACGAGCTCTGAGTTCAAGCGATACATCGGACCACGGTTTCGCAATGTTGTAAACATGATCACCAAAAGGCAGCGGGCCGTCGTGGGAGCCTGTGAGCATTGCGGGTCAGAGGAGAAACTCGAGTCCGCACACGTTCACGGAGGGGACCGCATTCAGATAATCGATCTCTTGCTCGGAGCCATCGACAAGGGCGACGCAGTGGTGGTTGATCTCAAGCAGTTCGAAGAAGCGTTCAAGTTAGAGCATGAGCCCTTTGAGAAGGCCATTCTCGTCCTATGCACTGCTTGTCATCGGAAGTATGACTCACCAGCTGTTCGTCCGAAAGCACCCGCGAAGGGCGAAACCGGTATGGATAGGGAAGGTCTCCCCTCTGGTCCGGGACTGGTGGAATCAGATATCTTACCGATTACGCTCGATCCCATAGACCCAAGCGTGTTCAAAGACCAGTTACTGGCACGCAAGGTGGCGGAAATTACCACTTTCTACAAAGATGGTCGAACTGTGACCCGCTCTTGGAACGCCAACAGATTTGCCGCGACATCGAACGTCTTCGGAAACCTTAGGGCCCGTCCGAAGTTCAGGCAAGGTGAGTGGCAAGCACATGGCATCATCAAGGTCCACGTAAGGGTTCCATCGGATGACTGGCGATGAGATCATCAACCCGATAGTTCCATGATGGCGCATTATCCCGATTGCGGCAAGCTTGCGCCGCCAGATTCCAGGCTGGTTTCGAAGATCAAACAGCGAACTCAAGTGTCGGGTTTGGATGACGCAGTTCGGAGGGTGGACTGACTTTTGCCAGTCTGGCGCGGGTAGTCGGGATTTCAGAGTGCTCAATCGCTAGTGAAGGTGGGTGGTGTGGCTTGCGAGCGCAGGGCCCATTCGCGGCTACCACGGAGTGGGCGTGCCAACAGTGCGGTTCGCGAGGAAGCGTTGGAGTACCAATTTAGTCGACCGCGAGCGTGGGCCGGAGAGCGCAAGCCACGCCACCCGCCTTTGGTGCAGTATTGGCGAACCTTTTACCTGCTAAATCCCTTATAATGCTCGGCTTCGCAGCGCTTTTGTGGCTCCGCGGCGAAGTTCATTCCCCACCTAAGAGATTCCCATCAGAGGAACGCCGACCGTGGAAAAGAGCCCGACAAACCCTCTTTATAGAGAAAACTCATGACCAAGACCTTCAGCGCGAAAGCAGCTGACGTGGTGCACGAGTGGTTTGTGATTGACGCGGCCGATAAGGTCCTCGGAAGAGTAGCCAGCGAAGTTGCTCTCCGTTTGCGCGGCAAACACAAGGCCATTTACACGCCTCACGTCGATACCGGTGACTTTATTGTCATCATCAACGCAGC
>CAITQH010000027.1 GCA_903894475.1 uncultured beta proteobacterium
CTCACGCTGCCAAAGCGCTTGCTCACGCCCTGGAGCTGCAGACCGTGGACGGGTGAGGTCATGGTGTCGCCTTCGATCGTTGCTAGAGGAAGGACGGGAAGGGCAAGTCGGTGTCTTTGGTAAAGACGTCATCGAAGCCGCGTTCGTAGTGGTACTCCATGTCGTCCTTGTTGTCGGGGAAGACAAACTTGCCACCGACCTGCCAGATGAAGGGCTTGAACTTGTATTTGAGCCGGTCCTTCTTCATATTCCAAAGCATGTTGATCTCCATCGGATCAGCCATGAAGTTGGACCAGATGTCATGGTGGTAGGCGATGACCACCTTGCAGTTCAGCGCTTCGCCCATGCGCAGAATGTCCGACGAGGTCATCTTGTCGGTGACGCCGCGCGGGTTCTCGCCATAGCTGCCCAGCGCCACATCGATGGTGTGCTCGTTGCCGTGCTTGGCGTAACCGTTGGAATAGTGAGAATCGCCGCTGTGGTAGACGCTGCCGCCCGGTGTCTTGATCAGGTAGTTGACCGCCACATCATCCATGTCCGGTGGCAGCTTGCCCTTGGCCGTCTGGCCTGCAGGAATGGTCAGCGCCATGGTGCGGTCAAACGCTTCGAGCACCACGATTTGGACATCGCCCACCTTGACCACGTCACCCGGGCGCACGGTTGTGATGCGCTCACGCGGCACGCCCCATTTGAGCCAGACATCGGTGCTGGACTGCGGCCCGATGAAGGGCACGGTGGTCGGGCAGTTCTTCAGCACTGCGGCAGCGACGTTGATGTCGATGTGGTCGTTGTGCGTGTGTGACGACAGCACGGCGTCCACTTGGCGGATTGCGAACGGGTCGATCACGAACGGTGAGACGCGCAGGTTGCGCTGCAATTTGACGCAGCCGGTCATGCGCGCCATTTGGTGGTGCGCGTCCATCAGCGGGTTCTTCATGCTGCGCTTGCCGGTGCCGCACCAGAGGTCGATGCAAATGTTGGTGTTGCCCTCGGACTTGACCCAGATGCCGGTGCAGGCCAGCCACCACATGGCAAAGGTGCCGGGTTTCACCACCTCGCGCTCTATCTCTTCGTTGAGCCAGCTGCCCCATTGCGGAAAGGTGCTTAGAACCCACGATTCCTTGGTGATTTCATCTACTTTTGCCAATTTCTTTTCCTCTTAGCTGTTCCGGTTTGCCATCGCAGGCAGCAAACGAAAACGATCAATTCGATTCAACAATTTCGATAACTTTTCATATTATGAGCATATTTTTGATCTAATCAATCATTTTGATCCTATTTCATCGTTTGTTGCGAAAGATCAAGAACCGGTCACGAAGTACAGCGCCGCCTCGGCCTTCTCCCGATTCGCTGCAACGATGATGTCCCGGTCTTTTTCATGCCGGACGTAGACATTGCTCGGACCGACACCCTCTTCGATCACTTCGAGCTCAAACGCCAGCGGATCGTTTTTCGACGCGCGAACATAGAAAAGCTGCTGCTTGCCGCGCCGGCACCCGCCGATGAACACCGGCACACCGGCCAGCGATGTACCAAGCACCACGTGGTAGAACTCGGAGACCTCGGGATGCTCGTAGACCTTGCGGAACTGGCCGGCTATCTTCTTGTAAAGGCGGAACCAGGAGCCGTGAAAGGGTTCGATCGTGGCGAATTCGAGCTCACCGTCGCCGTCAATGTCGACGGCTGAAATATCGCTGATCGGCCAATCCATGAATTGGTGCACGGTCCAGTCGGCATCCGCGCTTGCTGGGGGCGTCACCTCAAAAGCGCCCTGTTCGCAGGTCACCAGCGCCGACATGCGACCGTTTTGCGTCAAGCGGCTGTACCCATGGTTCTTGCTCAAGCCGTCTTTCAGGACCCGGACCTCCAACTCTCCCTTGCCGGTGAACTCGCCAACCCAGATCTTGCCCGGGTTCGACCAGTCTTCCTTCGACTCCTTGGTCGTTGCCAGCGTGCAGCCGATGAAGTAATGCCTGCCGCCCACGGTCAGCAGGTCGAAGCGGTGGATGTAGGGAAGTTTTAGTACATCGGTGACCTCGTAACCGCGGTCCGGGCGCGGCCGCACGTGGACGATCTTGGCTTCTTCCCACTGGAACATCTTGAAGAACTTCTGCACCGCCAGAAACTCGCCATTGGTTCCCGCAATGGGCACCATCGACATGGTGCCGCCAGGGCCCTCCCACACCGTGTGGGACTCGGCATAGTCCACTCCGGTCCAGGCCAGGCAGGGTCCCTCGCCCTCGGTGGCCAGCAGAATGCGGGACTCCCCATCGGCCTCGATGCAGTTGGCCGAATAACATCGGTTCATGGTGGTCAGAAAACGCTTTTCGATCTTCATGGCGGACTTTCAAACGATCAAATTGAGACATTCATCGGTCAATATGTTTCATTTTATACACTACGAATCTGGTGAAGCGACGACAATGATCACATCCAGTTCTACAATGAAATTGAGCAAAGCTTCCTCAAGGTGGGCATGAAAGCGATCATTACCGTCGACATCGGCACCAGCAGCAGCAGGGCGACCCTGTACGACGCCCACGGCCATACGGTGCACCTGGCCCAGCGCGAGAACCTGCCGGTTTTCTTCGATGACGGCAGGGTCGAGCAGGATACGATGCAGTGGCAGCAGGTGTTGCTGGAAACCTTGAAGTCGTGCTCGGAGGCTGCAAGCGCCAAGAGCCTGGAGCCACTCTGCATCGCCGTCACCGCTTCGCGCTCTTCCGTGATCCCGGTGGACAGGCAGGGCACGCCCCTGCATCCGGCCATCATGTGGCAGGACCGGCGCAGCGCGGACATGGCGCAGGCCATGAGCGACTCCAACGCACTGGTCTACGGCAAGACCGGCCTGAAGATTTCACCGGTTTTTTCTGCCGTCAAGATGCGCTGGCTGCGCCAGCATCGCGCCGACATCTGGAGCAAAACGCACAAGCTGCTGGGTATTCAGGACTGGGTGATTCACCTGCTCACCGGTCACTTTGTCACCGACCACAGCTTTGCCAGCCGCACCAATCTGCTCAACCTGGAGACGCGCTCTTGGGACGCCGAACTGCTGAAACTGTTTGAAGTGCCGGCATCCATGCTGTGCGAACTGGTCGCGCCGGGTTCGGTGGTGGGCGGCCTGACCCACGCCCTGGCCAGTGCGACCGGACTGCCCGCTGGTCTGCCGGTGATTTCCGCTGCGGGGGACCAGCAGTGCGCAGCACTCGGACTCGGCCTGTTTTCCGGCGAACGCGCTGTCTGCAACGCCGGCACCGGCTCCTACCTGATAGGGCACAGCGCCAAGCCGGCGCTCGACGCTGGCATGCGTCTGGCCTGCAATGTCTCTGCCGTGCCCAACGCCTACATCGTCGAAGCTGCCGTGCTGACTTCGGGCACGATTTATCGCTGGTTCAAGGAATCCCTCTGCCAGAACAACAAGGGGCCCGAGCTGAGCTTCGAGCAGCTCAACGCCGAGGCTGCCAGCGCAGCTGCGGGTTGCAACGGGCTGCTGGCCCTGCCGCATTTCAAAGGCAGCGGATCACCCTACTGGGACGCGCAGGCCCGCGGTGTCTTCTTCAACCTGACGCTGGGCACCACGCGCGGCGAGATGGCACGCGCCATCCTGGAGGGCATCGCCATCGAGATGCAGGCCAGCCTGGAACTGGTGGAACACCTGTGCGGCGCCGTGCAGTCGGTCACGGTCTCGGGAGGCATGAGCAAGTCCGAGCTTTTCAACCAGATTCAGAGTGACGTGTTCGAGCGCCCGGTGATGCGCTATGACAACACGGAAGCCACGTCGCTGGGCGCCTGGATTGCCGCCGCGGTTGCTGTTGCTCTGGAAGCCAGTTACCCGGTGGCCTTCGCGCGCGCCCACGGCGGCAGTCGCGCGGTCCGTTACGAACCCCAACCCGCCAACGCCCACGTGTATGCGCACCGGCGAGCACAGTCGCACGCGCTCTACCAGGCGCTGGCCGCACCGGCACTGCGCGAATTGCTGAAGACATCGGACTGAACAAACATGAGCGAATCCAAACAGAGTCAAACCATGAAGGTATCGAACTACCGGCACAAGAAAATTCTGGAGATGCTATCAATGCGCCAGTCGGTCTCGGCTGATGAACTCTCCACCGAGTTCGGCGTCTCCAAGATCACGATCCGGCGCGACCTCGACGCCCTGGCCACGCACAAACTGCTGGAGCGCACGCGCGGTGGCGCAATCTCGGTCTCCGGGCTGCGCATGGAAGAATTCTTTGAGGAGAAAGACCATTCAGCCAAGCGCGAAAAAAGCCTGATCGGACGTTACGTGGCATCCCTGATTTCAGAGAACGAAACTGTCTTTGCCAATGGCGGCTCGACCACGCTGGAAGTGATTCACCATCTGCGTGGAAAAAAGGCACGCATCGTCACCAACAACGCCGCCTGCCTGGCACTCGACTTGGACCCGCAACAGGAACTGATCCTGCTCGGCGGGGACTACCGGATTCACTCCAAGTCACTGGTAGGGGACCTGACCCTGAGCGGTCTGCACGGCATCTTTTCCAGCGTCACCGTGCTGGGCATCAACGGCGTCAGTATCAAGAAGGGCTGTACCAGCGCTGTCAGCACGGAAACCAGCGTCAACAAGGCCATGATCGAGAATTCGAGCGGCAAGGTGATCATCGTCGCTGACCATACCAAGATGAACTGCGTGTCGAGTTTTCTGACCAGCCCCCTGAGCCGGATCGACATGATCGTCACCGACTGGTTGACGCCACTGGCGTTCTGCGAAGAACTGGAGGCCAGCGGCGTGCAGGTGGTCCGCGTGCCGGACGAAGCCTGATCTCAGGAATGCGCTTTGTCTCGCTGAGCAAGGCAACCAAATGATTGGTGCACTGCTTGAAGTGTCCAACCCATACGGAACGGTCGACGAGCACGCTCATGAAAGCGTTGCATCTTCACGCCAGGTGCAGTCCAAGCAGCTTGCTTCAAGATTCTGTCAGTTGCTGAAAAGTTCAGAGTGAGTGCCCGATCGCACAAAGTTGATGGCGTTGGCCTCGATCTGGTAAATCAACAAGAAGTCGCCACCGATGTGGCATTCCCTGTGATCGGCCCATGCGCCTTTCAACGCGTGATCCAGCCATTCAGGACCAAGCGGTGCGTCATTGGCGATCAGCAACATCATTGCCTCTTTCAGCCGCACCAGATCAAAACGGCCGGAGTGTGACAGCCGTTGCCAATCGTTCAGGAACACTTTTGAGTAGTCGGCGGCCCGTGGCAGCGTTGCGCGCTTACTTGCTGCTGTTCTTTTCAAGATCAGCAAACAGTTCGTCAGCAGACGCAAAGCGGGCGCGACGTTTGGTCATCATGGCACGCGACTCTTCCATTGCGGCGAGGGTCTCGGCGTTTGGCACCTTGAGTTCAAGCGGGAAGGCCTGGTCGATCACGACGCGGCGCAAGAACAGGCGCACCGCATCCGACACGGACATGCCCATCGCCGTCAGCGTCTGTGTCGCTTGCTCTTTGATGTCATCGTCCACCCGAATGTGAAGCATGGAGGTTTGTGCGGTCACGGTGATTTTTCCTAAGTTGCCTCGGATTATGTATCTCATTTGAGATTTTGTCAACCAGATGCTTCATAGTTCAGAGAACGAAACTGTCTTTGCCGATGGCGGCTCGACCACGCTGGAAGTGATTCACCATCTGCGTGGAAAAAAGGCACGCATCGTCACCAACAACGCCGCCTGCCTGGCACTCGATCTGGACCCGCAACAGGAGTTGATCCTGCTTGGCGGCGACTACCGGATCCACTCCAAGTCACTGGTCGGCGACCTGACCCTGAGCGGCCTGCACGGCATCTTTTCCAGCATCACCGTGCTGGGCATCAACGGCGTCAGCATCAAGAAGGGCTGCACCAGCGCCGTCAGCACGGAGACCAGCGTCAACAAGGCCATGATCGAGAACTCCAGCGGCAAGGTGATCATCGTGGCCGACCACACCAAGATGAACTGCGTATCGAGTTTTCTCACCAGCCCCCTTAGCCGGATCGACATGATCGTTACCGACTGGCTGACACCCCTGGCGTTCTGCGAAGAACTGGAGGCCACCGGCGTGCAGGTGGTCCGGGTGGCGGACGAAGCCTGATCGACACAAACATTCCATTGACGGCATATTCCCTCGAAGCTATACTGCCCACGTGAAATGGGAAGTTGAGTACACAAACAATTTCGGCGAGTGGTGGGCGGGCTTGTCCGAAGGCGAGCAGGAGTCACTGGACGCGTCAGTGCACCTGCTGGAAGATCGCGGCCCCCATTTGGGCTTTCCGCACAGCAGCGGAATCAATGGGTCGAGGCACAGCCACATGCGGGAGCTAAGAACGCAGCACGATGGTCGGCCGTTTCGAACTTTGTACGCTTTTGATCCTCGACGGGCGGTCATCCTGCTGATCGGTGGAGACAAGACCGGCGACGACCGATGGTACGACGTCCATATCCCGATCGCCGACGAACTCTACGATGAACACTTGGAGCAACTTCGAAAGGAAGGGCTGATTGATGGCTAACAAATTTTCTGACCTGCGCTCGCGTATGTCACCAGAAGCTCAAGGTCGAGCCAAGGTCAAGGCAGAAGCGATGCTTGCCGAAATGCCGCTCAACGAGCTGCGTCAAGCGCGTGGCCTGTCGCAAAAGATGCTGGCCGACGTACTGAACGTCCAGCAACCCTCCATCGCCAAGCTGGAGAAACGCACCGACATGTACCTTTCAACTCTGCGCAGTCACATCGAAGCGATGGGCGGGCAGCTGGAGGTCGTCGCGCGATTCCCGGATGGTGCGATCCGAATCAGCAACTTTTCTGATCTTGGCAGCACCGCCTCGGCGTGAGCGGTGGCAAGAGACCTACCGGCGTGCAGGTGGGCCGGGTGGCGGACGAAGCCTGATCTCAGGAATGCAGCTTTGGACGGTACGCATTGTTCAACTCCACTGCAAGCAGCTCAAACTTCTTGTCCAAAGTCCAGATCAACGTCTTCTCGCTGAGCAAGGCGCCAGCCAGCAGACTCATGTCTACAAAGCCGCAGCCTCGGCCGTAGAACTGTCGACGAGCACGCTCATGAAAGCGTTGCCTCTTCACGACGACGCGGCACCAGCTGGATCTCTGGCACCGTGCCACCCAGCGCCGCAAGCCGACGTGCTGTCTGCCGCTGAATGAACGCCTTCACGCACTCCCTAATCAGCTCGGATTTCTCCATGCCGGGCTCGGCCAAGGACATCGCTTTGTCAAACAAGTGGTCATCAATGGTGAGAGTGGTTCGCATGGCCAGCTCCTGCATCAAGAAAGGCATCATTTTGCATCACATTCCACATCAAGACGTGATTGTCATAAGAAATTGGTCTTGATGACGCTGCTTGCAAAACCGTCTTCCCGAGTCGACCCAATTTGGATGCCAGGAAGCGGCCGGTGATGGCTGGCAACGGGTCTTAAACAAGAGAAATTGTCGATGTTTTGATCGAGATAACGTACGGACAATTGGCGTACAATTTAGCCGTCAAGAATTCAAAATGCGTTGTTCCTTGAAAGATGAAGAGCATGCAAACCAGTATCAACTCTCCCACCAAGGCCAGAGGCTCACGCCTTGAGGCGCGCATTAGCAACGAGCAAAAAGCGTTGTTCCAGCAAGCAGCTATGCTTTCCACCCGAACTTTGAGTGAGTTTGTGGTCGCCAGTGCCCAAGAGGCTGCGATCCGAATTATTGAAGCGCATGAAACCATTCGACTGGAGCGCGAAGAGCAGATACGGTTCGTCCAGGCCCTGCTCAATCCACCAGAACCCAATGATCGCTTGCACCAAGCCGGTATGCAGTACCGCACCATGACGGGCACATCGGGCACATAGAACCGTGCACCTCACCTCTTGGCGGGTGCTGCCGCTGCAAAAAGTACACGAGCGCCAGACCTTCACGTGTGGTAGCCCCACGCTTGATCGTTATCTCCAAAACCAAGCGCGCCAAGACAGCGAGAAACGGGTTGCCGCCGTATTTGCGCTAGTTCAACCCCCCGCTTCCCAGGTTCTGGGTTACTACACATTGTCAGCGTCACCCATCTATGCCAATGAAGTACCTCCAGAGTTGGCACGCAAGCTGCCTCGCTATCCACAATTGCCCGTCACTTTACTGGGACGATTGGCAGTCGATCAAGGACTCAAAGGTCAAGGAATGGGAGAATTTTTGCTGATGGATGCACTGCGCCGCAGCCTGCAAGCCGCCGGCGGTATTGCTGCCATGGCTGTTGTGGTTGATGCGAAAGATGCGTTGGCTGCTGATTTTTATCAGCACTTCGGATTCATACCCTTGAACCTGTCGACCAGCAGGCTGTTTTTGCCAATGGCGACCATCGCGAGTCTCTTCGATTAACTTCCGGTGAAATTAACTGTGCTTCCCGCAAGCTGCTGTTGGTGAGCACCCGGTCATGGTCGGATGCGGGAGCTCCCTGGAACGAAGTCATCCCGACATTGCCGACCATCGGTCTGTTGATATCAACGTCCGGTTTGGAGGGGCATGTCAGCCCTGCCCGTAATAAGCCCCGGGGCCGTGCTTGCGAAAGAAGTGCTTTTCCAGCAACTGCTGCGGCATTGCCGGCAAGCTGCCGTCCATCTGCAGCGTGAGCAGCGCCATGCGCGCCACCACTTCCAGCACGGCGGCGTTGTGTACCGCGGCATCGGCATCAGCACCCCAGGCAAAGGGGCCGTGATTGGCCACCAGCACCGCCGGCATCTGGGTCGGCGTGAGGCCGCGCTGACGCAGGCAGTCGATGATGGCAACACCGGTTTGCGCTTCGTACTGGCCGGCAATCTGCTGCACAGTCAGTTGCTGCGTGCAAGGTATTTCGCCGAAGAAGTAATCGGCATGGGTCGTTCCCAAAGCGGGGATGCC
>CAITQH010000028.1 GCA_903894475.1 uncultured beta proteobacterium
CAGTGCGGGGCCTACTCGTTCCCCAAGACCCGCAAGATGAGCCTGCCAGCGAGTTGTTGAAGAAAATCCGCCTTGAAAGAGGCTGCCTTGTTGCCGCGGGAAAAATCAAGCAAGACAAGTCCTTGGTAGCGGTTGCTCAGGGCGAAAAACCAATTGATTTGCCGAGCGGGTGGGAGTGGGTTCCCATCGAGGCGTTGGCCCATGTCGGGACTGGAACGACGCCTTCCAGAGACAACACCGCTTTCTTTGAAGGTGGTTCAATTCCTTGGGTAACCAGCGGCGAAACTGGCAAGCCGTTCATTGTAGAAACCGCGCAGCACGTCACAGAAATGGCGCTTGTGCAAACCAGCTTGTCGGTTTACCCAGTTGGAACACTAATCGTAGCCATGTATGGACAGGGCAAAACGCGTGGTCAAGTGTCAGAGCTGTGCATCAATGCGGCGACAAATCAAGCGTGCGCGGCTATTGTTCTTGTGGAGCCTTCGCCGGAACATCGCAGTTTTATCAAGCTTGTTTTCGAGAAAAGCTACGACGAGATACGCGAACTTTCCGCTGGTGGTGCACAGCCAAATTTAAATGTCGGGAAAGTCAAAGCGACCATGATTCCTCTCCCTCCCTTAATCGAACAATGCCGCATTGTCACCCGCGTCAAACAGCTGCGCCGCCTTTGCACCGACTTGCGCCTGCGCCTAACTGCTGCACGTAAACAGCAATCCCGAATCGCAACAACGTTGGTAGAGCAGCAATCTACCGCCACCATCTAAGCCAGCCTTATGTCCACATTTGACAGCACCAAACGCCTTCTGCCCGAAATCCTGTCTGACATCGTCAAGGGCAAGATTCAGTTGCCCGATTTTCAGCGTGGCTGGGTCTGGGATGACGACCACATCCAAAGTCTCTTAGTGAGCATCGCCCGCTCTTTCCCGGTCGGTGCCGTGATGTTGCTTGAGACGGGCGGCGAGGCTCGCTTTCAGCTCCGGCCCGTGGAAGGGGTAGAACTGCCATCCAATACCAATGCGGAGTTGCTGATACTGGACGGGCAGCAGCGTTTGACCACACTCACACAGGTGCTTGCGTTGAAGTCGGCGGTGAAAACTCGCACGGACAAGGGTAAGGCCATCGAGCGTCACTATTACTGGCACATCCCGACGGCGCTGGAGGGCGGAGACCGACTTGAAAATGCGATAGTGGCCGTAGAACCTGACCGCATTCTGCGCAGCAATTTTGGACGAGATGTGGCGCTCGATTTGAGTTCGACGGAGCTGGAATGTACTCAGATGTACTTCCCCTGCGACCAGACACTTAAGTCTGACCTATGGGAGTCGGCGCTCATAAAAATTAGCGTAGAGAAGTTTCAGACCTACATGCAGTTTCGCGAGAAGGTCCTGGACGCCTTCCGAAACTACCAACTCCCAGTCATTCAACTGCACAGAAGCACGTCCAAAGAGGCAGTCTGCCTTGTGTTTGAAAAGGTGAACACGGGTGGCGTGCCACTTAACGTTTTTGAACTGATGACCGCAACCTTCGCGGCCGACAATTACAACCTGCGCGATGACTGGTACGGCAGCAAACAGCGTAAGGTGGTGTCCCGGCAGGAACGGATGTGCAAGGAACCTGTGCTGGAACAAGTTGAGACCACCGACTTTCTGCAGGCCGTGACCATGCTCCATACGCTAGAGAAGCACAACAGCGATTTGGCTGCTGGAAAGAAAGACAAGCAAGTGGCGCCAGTGAGCGCCAAACGGGCGGCCATTCTTGACCTGGAACTTGCAGACTACCTAAAGTGGGCCGGCACTGTGGAGGATGGCTTCATGCTGGTCGCCAAGTTCCTCCGTCGAGAACATGTGCGCGACCCCCGCGAGCTCCCGTATCGCACACAGCTTGCTCCATTGGCTGCCGTACTGGCCCTGCTCAAGGAACGCTGGCTGGAGCCAAAAATCAATGACAAGCTATCCCGCTGGTACTGGTGCGGCGTACTGGGCGAGCTTTATGGCGGCGCAGTTGAGACACGTATTGCCAATGATGTAGATGAGCTTTTGCAATGGGTGGACAACGACACAGTGGTCCCCCGAACCGTGGTGGAGGCCACCTTCAGCCCCGACCGCCTCGACCGCTTGCAGTCGCGGTTGAGCGCCGCCTATAAGGGCATCAACATGCTCGTACTCCGCGAGGGCGCGAAGGACTTCTTCTGGAAGGCGGAGATTAAGGAACTGGATGAAGAAGACATCGCCTTGGACATCCATCACATCTTCCCGCAAGTATGGTGCGAGGCCAAAGGCATCAAACGCGACACCTACAACGCCATCGTCAACAAGACGCCTATCTCCTATAAAGCCAATCGCATGATTGGCGGTGCGGCCCCCTCAACATACTTGAAGAAGCTGCAGGAGCACAAGCAGGTGCAGTTGTCTGATGAGGCTATGAACGCATTGTTGTCAAGCCATCTCATTGCACCGACAACTTTGCGCGCTGATGATTTTGATGCGTTCTATCAGGCCCGCAAAGGGTCCTTATTGGCACTCATCGCGGGGGCCATGGGCAAAGCGCTGCCTGCATCAAGCAACCCGCTTGCAGCCGATGTCGAAAGTCTCCCAGTTGGTGTGGACGTAGATTAGTAAAGGAAGAACTCATGCGCATCGCTGCAATTCTCGCTTCGCTAACAGCGTTAGTTCTATCAATCCTGTGGGTGGTCTACAAGCCGGGGTTTGACTCTGCTGCCGCAGTGGCTGCTGCGCTCGCTGCATCGTTTTCAGCGTTTTTCCTGAAACGGAACAGGGGAAAATTAGGCCAGACCCAGAAGGTCTCCAGTTCATCGATTGGTATTCAGGCTGGGCGGGACGCCAACGTTGGAAAGCTGCATAACAAATAGGGGAGGACTAAAGATGCTTGACGATAGGCAACAGCAAGCTGCCGTAGGCGGTTCAACAGCAATTCAGGCTGGAAGGGACGTCCACGTCCACGGCCTATCCATTGGTGATATGCGCGAACTTTGTGCCGTCTTTCTTAGGGACAACTTCCCGCAGTTACGGGACGAAGCAAGACGAGCAGCAGAGGAACACGTCAGAGCTTTTGCCTCAACCCTTGAAAATCGCTTAGTCAACGATGCTGCTTCGATTGTCCTGGAAAAGTTTCGTGAGCCCGATGTTCAAGCGGCGATAAACGATGCGGTGCAAGCAAGCGCTCGCAAGGGAGCGGCGGCGAATCCACATATCCTGTCCACACTAATTTCGGAGCGCGTATCAAGGCAGACGAACGACTACAAAGACATCGTATTGTCAGAAGCTGTCCAAGTAGTCCCGAGACTCACGCCGCCACAGATTGCTCTGCTGTCATTCGTTCACATGGTGAGGTCAGTCATTGTCCAAGAACTACCAGCAGTCTCGGGCCTTGAGCCATTCGGTCAAACGGCTATGCGTTTTTCAACTGAGGGGTTTGGGTTGTCTGAATCACAAAAGCAACACCTTCAATACGCCGGCGCGGCATCGGTCAATAACATTCTGGGCGGAGACATCTACGAGATGCAGAACACAGAATACAAATACTTTGGCATTGCCAGTGGCACAGCGTTCAAAGAAGAGCTTGGCAAACAGGCTCCTTCATACCTGCGGCTGCTTGAACAGTTCGCTAAGGACAGCCTTTTCGCCGTTAATCTGACCAGCGTGGGGCAGGCTATCGCCATTGCGAACATTTCGAACCACCTCGGCAAGATGGACTACACCATTTGGCTGAAGTAGTAACCTCGAAAATCCCAAGGAACGTCAATATGGCCGACGAGTGGAAGCAGTCCACGGTGTATTTCGGTCCAGTTGCGCGCGCTTCAATGCCATCATCAACTGAAGTTCCTTGGAACTCTTGTAGCCCTTCGAAACGCCGGACGTCGCTTGCGGCATACGACGCTTTGGTTCGTTGAGCGCCACATCTCTTTTTGCTCTGGCAGCGTCGATGGCTTTCGAGAGCTCGTGGAGTTCCCACTGCGGAGCCTTGCCCAACCTCAGGGGACGGGGTAATCTGCCTTGCTGGACCCAGGCCAGAACCGTTCTCTGGCTAATGCCAAGATGCTCAGCAACCTGCTCGGTGCTCAGCAGGGTCGGAAGTTGTTGAAGGGGCACGAAAAAACTCCTTGTTTTCTCGTGTAGCTACGCCCTTTATCCACCGACCTTGGACCCTAAAATTCGCACAATTCATAAGCCGGTTTCTATAGAATTGGAGCTGTGCTACAAAATGCATTTTTGTCCAATTCTGTCCAATTGGTCATGCAAGGTGGTGCAGGATGAAGGGCGTCGGCGCTCGTAAGTCCTTGATTTCATTGACCCCGCCGTCGCCACGAAGTTGCAAAAAGGGCCCTGAATTTTCTCTTAATCCGTAGGTCGAGAGTTCGAATCTCTCAGTTCCCACCAGTATTACCCTCATCGGCATTGGAAAGCATGCTACTTAATTGCTAGCATGTTTTTTTGTTTGCCGTTGCTTCTGTGCTCATACCTGCGCTGTGCCGCCGGCGGTACGTGATTTTGGGCCTTGCATGCATCAACGGTAGGTCGAGAACCGACCATCACGCTATCTTTGAGAGGTCACGTCGATCGGCTGCTGATGTCCGCTTCAAAGTCTGACATAGTGCCATGGTCAAACTCCATCAATCCTGCACCCCATACATCGCCGACCAAACACTCATGTATGCGTCATGCCGCTTCCGGTCTTTGACCGTGCTTTTAAAGTTTGCGTAGCTGATGCTCATCGCTTGATCATGTAACGCCTTGGCCACTGCCTCCCGCGGCACCTTCGCCCGGAACTTGTAATCTGTGCCCTTGTTGGCCTCGACCTTGGCATCAGGGAACACGCTTTCAATGTCACCCTTGATACGGGCGCGCACCGTGAGCATGTCCGTGTCGCCCGGTTTCTGAACGATGCTGATGAAGCTCTTCGATAGAAATATCCACATGGTTTGTCGCCTTCTAAATATGAATGGTGGTTTGGATTGACTCAGTTCAGTTGTTGAGTGGCAGCTACAGCATGGCACTACCCGGGCTCACAAGTCGAGCCTCAGATCAAGATATCCATATTCTTTTGCCGAAAAAGAAACATGAGACTGATAGGATGCCATCAAGTGGGCTCAAAAGCTGAGCCCCAATCCTGGAGAAATCGTGAATAGAACTGAGCGTATCTATCAAATCGATCACCTGCTCGCCGTCAGAAAGGTCATGTCCCGTCAAGACTTTCTGGACGCGCTGGAGGTGTCCTGGGCAACCCTGAAGCGGGATCTGGCCTATTTGCGTGACCGACTCAACGCACCCATCGTGTTTGACCGTGATGCTGGCGGCTATCGGTTCTCGGCACAGACGCTCGGACCGAAGTACGAGCTGCCTGGACTTTGGTTCAACGCTGACGAAGCCTACGCGCTGCTCACAACGCACCAATTGCTGTGCGACCTGGAGCCCGGCCTGCTCGCACCTCATGTAGCGCCACTCTTGTCCAGACTGGAGGCCATACTGGGGCGAGAAGATCTGAAGTTTTCACAAATCGCCAACCGGATCCGCCTGGGTCGGATAGGCAAGCGACGCAAGAATCCGACCCACTTCAGCGTAGTGTCGCGGGCGGTGCTGGAGCGGTTGAGGTTGCAGGTGCAGCACTATTCACGCGAGCACGACACGCACAGTGAAAGGACTTTGTCTCCGCAGCGTTTGATCTTTTACCGGAACAACTGGTACGTGGAGGCGTGGTGCCATACCCGAAAGGCATTGCGGCGCTTCTCTGTGGATGCACTGGAATCGGTTGAACTCCTGCCGGCCAAGGCCAAGGAGGTGTCTGTCAAGCAACTGGATGCCGCCTTCGCTTCGGCCTATGGCATTTATGGTGGTGCCAGCGTCAAAAATGCACGGTTACGGTTTTCTGTCGCCGCGACGCGCTGGGTGGCTGATGAGGAGTGGCATCCTGATCAGGTAGGCAAGTTGGACGCCGGCGGGCGATATGTCCTTGAGGTTCCCTTTGCGGAGCCGACAGAATTGCTCATGGACATTCTGCGCCATGGCTATCACGTAGAGGTGCTGGGGCCGCCGGAACTGCGCAGTGCGATGGTGGCGGCAATCGATCAGATGCAGGCGCTCTACAAGACTCGTTGACAGCAAGAATCGCTTCCGGGGCGTCGCGTGCAAGAGATTACCGGTCAATCAATTCAACGCCCCAGATCCAAAATGTCACAGATGGCCCCTCCTGCAGGTGAAAGTGATCACCATATTCGCATCGCTCGCCTGCATCACCTTCAGCAAATAAAGTGCCTTCATCAATGGTGACAATTTCCAATTTCCGATTCAACATGTCCCAACCCATTGGTGTCAGGACGTATTTCGGGATTGCCTCGACCATGCCGCGATCCATCAAGATTCGCTTCGGCCAATGACCGTATTGACGGCGAAAACCAGCGACGGTAGCCAAAACTCGATGGACAGAGGACAAGCCCCATTGATCGCTAACGATGTCCGACTCTGACAATCGAGCCATTTCCCTGAGCGAACGAACCACGATCTCGTCATTGGGGTGCGATACGAACCGTGCCAGTTGTGCCATCGGGACCAAATGAGTTGATTGACTTTCCCAGCACATGTCGGCCGGGCTCCCACCCACCCGCATGGCCAAGTAGTAGCGTGTCACGGTAGTGGATCTGATCGAGTCACATAAGAAACTCATCAATTCAACGTGCAAGCCGGATTCCTCAAATACTTCCTTCAGGGCATTTGCTCGGAGGCTAAAGCCTTGACTGGTTTCAAGTTTTCCCTTTGGGAACGTATTGGTATAGCCACCGTGACCGTTACTGGGTGACACAACCCAAACTCTGCCATCCGGTTCAACTACGACAGCACCGGAGGCAGGTTCCTTGCCAGCCACCTTGAGCATTGGCGGTTCGTCAAACCTGGCATCCTGTACGAGCTGTTGCCAACCTGCAGCAGCCGTCGGGGCCGTCCTCCACGAAGCAATCGGCAAGCCAGCAATCTTGGTCGGCATTTGTGAATCAGGGATCACTGTGGCGAGTTGATCCGATGTCGACCAGGACTCTTGACTGGTCGGCTGATTCGGATGCTTGATCTCAACGTCTCGGCCTTTGTCGTCCTTGCGTGGATGGTGGGTTTTCATGCGCTGGTTCTCTCGGTCTGGTTTTCGTATTCGGCTGCATCCTCGGCAGCCGGTTCATCGGGCTCTTCGCAATCCCGACACAGAACGGCGAACTCCTTGCTGTCGATGACCTCTCCGAGCCAGCCATCCGGTGCGTCCTGCAAATTCATTGCTGTGATCGCGTAGCTGATATGAGGCAACGACCGATCAACCGCAATACCGCATCGGCAGCACGGCGTGAAGGGGCTTGATGACGGATAAGTCGTCTTGAGCTTCAGTTCAGAAGCGACCGCCGGTTCGTGCAAATGCCAGCATTCCTGGCTGTCGTAAACAAACATCTGCTGGGAAAGCAAGATGTTGATGGTTTCGCGCACCTTGCCCTCCCAGATGTCCGTGCCGAACTTCTGGACGCTTCGACTTAGGTCCCAAGTCGGATTGGCGATGACTTCGTGGCAGACCCAGCACTTGAAGATTGGCGTGTCGTCCATGGCGGTTTACTTTTCGAGTAGTTGTCCGAACAGGTTACTACTTGTGAGGCTCATGGTGTGAGCCTGCAATTTGAAACATGACAAAGGTCGGTGCGTGGCAAATTCGGGAAGACAGTCACTCGCCGAACCTATTCTTCAGCCGCAAAGCCTTTTGGAACGTCCCATTCTTTGAGACTGGTTTCATTGGTGTCGCTGAATTGCGCGATCAATTTGACGTACTTGAGAAAGTCCTTGTTCTCACCAGCAATGCGGTTGCATGTGCCCCAGTCAACATCGGGCCTTTCATGGGCAGGAATGGCTATCGTACTGTTGTCAGCAGGATTGTCTGGGTCGAGCAGAATCACGCCGATACCGTGAAGCTCATGGAGAAGTCGTAATTCCGACAGAGCATCAGCGCCGATTTTGACAGCGACAAGGTACCCAAAATTGGCCCATGTTGAATTCGATACCGCTTGGAAATAGTACTCACGGACTTTGCTTCGAGGGACTTCGAGTTTGACTTCAAACGACCAGAGTTTTGCTTGCTGCGCTCCGGCCTTGGCGCTGAAGGACTTCATTTCATAGCCCCACCCAGTTGTCAGGTCCTCAAGGCCAACCATGTCCGGGTGAAGCCATTTGTTTCCGTCTTTTCCGTGTGAATTAGAGGACTTCTTTTCATCAATTCGCTTGGGGTAAATTCGTCGGTGCCTGGACAGCAAGAATGTTGCGAGTATTGGATAAAGTTCATGTTCGGTTTTCGCTGTCTTCTCTGTCTCTATCGCCAGGTCAAGAGGAGTCGTTTCGGTTTGCTCCTCATATTCAAACCAGTACTTGCGTGGCGTGTCTTCTGAGCGGTGAAGTTGGGGATTTTTCTTCAGCCACAACGGCCCCCCGGCCCCAATTTCAGCAGCCAATTGAACTGCTTCTTTGTCCGCGAATCGTGCCGGAAAGGTCTCTTTCAACGCATTGGCTAGCTCCCTTGATTTGAACTCCACTGCCGGCTTGGATTTCAAGAACTGAAGCACGGCCTCTTTGGTTGTCATGGTCTCCTGGGTTGCCATTGGCTTTACTCCACGGTAATAAAGCCTTTCATTCTACGAATTACGTAGAGAAAAGAACAGGACGTTCTACGAATATCGATGGATGCCCCGGCAAACCATCCCCATAACGCTATTCGGACGACGAATGCGTGACGCACGTAAGCGAATGGATCTTCCACAGGACAAGTTGGGGGTGGCGATTGGCCTGGATGAGGGCTCCAGCAGCGCCAGGATCAGTCGATACGAAACTGGAATTCACGAGCCGCCGTATGCAACTGCAGTTAATCTGGCCAAGGTGCTCCGAGTACCGGTTGCCTATTTCTACTGTGACGATGACCGGCTCGCAGAACTTCTTGTCCGCTACGCCAGTCTCAGAAAAGGCCAGAAGGAGCAGTTGCTGGCTCTTGCCGTCGAGTTGAGTCCGTCTTCAGCTTAGGAGTCATTAATTCGGCTGTGCCGAAGGTTGTCGATCCGACACCATACTTGACGATGAGTCTGCGAGCGTTGCCAGCAAATCCGCCATTGCCCTGATCTCATTCACCATCGTCAGCTTGACCAGCCAGTCCGGCGGTATTGCATCCTCACCGTAGAAAGCTCCCGCAATTTGACCCACCTGGGCGGCTGTCGTGTCGGCATCATCACCCAGATTGGCAGCCATCAGTACGCAGTCTCTAAAGTTCTGGGTCTGAGAGAAGCACCACAGGGTTGCCTCCAGACTGTCCACCACGTAG
>CAITQH010000029.1 GCA_903894475.1 uncultured beta proteobacterium
CCGGTCCTGGGCGGCGCGATGTTCAGTTTGTGGTTGCCGCTCTCAAGCCATGGCGCCGCTTCAACGGCGACGCAGGAGAATGGTGCATGAACCCTGAAATTCATATCGTTGATGACGACGCCGATTTTCGCGAGGGGCTGGCCTGGCTGTTCGACTCGCGCGGACACAAGGCCGGGACATGGGCTGGTGGTGATGTCTTTTTGCAAGCGGTTCGCGCGCGACTGCCGCACTGGGGCCACGCGGTGGTGCTGCTGGACATCCGGATGGAGCCGCTCTCAGGCTTGAGCACGTTCGAGGAACTCAAGGCGCTGGGCTGCCCCTGGCCTATTCTGTTTCTGACGGGTCACGGCGATGTCAGCATGGCGGTCTCAGCGGTGAAAAACGGCGCCTGGGACTTTCTGGAAAAACCTTTTCAGAACAATGTGCTGGTGGACAAAGTCGAGCAGGCGCTGGCCGCCGCCAGTGTCATGACCGACGAGCAGCAACAAGCGCAGAGGCTGCGCCAGGCACTGGTGAGCCTGAGCCCGCGCGAGCGCGAGGTGCTCGACGAATTGATCAAGGGTCACTACAACAAGACGATTGCCGAGCACCTGGGCATCACCCAGCGTACGGTGGAGTTTCACCGAGCCAATATCTTCAGGAAAATGGAAGTGAGCTCAGCCATCGAACTGGCACACAAGCTCGGCCGCTACGAAGACTGAGGCCTTTTGTCATTGCGGGAGTTCGTTGTCATTGCGGAAATTCATTGTCATTGCGGACCCCAGGTTTGTCATTGCGGGCTTGACCCGCAATCCAGCAACGGCGCAGCACTGGATCCCGGATCGAGTCCGGGATGACAAAAGGCAAGTCCGGGATGACGAGCCGGTGGTGCGGGATGACCGTGCGTCAGGACTTCTGCAGCTTGAAGACCGGCAGCCGTTCACCGACCGGCAGGCCGCGCACGTTGAGGAGGGTCTGCGCTCGCCAGGGCTTGAGTTCCTCGCGCTGCGCGTCGTCCAGCCAGCCAAGTTGTTCCAGCACTTCGACGCTGGCGGCGAACAGTGCGTCCTTGTTGGCATCGATGATCTTGATGGCAAAGGCTTCGCCGCGGCTCTTGCTGCCCAGCACCTGCACGCCGTCGGCGCCAACCTTGCTGACCCAATCACCGCGCCCGCTAAGCATGAAGGCCAGGTCGTTGCGGCCGGTGCCCGAGACCAGATCCGGGTGCGTCGTCATGGCTTCGCTCAGGGCGGCGAAGCTCTCGCCGAATTCGCTGTCTCTGGTTCCGCTGGCCAGTCGCGCATAACCGTAGGCCAAGCTTGAAAGCGGCATGGCGTAGTTGGGTGCCGAGCAACCGTCGATGCCCAGCTTGAAGTCGTTGGCGTCCATGCCGACGGCGCGTGCCACGTCACGCCGGATCGCTTGCTGCACCGGGTGCAGCGGGTCGGTGTAGTCGTCCAGGCTCAGTCCGTGCTGCACGCAGTAGGCCAGAAAACCGGCGTGCTTGCCGCTGCAGTTGTTGTGCCGGTCGTCAAACACCGCGTCGACCGGCGGCGTCTTGCCGAGCAGGCTGTAAAAACGGGGTACGTGGCAGCCGCAGCGCAGCGCCTTGTAGGTGAGGCCGGTCTGGTCCAGCATGCCCTGCACCTGAGTGATGTGCGCTTCCTCGCCGTTGTGGCTGGCGCACATCAGGGCGATCTGTTCCGGAGAAAACCCAAACTGCTTTGGTCCCTGCGCCTGCATGAAGGGCAGCGCCTGCAAGGCCTTGAGTGTGGAGCGCGAAAAGGTCAGCCAATGCGGGTCCCCACTGTGCGCCAGCAGCTGGCCCCGGGTGTTGACTACGGCCACAGCGCCAAAGTGCAGGCATTCCAAAGTGCCACCGCGATTAAGTTGGATGAGGGGAGCAAGGTTCATACGGCTATTGTGCCGCAGGCTCTTGTCCCGTGTTTGACCGCCCGCCCCTCGCCGTTGTCGCAAAATCCGGCCATGACTGAAATCCGCTCACCCCTGCAAGCCCAGATCGTTGCCTGGCATATTCACGCCGGCGCTGATGTCAAGGCGGGCGACCTGCTGCTCGTTCTCGAAGCCATGAAGATGGAGCACGAAGTTCGTGCCGAACACGATGGTCGGCTCGCCGAACTTTTCGTGGAAGCGGGCGCGCTGGTGGCTGAAGGTGAGGTGCTGGCAAACCTGCAACCGACGTCGCAGAGCCGGCAGAGTGGCACAAGCAATGTGAGCGTAACGGCCAAACCAGAGCGCAGCTCCACCATGCTGCGCTCTGATCTGCAGCGCGTGCTGGACCGTCATGCGCCCACGCTCGATGCCAATCGGTTGGAGGCAGTCAGCAGGCGCCACGCTCTGGGGCAGCGCACGGCCCGCGAAAACATCGCCGACCTGTGCGATGCCGGTTCCTTCATGGAATACGGCGCGCTTGCCGTGGCGGCGCAGCGCAGCCGCCGCTCCGAAGAAGACCTGATCAAGAACACACCGGCCGACGGCATGGTGACCGGTATTGGCAGCATCAACCAAGGCCTGTTTACACCGGAGCGCAGTCGAGCCGTGGTGATGGCCTACGACGCGACCGTGCTGGCGGGCACACAGGGCATGCGCAACCACCAGAAAACGGATCGGCTGCTGGGCATCGCTTTGCAGCAGAAACTGCCGGTGGTACTTTTTGCTGAAGGCGGCGGTGGCCGACCGGGTGATGTGGACATGCCCATCGTGGCCGGCCTGCATGTTTCAACCTTTGCCAGCTTTGCGCGTCTGAACGGCCAGGTGCCGGTGTTGGGTGTGGCAGCCGGGCGTTGTTTTGCTGGCAACGCCGCCTTGCTGGGTTGCTGCGACGTGATCATTGCGACGACGAGCAGCAACATCGGCATGGGCGGTCCGGCCATGGTGGAGGGCGGCGGTCTGGGCGTCTTCAAGCCGGAGCAGATCGGCCCCAGCGATGTGCAGCACGGCAATGGCGTGATCGATATTCTGGTGGCCGATGAGCGCGCTGCGGTGGCTGCGGCACGGCATTACCTGTCGTTCTTTCAGGGAATCGTCAGGGACTGGCAGGCACCGGACCCATTGGCCTTGCGCAACGTGGTGCCGGAAAACCGCTTGCGCGTTTACGACACGCGAGCCGTCATGGTCGGACTTGCCGATCAGGGCAGCCTGCTGGAACTGCGCAGCGGCTTTGGCAAAGGCATCCACACGGCACTGGCCCGCATGGAAGGCCGAC